>JAAYRR010000032.1 GCA_012518675.1 Bacillota bacterium
CGCCTGCCGGGGATCACCGGGGCCACCGGCCAGGACCAGCCCGTCCGGTTTAAGGCCTACAATGTCCTGTATAGGGAACCCGGCCGGGACGACGGTTAGGCGGTAGCCTCCTTGGTGCAGCAGGTGCAGCAGCTTCAGCTGCAGGCCCAAATCCAAAACAACAAGGTGGGGGACACTGTGGTCATAGCTGTAGACCTTTGGGGTGGTAACTGCAGAAACCAGATCCAGATCGGAAAGCAGGGGTGCTTTCCTTGTTTTTTCTAAAAGGATATTTTCAGGTGTATCTGCAGTGGTGATAATTCCCCGCAGGCTGCCTTTTTCCCGGATTAAACGTGCCAGGGCTCTGGTGTCGACCCCATCCATGGCGATAATGTTTTGTTCCTGCAGGTAGTCCCCCAAGGACTTTACCGTTCGCCAGTTGCTGGGTGTCGGGCAGATTTCGCGCGCAATAAAGCCCCTTAAAAAGGGGCTGCGGGAGGCAAAATCTTCCTCATTAATACCATAATTACCCATTAGCGGGAAGGTCATCGTTAGGATGTGGCCGCAGGAGGCAGGATCGGTGATAATTTCCTGATAGCCAGTCATGCTTGTATTAAAAACAATTTCGCCAAGGGCTTCGCCCGCGGCTCCCCGGGAGATGCCTTTAAAAAGGGAACCGTCCTCCAGAACGAGCTTGGCTTTCAGAGTTGCACACATTAAAAAACCTCCTGACGCCGGAGTCGGCCCAGGAGGTTAAAAGCCACCATTACATACGTAACCTGTTAACTCCTTTCCAGCCTCTCCGGACTGGTTTAAAGGATCTTATTACGTTCATCCTATTTTAGCAATTGCCGGTTTGGATGTCAATAAAAATATGCGCACTAAAAGAATTATTTCCTCCGGTAAAATTATATGATAAGATGTTAAAGGGCTGTATCGCCCGGCCTATGCTCATTTTTATTGGTTTTTACCTCCCCTGTACGGTTGTAAAACATCTTGTTATAAAACTAAGGCTACAAAAAGCATATTTTCCGGGGTGGTTTAATGATCCAGCTCATTGGGGACGAGGTCGGCAAGCAATTACCTTATATTCTGGAGGAATCCAACCAAAGGTTGCGCCTTTTTGCAATCGGTGCCCGGGATTCGTCACTGCAGTCTTGGGTCTTGGGTAAGCGGCTGGCGGAAATTCTTTTTAAAAGTTATGCCTGTGAAGTTGAATGGGAACGGGAAGAAATTTTTGGCCTGTGGCTACTTTATGTGCCCCAACTTGATCTTTGGGGGACCGGGGATACTAAGGAAGAAGCTGTGGAAGATCTGGTTGCGGCAGCAGAAGACTACCGGGAAGTTTACCTGCAGTGTATTTCTTTCTATTTGAGCGCCGGGCGTGAAAAGCACCTGCCCTATGTGCTGCGCCTGGTACTGGCCGGGGATGACAAGGAAAAGATTAAAGCATTTTTGGGGTTACATAAACAGAAAGGCCGGGTATGAATTGAACCGCCTTGCACGCAAACGGTTATTGGCTACTGTAAAAAGAACCATGATCAAATACGCGATGCTGCAGGCCGGGGACCGGGTGGCTTTGGGTGTTTCCGGGGGCCGGGACAGCAGTGCCCTGCTTTATATCTTTTCCCGGATACAGTCCCAGGTTCCTTTTAAATTTTCCCTGCAGGCTGTTTACATCGATCTGGGTTGGGAAATGGATACTTCTCCTTTGGAAAACATTTGTTCCCGCCTGCAGGTGCCCCTGCATCGCGAAAAGACATTGATCAGGAAAATTGTTTTTGATAAGCGCCGGGAAAAGAACCCTTGTTCCCTGTGCGCCAAACTACGGCGGGGAGCCCTCCACCAGGCTGCCCGGGACTTGGGTTGTAACCGGGTGGCCTTGGGGCACCATCTTGACGATCTGCTCCAGACCTATTTTTTAAACCTTATTTTTACAGGCAGAATGAAAACCTTTAAACCCACTACTTATCTTAACCGCCAGGATCTTTACCTGATCCGGCCATTAATTTACCTGCCCCAAAAAACGCTTTTTTCTTTGGCGCAGCAGGAAAACCTGCCGGCGATCAAAAATACCTGCCCGATGGCCGGGGAAACAAAAAGGCAGGAAATGAAGGAACTGGTAGATTGTATGGTGGCCCGCTATCCTTTTTTTTATGACAGGTTTATTACAGCGTTGGAAAAAAGCAGTTTCTGGCCTTGATTGTCGCCCCCTTGGCCGGTATGGCGGGAGTGAAGATAAAATAAGGTGAACATAGTGTAAATATATACCCAGGGAAAGGAGCAGTCAGCATCTTGTCACCAGAAAAATTGTGCCGGGAATTAGTGGACTGGTTAAAGGATATGGTTTTTTCTTCAGGGGGCCGGGGGGGTATCTACGGTTTGAGCGGCGGCCTTGATTCTGCTGTGGTGGCGCTGTTGTGCAAAAGGGCTTTCGGTGCCGACTGCCTGGCGTTGATGATGCCCTGTTTCGGTCCAAAAACGGAACTGGAACATGCTGTTCTTCTTGCTGAAAAATTTGCAATACCTTATAAAATTGTAAATTTGGAAGGGGTCTTTACACAGCTGCTGCAGGCCTTAGAGGGGGAAAAAGGGCAAAAAGACCCCCAGAGCATGGCGGCGGTGAACATCAAACCCCGCCTGCGCATGACCTCCCTTTATTACTGGTCTGCACGTAAACATTATCGGGTGATCGGCACTGGCAATAAAAGTGAGATCCTTACCGGCTATTTTACCAAACACGGTGATTCCGGGGTAGACTTGGAGCCGCTAGGCGATCTTTTAAAAGAAGAAGTGTGGACGCTGGCCGACTACTTGGGTGTTCCCCGGGAAATAACGGCTAAAAAACCCACAGCCGGCCTCTGGAAAGGGCAGACAGATGAGGTTGAAATGGGTTTTTCTTACAAAGAACTGGACAGCTGTTTAAGAGGGGAACAAACAGAACCTGCCCTGCAGGAAAAAATTGCTGCCTTGCAGCAGGCCAGTGCCCATAAACGGACAATGCCGCCAATTTTTTTGCGGAAATAGTTTTGAAGAATTAAACAACGGGGCCGGCTAATCGCGCCGTTGCCCCACAGGGGGCTGCTGCCCCCGGAAAACCGGGGGCAAACTGTATTAGCCTTGGGAAAGGGCTTGGGAAATTTAAAAGGGTTTGCTGCCGTCCCCGGGGCTAAGCAGGCCGCGCCGCCCTTTACCGCAAAGGGGATGGTCGCAAAAAGGGGTGCAGGCCCCTTTTGCCTGGAAAAACCGCCTATTTTTCTCCTTTCCCCCAAAGCTCCCGCAGCTCTGCACATTGGGTTTCCGGACGGATGACGGTCACGGGTTCCTGCAGGCTCATCTGCATGGCGTTAATGTCCGACGGTTTTTCCTGCGGGTTCAAATAGGTCCGGGGAACAAAGCGGGCATGCAGGGAAAAATATTTTTCTGCCTCCCCTACAGGGGCAAAAAACAGCCCCATATTAAAACTGGCGATGCCCATTTCCTCAAAATAGGCAAACAGGCGCTGTAGGCCGGCTACCAGATCTTGCAGCGTATCCTCCTGGCAATCAGCGATCGTCTTGACTTCGGGGAAAACAACCATAAATTCCCCCAAAAGACCCTGGGGGACAAAAGGGGTTAACCAGTGTCCCGCCCCTGTGCTGCCGATAAAGCGTTTCCCTAATTTTTTCTCTACAGCGCAAAGTTCCTGCCAGTAATTTTTGCCATGTTCCCTGTAAAAATTTTGGCTGTGTTCCAAGGTTTTGCGGTAAAGATTACCCGGAAAGCCCGTAACGATAATCTGCAGGTGAGGGTGGACAAGCCCCCCTCCGGAGGGAGGCATATAGTTCCAGATGATTAGTTGGTAAGGCAGGCGGCCGTTTTCCCGGGCGGCGGCCCGGCGGGCAAAATCCAGGCCGGCAACCAGGGCGTCCTTTAAAAGTGGGGTTGTCATTTTTTCCAAGGGAACAATATGCGCCCTGCTCATTACAGCCAAAGCGCTGTATTGATCGTAAGGGGCGATATTGGGAATAATCGTCGTCTGGCCTCTTTTAAGCCGGCCTTCCGGTATAAACTGCGGGGGATATTGGGGGGTAACCTTTGCCAAATTTTCCGGGCAGAAAGGGCAGCGGCTGCGGTTTTCAGGGGTATCCCAGGCCAAAAAATCTTCCTTTTGCATCCTAATCACGCCAAAATGAGCCAGCCTGCCGCTTTCACCCGTCAAGGGATCGGTGCGTATTTCCGTTTCGATCTTTTGGGGGCGGAAGTCCTCCCGGGGATCCAGCAGGTCTGTATAAACTACCTCTTTATTAAATTTTAGCATGGCATTCATCCTTTCCAGCATAAACCTTCGAAGCCAAGAGTCAAGACTCTTTATTATTTTAATATTCTTTACAAAGGGCGGGATTCCTGTTGGAATCCGCGCCGGTTTGGAATATAATATAAGTATACAGGCAAATGCAGCAGCAATAAAGGCTGGGAACAGCGTTTTGTTTTCAGCCGGGGGATTGCACGAACCGGGTATTAGTCCTTAATTGCTTGCAAATGGGAGTAAAATCTCTAATCTTGCTTATTGCCTGCCGGGGTTGGATGTGCTAAAATGTAATAAAGTTCTGGAAATATTGCTGTATATTTTTAGCAGTCGCCTTGGCGACATCTTTTATTTCTTGGGCTTGAAATTATCGTGGCCTTGTGGTAAATAAAAGTTGGGGCCGGGAAATAGGTGTCTAGCCAGGCCGCGCCGGCAGCCTTTATAACTGCCGGCCGGGCGATCCGGCAACACCAAAGGCCAAGTTTCTGCTAAATTCATGGAGGTGGGCATAATAAGTGTACAGGTGGGAAAAAATAGACAACAATAAAGTCCGTATGGAAATTGAAATTCCCGATACAGAAGTCAATGCTGCCCTGGATCAGGCTTATCGCAAGGTTGTAAAGGGGATTAACCTGCCGGGTTTCCGTAAGGGAAAGGTGCCGCGCAGGGTGTTGGAATCACGTTTTGGACCAGAAATTCTTTATGAAGAAGCATTGGAAATACTGGTTAACCCCGGCTACAGCAAAGCGGTAAAGGAATGTCAGTTGGAACCGATCGACCAGCCCGAATTTGAGCTGGTGCAGATTGAAAAAGATAAACCGCTTATCTTTAAGGTTACCGTTGACGTCAAGCCTGAAGTTGAGCTGTGTGATTATAAAGGAATTACTGTTGAACATGTCAGGGAAGAGGTTACCCCTGAAGATATGGAACGGTACCTGGAATCCCTGCTTGAACAACATGCCCGCCTGGTTACTGTGGAGGATGCAGAACTGCAGGAAAAAGATCTGGCCGTGTTAGATTTTGAGGGTAAAATTGACGGTAACCCCTTTGAAGGCGGTGTATCAGAAAACTATTCCCTGGAGATCGGATCGCATACTTTTATCCCGGGTTTTGAGGAACAGCTTTTGGGCGCCCGCAAGGATGAAAAAAGGGAAGTGAAGGCCACTTTCCCGGAAGATTATTTTCGTGAAGAACTGGCGGGTAAGGAGGCGGTTTTTGAAGTATTGATCAAAGAAATTAAAAGGCCGCAGCTACCGGAGTTAAACGACGATTTTGTCCAGGAGCTGACAGAGGAGTTTTCCACGTTGGAGGAATTCAAAGCTGATGTGGAACAGAAACTCAAAACGTCGCTGGAACACAGGCAAAAGGTGGCGTTGGAAAGTAAAATAATCGAAAAAGCTGCTGAAAATTCCAAGGTGGATGTGCCGGAAGTGTTAATTGAAAGAGAACTGGAGGCTTCCTTAGCAGAATTTGAATATTATCTGCGTATGCAGGGCCTTGATTTGGAAAGATACGGGGAACTGCTGGAGGGGGGCCTGGAAGAACTAAAAAAAGAACGCCGGGTAGATGCTACCAAACATGCCCGGGCAAATCTGGTTCTGGATGCCATTATCAAGCAGGAAGGCATTACGGCTTCTGAAGAAGAAATTGAAAAACAGATCCGGGAGATTGCTGACCGGCAGGAGGTTGACGTAGCCGGTATTAAGGAACAGTTTTCCAAACAGGGGCGTCTGGATATTATGGCGCATGAAATTCGTTACCGTAAAGTGATTGACCTGTTGGTTAAACATGCAAACGTGATCGAGGTTGAAAAGGCTGCTGCAGAAGAAGAGGCAACAGATGAAAAGGATACAGTAGCGGCCCGCGAAACAGAGGCAGATGCGCAGGCAGGGGCTTTCCCGGCTGAGAATAGTCCTGAAAAGCCGGAGGCCTGACTGCCAACAGCCCGGCAAACAAATAGTTAGTTGTAAAACGGAATAGGGCAGGCTATAATATGGTTACTATTTCCAGAAGGGATGGAAAAATGGAAGCGAATAAAAATCTGATGCAGTTGGTTCCAATGGTCGTTGAACAAACAAGCCGTGGGGAAAGAGCGTACGATATTTACTCCCGGCTGTTAAAAGACAGGATTATTTTTATTGGCACACCCGTTAACGATGTAATTGCCAATCTGATTATTGCCCAATTGCTGTTTTTGGAATCGGAAGATCCTGATAAAGATATTAACCTTTATATCAATACACCAGGCGGGGAAGTTTATTCCGGGATGGCTATCTATGATACCATTCAATATATCAAACCGGATGTTTCGACAATTTGTGTCGGTCTGGCTGCCAGTTTGGGAGCAGTCCTCTTGGCAGCAGGGACCAAAGGAAAACGTTTTGCACTCCCCAATTCACGCATTATGGTGCACCAACCCTTAGGGGGCGCCCGGGGGCAGGCTGTAGATATTGAAATTCATGCCCGGGAAATTTTACGCATCAGGGAAAGCCTGAACAGGATTCTTTCCCGGCATACCGGGCAGCCGGAAGAGCGTATCGCCAAGGATACGGATCGGGATTTTTTCATGTCTGCTGAGGCAGCGGTTGAATATGGCCTGGTGGATGCTGTCTTGGAGAAAAGGGAACTCGCAAAGAGGTGAGAAAAGATGTTTAAGTTCAGTGATGAAAAGGGTCAGCTCAAGTGTTCCTTTTGTAGTAAAAGCCAGGAACAGGTCCGTAAACTGGTGGCCGGCCCGGGCGTTTATATCTGTGACGAATGCATTGAGCTTTGTAACGAAATCATCGAAGAAGAGTTGGGTGATGATTTTGAATTGAACCTGGTGGACTTGCCTAAACCGGCAGAAATACACGAAGTTCTCAATAAATATGTGATCGGGCAGGATGATGCCAAAAAAACACTGTCTGTGGCTGTCTACAATCACTACAAGCGGGTTAATGCTTCACAAAAGGTTGATGATGTCGAATTACAAAAGAGTAATATCGTCCTCATCGGGCCGACAGGGGTGGGAAAAACACTGCTGGCCCAAACCCTGGCACGTCTTCTTAACGTTCCCTTTGCTATTGCCGATGCCACATCGCTTACAGAGGCCGGCTACGTGGGGGAGGATGTGGAAAACATCCTTTTGAAATTGATCCAATCAGCCGACTACGATCTGGAAAAGGCGGAAAAAGGGATCGTTTATATCGACGAATTTGACAAGATTGCCCGCAAGAGTGAAAACCCCTCCATTACCAGGGACGTTTCCGGTGAAGGGGTACAGCAGGCTCTTTTAAAGATACTGGAAGGGACAATGGCCAGCGTTCCCCCCCAAGGGGGGCGCAAGCATCCCCATCAGGAATTTATGCAGATCGATACTACTAACATTCTATTTATTTGCGGCGGTGCTTTCGATGGCCTGGAAAAAATAATTCTTAAGCGCACCGGTGCCGGGGGAATGGGCTTTGGCGCCGATATCCGGCCCAAGCTTGACCTAAAAATAGGCGACATTTTGCGCAAGGTGCACCCGGAAGACCTGATCAAATATGGTCTGATCCCGGAATGTGTCGGGCGTCTGCAGGTTGTTGCCGTCCTGGATCTCTTGGACCGGGATTCCCTGGTCAGGATTTTAACAGAGCCGGTGAATGCCCTTGTTAAACAGTATAAGAAAATGTTTGAACTGGACGGCGTACAGCTGGAATTTAAGGAAGGCTCTTTGGAGGCTATTGCCGACGAGGCCACACGGCACAAAACAGGTGCCCGCGGGTTGCGCAGTATCATGGAAGGGTTTTTGTTGGATATTATGTATGAAATACCCTCCCGGGAAGACATCGACAAATGTATTATCACCCCCGGGGTGGTTCGCAAGGAAGAAAAACCACGGCTTCTAACCTCTGGAAAAAGGCAAAAAAAAGAGGTTTCAGCGTCCTAGCCTGCTAGGGTGGCCGCCGACGGTGGCCACCCTTTTTTTGCAGCAAGCCAATTTTTAAGGTTTTATCTGCCCGGGATGGTTTATTTACCTCTTTCTCAGGAAATAATAGTGATAGATCTATATCAGGTTTAACCTGAGAAGGAGGGAGGAGCATTGTCCGGACTTTATGGTTGGACGGGTTTATTTGGTTTGCTGCAGATTGCCTTAGCGGTGATTATCGGTGTCTATTTTTGGAATCTTTTACGCAACCAAAGAGGAAACAAGGTCGCGGTGGAAAAGGAATCCTCTAAGGAAATGGAAGAACTGCACCGTTTACGGTCACTTTCCTTAACAGAACCCCTTGCAGAAAAGGTGCGCCCGGCTACTTTTACCCAGATTATCGGGCAGGAGGAAGGGTTGAAGGCCTTGCGGGCGGCACTTTGTGGTCCCAATCCACAACACGTTTTGCTCTACGGGCCGCCGGGGGTGGGAAAAACCGCAGCGGCGCGTCTGGTTTTGGGGGAAGCTAAAAATAACCGTTTTTCCCCCTTCACCCAAGAAGCCAAATTTGTGGAAGTTGATGCTACAACCCTGCGCTTTGACGAACGGGGCATCGCCGATCCACTGTTGGGTACCGTGCATGACCCCATTTACCAGGGAGCCGGTCCTTTAGGGATGGCTGGTATACCCCAGCCCAAACCGGGGGCGGTCACCAAAGCCCATGGCGGTATTTTGTTTATCGATGAAATCGGCGAACTGCACCCTGTGCAGATCAACAAGCTGCTCAAGGTGTTGGAAGACCGGATTGTTTTTCTGGAAAGCGCTTATTATAACAGTGAAGAGCGGAACATCCCCCGGCATATACACGAAATTTTTCAGAAGGGTTTGCCGGCAGATTTCCGCCTGATTGGCGCTACTACCAGGCAGCCTGAAGAATTGCCGCCGGCAATTCGATCCCGCTGCCTGGAAATATATTTTCGTATTCTCTCTCCCGCGGAGATTAGCACAATCGCTTTGAACGCTACCGCCCGGATAGGCTTTGAAATTGATCCCAAAGCTTTGGAGGCGGTGTCTGCATTTGCTGTCAATGGACGGGATGCCGTGAATATGGTTCAGTTGGCGGCCGGGATTGCCCAAGTTGAAGGTAAAAAATTGCTTGATGTTGAGGATATGGAATGGGTAATTAACAATAGCAGGCTGCTGCCGCGGCTGGAAAGAAGGATTCCTGAGCAGCCCCAGATTGGCGTGGTGAACGGGCTGGCTGTTTACGGCCCCTATTTGGGGGCGCTTTTGGAAATAGAGGCTATTGTTACCCCGGTTGAACCGGGGAAAGGACGTTTGACGATTACCGGTATTATTGAGGAGGAAGAGGTCGGTGCCCAGGGGCGGACGCTGCGGCGCAAGGGTGCCGCCCGGGCCTCGGTGGAAAATGTCCTCACTGTTTTGGGGCGGTTACTGGGAAAAAATATGCGCAACTATGATCTGCACCTTAATTTTCCCGGCGGTTTTCCCGTGGATGGCCCCTCGGCAGGGGTGGGCATTGCTGTTGCCATTTATTCTGCCCTGACAGGTCGTCCTGTTGATCATACTGTAGCCATGACCGGCGAGCTTTCGATCAGGGGGCTGGTCTGCCCTGTCGGCGGCGTGACAGTCAAAATTGACGCTGCCCGGGAGGCAGGTGCCCAGAAGGTTTTTATCCCCCAAAAAAATTGGCAGCAGATCTACAGTAATAGAGAAATAGAAGTAATTCCTGTCGGCCACCTGACGGAGATTTTGGAAAAGGCAATTGTTGAAAACACAAAACATGTACAGGTGCAACTCCGGCTGGAAAAGGAGCCCGGTATGATAAACCCTCTTTCCTTTAATGCTAAAAGAGGGAATTAGATTTAATTTATAGAATTAAAACAACGCCGGGCATTTAATTCTTTATCGCCGGGGAATTTTTGTTTGAGGGGAGGAAGAAACATGAATGTTAACGAACTACCAGTTTTGCCCCTGCGCGGCGTAATTGTTTTTCCGAACGTGGTTGTACACTTGGATGTGGGCAGGGAAGGTTCCATTAATGCCCTTGATGAAGCCATGTTAAGAGATAGTAAAATTCTGCTTGTTGCTCAGAAAAAAGCACAGATAGATGCCCCCCAACCCGGCGATCTTTACCGGGTGGGGACGGTTGTCAATATTAAACAGGTTTTGAAACTTCCGGGGGGTACACTGCGTGTTTTGGTCGAAGGGTTGAACCGCGCCCGGATCAAAGATATTTTGCAGACCGAGCCTTTTTATAAGGCTACCTATGAAAATCTGGAGGAAAGCGATTTTAAAAACGCAGAAACAGAGGCTTTGGCACGCCATCTCCTATTACAATTTGAACAATATGTTAAGCTCAGTAAAAAAGTGCCTTCAGATGTTCTTTCGACTGTTACTGAAACAGAAGAACCGGGCCGGTTGGCTGATATTGCCGCGTCGCATCTAACTTTGAAAACTGAACAAAAACAGGACGTCCTGGAGGCGGTTTCTGTTAGGGACAGGCTGGAAACCCTGACCGCTATTTTGGGTCGGGAAATGGAAGTATTGGAATTGGAAAGGAAAATAGGCTTGCGGGTACGCAAGCAGATGGAAAAAACCCAGAAGGAATATTATTTAAGGGAACAGATCAAGGCTATTCAGAAGGAGCTGGGGGAAAGGGACGGAAGAACGGCGGAAACAGATGAGTACCGCCAAAAAGTTGACGATGCCAAGCTGCCGCCGGAAGTTGAAAAAAGGGCGATCAAGGAGATAGAGCGTCTGGAGAAAATGCCGGCAGCAGCGGCAGAGGCCACTGTGATCCACACCTATTTGGACTGGTTGCTGGAACTGCCCTGGTCGCTGCAAACCGAAGATCGCCTCGATCTGCAGCTCGCGCAGGAAATCCTGGATGAAGATCATTACGGGCTGGCCAAGGTTAAGGATCGCATTATTGAATACCTTGCCGTGCGCCGCCTGGCGGAAAAAATAAAAGGGCCCATCCTGTGTCTGATCGGGCCGCCGGGTGTGGGCAAGACTTCTCTGGCACGCTCCGTTGCCCGGGCTATGGAAAGAAATTTTGTGCGCATTTCCTTGGGCGGCGTGCGGGACGAAGCTGAAATCAGGGGCCACCGCCGGACTTACGTAGGGGCCCTACCCGGCAGGATTATCCAGGGTATGCGTCAGGCCAAGTCGCGCAACCCCGTTTTTTTGCTTGATGAAGTGGATAAAATGTCTACGGACTTCCGGGGTGATCCTTCGTCTGCACTGCTGGAGGTGCTTGACCCGGAACAAAATAATGTTTTCAGCGATCATTATATTGAAGTTCCTTTTGACCTTTCACAGGTCATGTTTATTACAACAGCCAATAACCGTTTCAAAATACCGGCACCCTTACTGGACCGCATGGAATCAATTTTCCTGCCGGGGTATACCGAGGAAGAAAAAGTGCGTATTGCCCAGCGGCATCTGATTGCCAAGCAGTTGCAGGAACATGGCCTGACAGAAAAAAACCTACGTATTTCAGAAGGGACGCTCCGCCATACAATCAGGGAATATACCAGAGAGGCGGGGGTACGTAATTTAGAGCGGGAAATTGCTAACATTTGCCGTAAAACTGCCAAGGAGGTTGTAAAAGATAAAAATTACCGCCGGGCGGTTACGCGCAGCAACCTGCATAAATTCTTAGGACCTCCCCGTTTCCGTTATGGGCTGGCCGAGAAAAAAAGCGAAATCGGGGTGGCGACCGGACTGGCCTGGACAGAAACAGGCGGCGAACTCTTGGCTATTGAAGCTACACCGATGAAAGGTCGGGGCAAGCTGATGCTTACCGGCAAACTGGGGGATGTAATGCAGGAATCGGCCCAGGCCGCCTTAAGTTTTATCCGCTCGCGGGCAGAATCCTTAGGCCTGCAGGATAATTTCCATGCTGAAAATGATATTCATATACACGTCCCGGAAGGGGCCATCCCCAAAGACGGGCCTTCTGCCGGGATCGCTCTGGCCACAGCCATGGTTTCTGCTTTAACTTCCACACCGGTAAACCACCAGGTGGCCATGACCGGGGAGCTGACTTTAAGGGGCCGGGTGCTGCCGATCGGCGGCCTGAAGGAAAAAATTCTGACGGCTCACCGTGCCGGGATCAAAACAGTGATCATCCCCCGGGACAATGAAAAGGATCTGCCGGAAATCCCCAACAATGTGCGCCGGCGCATAGAATTTGTGCTTGTGGAACACATGGATCAGGTGTTTGAGAAAGCTTTGCTCAAGGAAGAACAGCTTAACCAGCCCGGCCAACCGGAAAAAAAAGAAAACAAAAAAGATAACGGAATTTTACGGGTAAGTTGTTGATAACAACAAAAAACCGCGCCGGTATCCGGTGCGGTTTTTTTAATTCTAAGCGGCGGGGTTGTTCCTGCAATGCAATGGGGACGGTTCCTGCAATGCAATGGAATGCAATGGGGAATGCAATGGGGACGGTTCCTGTTGCATTACAGAATGCAGTGGGGATTGTCCCCATTGCATTGTTAACTGTGCATAAATGAGGTTTTTGGGGCTGGGTAGCTTATGCACAGCAGAGTGGGCCGGCACGGAACCCCGTCCCTGCCAATGTAATAATCCGAAACGGACGGGGTTGGAACCCCGCCCCTACTGGAATATTGGGAAATATGGGATTACAAAGTTTTCGCTGCTAATGGAATAGGTATAATTGTTGTGTGGTGTATTATTTCTATTATGCGCAGCAAAGATTTGTCCCTATGGCACCGTGGCCATATCCGGTGCGGTTTTTTTAATGGTGACGGTATGGGCTATTTTCGTGCGGTGGCCGGCAGCAGTCCGGCCCCGGCCAGCCGGCGTTTCACAACAATACTCAGTTGGCCGGCGGCAAACAACTTAACCAAATCCAAAGGCACAAATGGCAGGACGCCTATCAGTAACGCTTGTTGCAGATGCAAACCGGTGATATAAACAAGTTGCAGTGTACCCAAAGTATAACAGGTTAACAGGCAAATAAACATGCCCCCCAGCAGGGCCGGGTAGGAATCCCTGTTTTCCACAAATTTGCCCAGAAAATAAGTGCCAAGTATAAACCCCCAAAGAAAGCCCCCGGTTGGTCCTAAAATGATCTGCAGCCCTCCCTGGGCGTTGTGAAAGACAGGCAGGCCGGCAGCACCCAACAAAATGTAAATAAACAGCGCTACGGCGCCCCAACATTTTCCCAGCAGTGCACCGGTCAGGAAAACAGCAAAGGTTTGCCCGGTCAGGGGGACGGGGCTAAAAGGCAGGGGGAAGGAAATTTGGGCCAATAAAGCTGTGATCGCCGCAAAAAGACTGCTCAGGATTAAAAATTTTGTACGCTGCAAGTTAGCTGTTCACCTCCTTTCCCCTAGGTCGTTGCTTGTCCCTTGTTTCAAGGTTATGGATGCAAGGAAACTTCCCCCGCCAGGAAACGGTGGTTTTTACCGTTTTTGTCCTCCACCAACAGCGCACCATCGCTGTCCAAATCTGCGGCCCGGCCTGCAAAAACCCCCTGTAGGGTACGGACCGCCACCCGGTTCCCCAAGGTGATGTTATATTTTTTCCAGGTGTTTATAATCTGGTCTGTGCCGCCGTCTAAAAAAACCCGGTAAAGGCGATCTATTTCCTGCAGGATGCCGGCGGCTAATTTTTGCCTTGAAACTGCTATTTTATTATTTTGCAGGTACAAAGAGGTGGCGCTTTGCTGTAGCTCCGGGGGGAAATCCTTTTCTTGGCAGTTTACATTCAGGCCGATGCCGGTTATCAGGTAGTGCAGCAGATCGGACTCCGCTTTCATCTCGGTTAGAATGCCGCAAACTTTGCGCTGCCCAAGCAACAGATCGTTGGGCCATTTGATGCCCGGTTTAAGTGCCGGCAGGTGGGCTTTGATAACCCCGGCGACGGCGCCGGCGGCCAGCAGGGTAAAGAGCGGTGTTTGGGAGGGCGCTAAGGGAGGCCGAAACAGGATGGAGAGCAAGATCCCTTTCCCGGCAGGCGAGTCCCAGCCGCGGCCCAGGCGGCCCCGCCCCCCGGTTTGTTCTTCTGCCACCACGACGGTTCCCTCCGGCGCTCCCTTGCCGGCCAGTTCCTTTAAGATGTTGTTTGTAGAATCAACCCGGGGGTAGTGGTGGATCATCTGTGGTGAAACAGCAATAATCTGTGTTGCAGGCCCCGGAACAATTTCTACAGGATAAAGAAAGTCGGGGCTGCCGAGCAGGCGGTAGCCCAAGCGTGTACTGCCTTCTATCCGGTAGCCTGCCGCCTGCAGGGCCTGTACATTTTTCCAGACGGCAGTCCGGCTCACCTGAAAACGGGCGGCCATTTCCTCCCCGGAAAGGTAGTTCGGGCTTTGCACCCGAAGCAGTTTTAAAATTTCCCAGCGCATATCTGAACCCCCTTGGTACGGCGGGTGCCTGCCGTGCAACAGTTCGCAGCAGGGTTGCCTGCTGCAAGCTTAAAATTGCGGGCGCACCCGGACCACCGTAATCATGGCAGGATTATAACAGGCGGGCACCAATTTGTCAACCCCTTATGCTGCGTAGGTTAACAACCAGTTTTGAAGGACTTAAGCGGCCGGGTTTTTGGGAGCGGGGCAGGCGTTTATTTACGGACCGGGGTCTGTGGTTTAAAGTTTTTTTGTTTCCAATGTTGCCGCCGGCCGGCTTGTATTGCAGAAAACCGGGACTTGCCGTCCCGGTTTTCCGCCCTAAAATTTGATATGAAACTATATTTTTTTTACACCGTCGATGCCAATTTTGTCTGAACCTTTTTCCACAAAGGTTTTACAACAGGTTTCCATACAGGATTGCACCGGTGTTGGGCTAAGGGTGCTGGCTTGGGGCGCATCTAAATCATCCGGCATAGAGGCGCCAATGGTATCGGCCGTGACCATAATTTCGTTGGCATGACACCGGTTGCCCTGTTCCCAGTAATGACAGTTATCCACGCTGCAATGAATGTGTTGATTCATTATTTCACCTCCCGCATATAGTTTAGCCCCAAATTAAAACTTGATTCCCGGTTGACAGTTTAACATTTTACCAGTTCAGAAGGTTAGGAGGCCGGGCAGGTTAAGAAGTTCCGGTTGGGAAGCCCCAAATGTTAAATTTTGTTTTTTTTAATTTTTTTAGCCGATCGGCGCCCCAGCGGCATAAGTTGACTTTATACAGGTAAAAATGTAATATAAGAGAGGTGATTTTGTGATTAAAAGGAAGGGAAGGAGATTAAAATGACTGTTAATCTTCCACCCGTTTATGAACCGCAAGAGGTAGAGGACAAGATCTACCAATTTTGGCTGGAAAATGATTATTTCAGGGCCGGCAGGGAAAAGGGGAAGGAAACCTATACGATTGTGATTCCCCCGCCGAATGTTACCGGTACCCTGCATATGGGGCATGCGTTAAATAATACAATTCAGGACGTGCTGATCAGGTGGCGGCGGATGCAAGGGTATGACACCCTTTGGCTGCCGGGGACAGATCATGCCGGGATTGCCACACAGAATAAGGTAGAGGAACACTTGGCGCAAGAGGGTCTTTCCAGGTATGATGTGGGACGGGAAAAATTTTTGGAGAAGGCCTGGGAATGGAAAGATGAATACCATACCCGCATTTTGCAACAGCTTTATAAACTGGGCGTTTCCTGCGACTGGTCGCGCGAACGTTTTACGCTGGACGAAGGCTGTTCGCGCGCGGTGCGCGCGGTGTTTGTTTCCCTTTATGAAAAGGGTTTGATCTACAGGGGGGACTATATGGTAAACTGGTGTCCCCGCTGTCATACGGCGATCTCGGATATCGAAGTGGAGCACGAAGAAAAACCTTCCACGTTAACGCATATACGCTATCCCGGCATAGGCTGGGAGGGGGATATTGTAGTGGCCACCACCAGGCCGGAAACAATGCTGGGTGATACGGCGGTGGCTGTGCATCCGGAAGACACACGCTACCGGGCCTTGGTGGGTAAAAAAGTGCTGCTGCCGCTGATGAACAGGGAGATCCCCATTATTGCCGATGAATATGTCGATCCTGCTTTCGGTTCCGGGGCGGTAAAGATTACCCCGGCACATGATCCCAATGACTTTGCCATCGGCCAAAGACACGGGTTGGAAACGGTTCAGGCGATCGGGGAAAAAGGTTTGATGACCCCCGAGATGGGACCTTATGCCGGGTTGGAACGCTATGCGGCCCGCCGGCAAATTGTAGAGGATCTGGAAAAACAGGGTTTCCTGGAAAAAATTGAAGATTACGCACATGCCGTGGGGCACTGTCAACGCTGCAACACCGAAATTGAACCCTTAGTTTCCTTGCAGTGGTTTGTTAAAATGAAACCGCTGGCCGGGCCGGCTATAAAGGCAGTGGAGGAGGAAAGGATACGTTTTGTCCCGGAACGTTTTACACGCACTTATTTGCACTGGATGGAAAATATCCGCGACTGGTGTATTTCCCGTCAAATTTGGTGGGGACACCGTATCCCGGCCTGGTACTGCCCTTGTGGGGAAGTGATTGTTGCCCGCGAAACCCCGTCCGTCTGCCCGGCCTGCGGCGGCACGGCTTTGGAACAGGATACGGATGTGCTGGATACTTGGTTTAGCTCTGCGCTCTGGCCCTTTTCCACCTTGGGTTGGCCGGATCAGACGGCCGATCTTGCACATTATTTTCCGACCAGCGCCTTGGTGACGGGCTATGATATTATTTCCTTTTGGGTAGCCCGCATGATTTTTATGTCCCTTTCCTTTATGGACAAGGTGCCTTTTTCCGAAGTGTCTGTGCACGGCCTGGTGCGTGATGCCCAGGGAAGAAAAATGAGCAAGTCGCTGGGGAACGGGATCGATCCCTTGGAGGTAATTGCCGACTATGGTGCCGACACCCTGCGCTTTACCCTGATTACCGGCCAGGCTCCCGGTAATGATCAACGTTTTCGGCCCGAAAATGTAGAGGCCAGCCGCAATTTTTCCAATAAGATCTGGAATGCCTCCCGCTATGTTCTTTTGAATATAGAAGATTTTCAGCCGGAGGGACTGCCTCTGGTTTTAAACCGTCATGATCGTTGGATTTTGGACAGCTTTAACCGGGTACTGGCCAAAACAACCGCCCTCCTGCAGGCTTACGAACTGGGCGAGGCGGCCCGGGCAGTTTATGACTTTATCTGGGGAGATTTCTGTGACTGGTATATCGAATTAAGTAAAATATACCTTTATGGTGACGACGCGGCTGAGAAAAAAAGAGCCCGGGCCGTACTTTACCATGTTCTGGAAGGTTCATTGCGCCTTTTACACCCCTTTATGCCTTTTATTTCCGAGGAAATATGGCAACATCTGCCCCGCCCTGCTGTTCATACCGGAACAGCCCTGTGTGTCTCCCCTTGGCCGGGGTACAGCCCCGCACGGGAGGATCTGCAGGCCAGGCGGGAAATGGGGTTGATCCGGGCGGTGATCCGGGCGATCAGGAACTTGCGCAGCGAAGTGGGTCTGCCCCCGGGGCAGAAGACGCCGGTTGTTTTCAGGGTTCCGCCTCAACTGCAGTCGTTAATTGATGAAGAACAGGTTTTTATCGAAAAATTGGCCTGGACGGAAGGAATCACCTTCCTGCCGGAGGGCGCAGCAAAACCCCCGCAGGCGTTGACAGCCCTGCTGGAGGAAATCGAGGTCTACCTGCCCCTGCAGGGTGTAGTCGATTTGGACCAGGAGATTGCCCGGCTGGAAAAAGAGCTGCAAGCTACGGAAAAGGATCTGGCCAGGGCGGCCGGGAAAATTTCCAACGTTAACTTTATCCAAAAAGCGCCGCCGGAAATTGTAGAAAAAGAAAAAAATAAAAAAGAGGAATTGAGCAGCGTACGGGAAAAAATCTTCAGCCGGTTGGCAGAACTGAAAAAGCTAATTTAACCTGTTTTCAGGTTAAAACAGCCATTTTGCAGCGCATGGGGGTGTAAAGTTGCATTATCAGGAGGCCTTGGCCTGGATTCATGGTATTAGCAGGTTTGGCATGAACCAGGGCTTGCAAAGAATTGAAAGGTTGTTAAGTTATCTTGGGGATCCCCATAAAAAGTTAAATTTTTTGCATATCGGCGGCACCAACGGCAAAGGCTCCACGGCTGCTTTTGCAGCCTCTGTTTTGGAGGCTGCCGGTTACAGGGTGGGGCTTTATACCTCGCCATATTTAGAAAAATTTACCAACCGTATGGCTATTAACGGCCGGGATATTACCCCGGAAAAGCTTGTGGAACTGGTGAAAAAGGTAAAGCCCCTGGTGGAAAAGATCGCTGCCGATCCGGGTTGCGGGCAGCCGACTGAATTTGAAGTTGTGACCGCACTGGCGTTGACCTATTTTGCCTGGGAAAAGCCGGATCTGGTTGTTTTGGAGGTGGGTTTGGGGGGGCGGTTGGATGCCACCAATACTGTTTGCCCCCTGGTAACGGCGCTAAGTACAATCAGCCTGGAACATACCCAGATACTGGGGGATACGGTCGAGGCTGTTGCCCGGGAAAAAGCAGGTATCATTAAAAATGGCGGGGTGGTGGTCACCCAGGCCCGGGGGGCGGCTTTGGAAATAATTGCCGCGGCCTGCCGCCAAAAAAAGGTTCCCCTTTACCGGTTGGGTAAGGAATTCAGTGTAGAAAAAACGGGCGGCAATCTTGAAGGTCAAACCTTTCATTATCACGGTTTGTATCAACAGTTGCCGGATTTGCGGATCGGCCTGCTGGGTGATTACCAGGTTGATAATGCCGCGTTGGCACTGGCGTCCCTAGAACTGTTGACGACAAAAGGCTACATTGTTCCCCGGGAGGCTTTTTATCAGGGTCTGGCTCAAACCAGCTGGCCCGGCCGTCTGGAAATTATGCAGCGGGAACCGCTGGTGGTTGTGGACGGCGCCCATAATATCGAGGCTTTTCAAAACCTGCGGGCGGCGTTGCAAAAAAATTTTTCTTACCGCCGCTTGATCCTGGTGCTTGGTCTTTTGGATGACAAGGCCAGGGAAGAAATTTTGGCTGAAATTTTACCTGCAGCCGCAGTCTTGATTCTTACGGAACCCAACAGCCCGCGTGCAGCTGATTCCTCACTGCTGAAGAATATTGCCGAAAAAACATTTTCCGGACAAATTTATGTCCGGAAAAAAATATCCGAGGCCCTCCGGCTGTCTTTATCACTGGCCGAAACGCCTGATTTAGTGCTGATTGCCGGCTCCTTATATTTAATCAGTGACGCCCGCTGGTTTTTAAAGGAGACCCCCCCGGGAAAAATCGGAACTGAACAATCAACTGAATAATTTGCCGGGTAAACATGCTGCTGCTTTAGGCCCTGTTTAACCAGGGCCGGGGGCGGGTAAGGGGGCCCGGGGAAGGGTCATGTTATTATTATTCCTCTTCGTGCCTGTAGGCAACGAGCACTATTTCCTGTTCTTCGGAACGCCCGGCAAGGCTACTGAGGGCCTCTTCAGCCTCCTGTAATTTTTGAAGTTCTCTCTCAGTCAAATTTGCTACAGGATACTGTTTGCTTGTCATCTTGATTTTCCTCCTTTTTTATGTTACAAATATTATTTGCCTACAGTTGAATTTTATGCAATCTATCTGCGAAATTTTTTAATTTTAGCTATCCACCGGCAGGAACGGCCAGCCTGCAAGCAGCAGGCTGCTTAAAGGATGTTTACGCAAATGGTTCCCGCCGGGAGGCTTGAGGGAAACCCTGCCAAGGTAAAAAAGAGTTTTCAGTTGGAAACGGGGGCAGGAAAGTTATGTTTATACCGGAAAAATATGCTGAACTGGCCGGGCTGGTAAAAGAACAGCCTGCTACAAAAATATCCCTGCGGGAATTGCGGCAGTTTGCGGCAGGGTTGGAAACTGTAGAACCTGCGGAAAATGCTTTGCAGGTAGCTGCCAACCGCTATTTCCGCCGTAATGAAAAAGGGGAAGTTTGTGAGGACTGGCCGGGTATGCTGGCACGGGTGGCGCAGGATTTGGCTACCGGGGAAGACGGCCGGGCAGATGAAAATTTGGCTTTCATTTTTGAAAAAGTGATGGCGGCCGGGCTATTTTTCCCCAACAGCCCCACCCTGATGAATGCCGGGACGCCGGTGCAGCAGCTGCAGGCCTGTTTTGTTTTGCCTGTTGAGGATTCCATGGAAAGCATTTTTGAAACGCTGCAACAGGCGGCGCTGATTCAGAAAAGCGGCGGAGGCATCGGTTATTTTTTTGGCAAGCTTCGTCATAAGGGGGCCACTGTCAGCAGTACCGGGGGGCAGGCCTCCGGGCCGCTTTCTTTTCTTTCCATTTATAACAAGGTTAGCTGTGAAATACGGCAGGGCGGGCGCCGGCGTGGTGCCAGCCTGGCGACGCTGAACTATAACCACCCCGATATCATGGAATTTATTGACAGTAAGCGCCGGGGTGAGGAACTAAATAACTTTAATCTTTCCGTGCGTGTGGACAACAGCTTTATGCAGGCTGTGGAAAAAGACGAAGCATATGACCTGCTCGATTCCCGCAACGGGGAATCGATCGGAAAGAGGCTTTCTGCCAGGCAGGTTTTTAACCGCTTGACAGAGAATGCGTACCTTAACGGGGAACCGGGCCTTTTATTTGCAGAGGCCCTCAATGATGAAAACCCCACGCCGCATCTGGGTAAAATAGAGGCTACAAATCCTTGCGGTGAACAGCCACTTTTGCCTTATGAAAGCTGTAACTTAGGGAGCATTAACTTGGCGCGACTGCTTAAAAAAGAGGGCGGCCGGTTTGTTCCGGATTGGGGAAAAATTCATTTAGTGACCCGGATTGCAACTATTTTCCTGGATTGTGTCATCGATCGTAATAGGGCCCCCTTGCCCCGGATAGAAAAAGTCATGCAGGGAAACCGCAAGATTGGGTTGGGCATTATGGGTCTGGCTCAATATCTGATCCGGCAGGGGATCCCGTACAACTCTGAGGCGGGCTTTAAGGCAGCCGCAAAAGTGATGCAAGAAATTGCTGTGCAGTCCAAGGTGACTTCCCGGCAGCTGGCCCTTGAAAAGGGCACTTTTCCCAATTATGTGGGTTCGGTTTGGGAACAGTTGCAGTTGCCGCAGCGCAATGCCACGACAACAACTATTGCACCAACCGGCTCCCTTTCCATTTTTGCAAACGCCTCCCCCAGCGCGGAACCGCTTTTCGGGGTGGGTTTTGCCCGCAATGTTTTGGAGGGGCGGCTTGTGCAGGTAGATCCTGTTTTTGAAGAGATGTGGCGGGAACGTTTTGGGGAAGAACTGCCCACGGCCCTTCAGGAGGCAATTGGTGCCCAGGGGCCGGAGGGGATTAGCGATCTGGAAGCAATCCCTGCAGATTTGCGCCGTCTCTTTCTTTGTGCACATGATATTACGCCCCTGGAACATATCCGGATGCAGGCTTCTTTGCAAAAATGGGTGGACAACGCTGTTTCCAAAACGATCAACGCCCCGGAAGAGGCTACCCTGGAAGAATGCCGGGAGGCCTTTATGCAGGCCTGGCGTCTGGGCGTCAAGGGTATAACCTACTACCGTGATGGTTCTCGGGAACAGCAGGTGATTACCTCCACTGCCGTCCCGAAGAAAGACAAGGGGGCGGTGCCGCGGGGGCGGCCGGAAACCACCTACGGCCAGACTACCCGCAAACGCATCGGTTTTTGCGGGAAGCTTTATGTTACTGTAAACAAGGAAGTTATGGAAGATGGAACAGAACAGGTCTGTGAGGTTTTTACCTCTGTAGGCGAGGAAGGCTGCCCTCCTCTGTCTAACGCCCTGGCCAAAATTATCTCCATTTCCATTCGGGCCGGTGTAGATTTGGACGAAATCATTGAAAAACTGCGTGAAGAAAAATGTCCCTCCTGTATTATGCATCCGGAGACGACGGTTCTTTCGTGTACAGACTTTATCGGGCAGGAATTAGCAAAAGCCGCCCAAAGGAAAATTTCTTACCGCTTGAATCCTGCCGGGGGGCCGAAAAATATACGCATCTGCAGCGCCTGCAAAATTGGCTACATGATCCCCGATGCGCTATGCAGCTATTGTGATTACTGCGGCTATACGGTCTGTGGATAATTATAGGCCGTAAGGGGGGATTGTACCGCGGAGCATTACAGTTTAGGGCCTGTTTGCCCTTCGGGACCGGCGAAGCCGGACCTGAACACAGAAACTTTTTAACCAATAAGCAAGGCATCTGGAGGGGGAGTAAAAAATTGAGTTTACCGGCATACGTTGGTCCCTGTGCGCTGGGAATTAAAATGGGTATTATCTTACCAGGCTGTGATTTGCCTGCATTGATCCTGGAATCACTGCAGGCATTGGAGAGTGACGGCCTGCTTGCATCCCGGGATGTGCTTTGCATTACCGAATCAGTGTTGGCCCGCGCCCAAAATAATTTTGTAACAACAGCGGAGGTAGCCGACGAAGTTAAGAAAAAAATGTCACTTTTGCCGGATCAGAAGATCGGGGTGGTTTTTCCCATTGCCAGCCGGAACCGTTTTAACCTTGTCCTGGAAGGGATCGCTGCGGCTGTACCGCAAGGGGAGGTGATCTTGCAGCTCTCTTACCCCTGCGATGAGGTGGGTAACCAGTTTATTCCGCCGGAGACAGCAGCTGAACTGGAGTCCCGAGAAAAGGACTTAATTACACTGCATGATCTTGAAAAAAGCTACGCCCACCCTGTTACCGGGATTGATTATTTGAAACTATACCATGAAACTATTGCCAAAACAGGGGCACAGCCGACCATATTTTTGTGCAATGACCCTTTAAAAATTTTAGAATACCGGCCCGATGCTGTTTTGGCTGCCGACATTCATTCGCGGGAGGCAACCAGGCAGAAGTTGGTTGCCGGTGCGGCAAGGGTTTTTACCTTGCAAGACTTATTTAGCGATCACAACTATAAGGCCTGGTCGGAATGGGGGCTGCTGGGCAGCAACATGTCGGCCGGAAATATGATTAAACTTGCACCCCGGGAGGCAGAACAATTTGTCAATGCGTTGCAGGAACAGGTTTCTGCAGAGCTGGGCAAAAAGATAGAGATCATCGTTAATGGTGACGGTGCCTATAAGGATCCCTGTAGCGGTATCTATGAACTGGCAGATCCACTTTCGGCCTTTGGAGCGACCTCCGGGGTAGACAGCCTGCGGCAGGGTTTTAAATATAAATATCTGATCGATCTTTACCACCAGGAAGGGAAATCAAAACAGGAAATAGAGGCGCTGTTGGCTGAGGAGGCTGCTTTGGAAAGGGAGCCTGACAGCATGGAGCTGGGCGGGACGACGCCCCGGCGCATGGAAGATGTCCTGGCCAGCCTCGCCGACCTGGTTAGCGGCTCGGCTGATGCCGGTACGCCGCTAGTGCTTATTAAAGGGATTATTTCTTGAAATAATGCCGCTGCTCAATGAACAGCCGGCGCTAAAAAGGATTAGTACACAGGGATAAAGGAAATAGTTGCCCCAAAGCAGATAAAGAGTCTGACGACGGGGCATTTTTGTTTCCAACAGGGCCACCCCTTCCTTTGCAGCCGGCAGGCGCAGCAATTCACGGCCCAAGGGATCGTAAGAAACGGTATGGCCTGTATTGGCGATCTGGGTAACGCCTACCCCCGTTTCCAGGGCGCGGAAGGCCGCGGCTCGTGCATGCTGTTCCAAGCCGCTGCTGTCTTGAAACCAGGCATCGTTGGAAAGCACGAAAAGATGAGCGGCTCCCTGCCGTACTGTTTTGCGGGCGGGGTAGGGAAAGTAAGACTCAAAACAGATGATCCCCCCCCAGGCGAAATCCCCACACCTAAAATTTTGGATGGCAGTGCCGGGTGTATAGGTCCCCAGGGCAATATTCAGGTTGAAAAGTCTGTTTAACAGTTTGGGGTTGGGGAAATATTCTGCAAAGGGGACCAGTCTGATTTTGTCATAGCGGCATGCATACCCATGTTTTAGGTTGCCACCTTTCCTTTGTAATAGAATGGAGTTGAAGGTTTCTTGCCGCTCCTTTAAGATGGCACCTAAAAACAGGTCAGCCTCAGTTTCCTCTGCAAGGGCGGCCATTTCTGCGGCGGCAGTGGGCCGTTTTTGGGCTACGTTGGTGCTAAAAACTGTTTCAGGCCAGACTATCAGACTTAGGGGGGCATAAAGGGTATGTGCCCGGCGGCTTAAATCCAGGTATTTTTGAAAGTTTTGGGGGGCCCGGGAGGGGTTAAGAATATCTTCCTGGGGGATGTTGCCTTGCACCAGGGCCAAGCGTAAGACGCTGCCATTTTCTTTTATAGGAAAAAAAGAAGGCAGGTACACGCCGGCTCCCAAAAGGGCCAGAAAAATTAAAACGGCACTGATTATTTCCCTGTAAAGGCCGGGGGTTGTTTTTTCCCGGTAGCAGCGCCAAAGTAAAAAGCAAAGTGCCTGGGCTAAAACCATTAAAAAAGAAAGGCCCCAATAGCCGTACAGGGAAACACTTTGCAGCAGGGGGATGCTCTGTTGGGAATAGCCTAAAAAGCCGCCGGTATGGCCTAAAAAACCCAGTGAACGCAGGTATTCACTCAATACCCAGGCTGCCGGTAAAGACAGAGCCGGCAAAACTATATGCCTATCCTGCAGGATATAGGAGGCTGTCCAAGAAAAAAGCCCCCAAAAAAAAGCGGAATAAAAGGCGGCGGCTGCAACCGCTAAGAAACCAAAATAGCGCGGTAAAAAAAAGTTTACGGACAAGGCTATGTAGCCGTGAACATTCAGGAAAAAAAGAAAACCTGCTAAAAAACCACCATAAAAACAATTTTTTCGGGACGGGGATTCTCTGGCGATATAAAAAAGGAGGGGCAATAAACAAACCCAGCCCAAGCACCCTTTTTGTAACGGTTTAAAGGCCAGCCCCGCCAGCAAGGCGGTAAGCAGCGGTAAAAGGTTGTAGCGGTGTTTTTTTAACCGGTTAAAAAATATTAAAAATGCTTTTTGCAAGGCGCTTCCCCCTTTAGTCAGTCTATCAAAAAAAACGGCGGGGGAAAAGCAGGGGATATTTTTCCCTTCCCTGCAGGGAATTAACTGATGATTTCTTTTTTCGTAAACGGGCTGCAAATTGGGGTGAGGACTGGTTCACCGGGAAAAAGGCACTAATTTGTGTTTTTTCTCCAATTCAACAGGCAAATAGTAATTGACGGTTTTCAATAAATATGCTTTAATATAAATTGGTTTGAGTTTTTATATTAAATTTATATCATTTACCGGGAGGGGAAAATATGCCAGCCAAAGTTGATCCGGAAAAGTGCTCTGGTTGTGGCAGCTGCGTGGATGTGTGTCCTACCGAAGCTATTACGCTTGAAGATGACGTAGCTGTGGTTGATCCTGAGGAGTGTACCGATTGTGGTTCTTGTGTTGACGAATGCCCTGAGGAGGCCATCGAGTTATTAGATGACTAAGGAAGGGTAGAAGTTAGGGTTTACAAAAAGTACGCCGTTGCGGCGTACTTTTTTTAAATTAAATAATTAATAGCAGTAATGCCGGGCGGTGTGTAAGGTACGTTACCCACCGCCCGGCAGGGGCCCCATGCTGTTTTATCGCGACCATGCCCTAAAATATGGCCGGCGGCTGTTATCCCGGGCAAGCCCCAGACGGCAAAATCGTCTGCAAGCTCCTCTGATGGGGGGCCTGCAGACGATTTTTAATAAGGTTGACTGCTGGGGAAAAAGGTGTTACTGCAAGATTTTATTTTATGTTATGCCGTTGCATCAGCCTTTCTGATACTGCAGAGGATACCTTTAAACTGGGGGTAGCCCATGATCGGTTCACGGCACGCGGCATCTGTCAGGCGGTTGCAGTTGGCGTCTCCCGACCAGCCGTGGGGAACAAGAACTACCCCTTCCATGACCCTTTCATCCACATGTGCTTTCATTTTAACCCAGCCCCGGTCTGTTTCCACAATCACATCGTCAGCATGTTCCACGCCATACTGTGCTGCTGTTTGGGGTCCCAGTTCGGCCAGGGGGTGCGGTTCTTCAAGACGCAGGGCTTCAATATTACGCAGCTGACTGTTGGTGGAATGCAATCTTCTTATGCCCGTGGCCAGAACCAAAGGATACCGTTCTCCTAATTTTTCCCAAAGGGGGCCCTGAGGGCTCTTGGTAGGTTCCAGGTAAGTCGGCAGGGGATCATGGCCGGCTTCCTTAATGGCTTCGCTATAGATTTCAATCAGCCCGCTGGGTGTGTAGAAGGTTTTATCATCAACATGATAAACCTTGTCTGTGTAATAAACCCCGTCCTTCTGTTGTTTGAGGGTTTCTAAATCAATACCGCTCGGACTGATTTCATCGGCTACCAGTTCTTCTTCTGTCTCCCAGGGAAATTTGTCGCCGATACCGCAGGCCTTGGCCAGTTCACGGAAAAAGTAAAGCGTGGACTTGCCTTCATACAGCGGCTCAATAGCTTTTTCCCGCAGCATCATATAGGGGAGACAATGGCACACGTTATAGTTGTAGGCCAGGGAGGCATATTCCAATTGGCTGGCAGCCGGCAGGACATAATGTGCCTCCTGGGCTGTCTCTGTCATGAACATTTCGTAGACAACCAGCAGTTCAAGTTTTCTGTACGCTTCTTTCAAGGCGTTGGAATCGGGCATGGTCACCAGGGGGTTGCCGCCGACAACAATTAACGACTTGATAGCGTCGGGCACCTGTTCATGAAACATGTTTTGCACACCATAGGAGCTGGTTCTGCCCCAAATTTCATAAAAGAGGGGATATTCGTCAGCGCCTAAGGGCTTGCCTTCAGAGGGCAAGGTAAGGTTGGCCAGCTTCAAGCGGGGGCTGACCACCCATCCCCCGGGCACGTTGATATTTCCGGTGATGGATTGCAAAATGGCGATAGCCCGGTCTGTTTGCGTCCCATTGGCAGAGTGATCCTGGGTACAGGTGCCCTGGAAAATTCCCGCACCTTTGGTGGTTGCAAACAGGCGTGCCAGTTTGCGGATGTCATCCGCCGGTACATAGGTTATTTTTTCCGCCCATTCCGGGGTATATTGTTGCACGTGGGGCACCAGTTTATCAAAGCCCAATGTCCATTTCTTAACAAATTCAGCATCGTAAAGGTTTTCATTGATAATGACATGGATCAGGGCCAGAGCTAAAGCCCCGTCGGTACCCGGCCGGATGGCCATATACATTTCTGCCTGATCGGCAATGGGGATCCGCCGGGGATCGATAACAACCACTTTGGAACCTTTTTTCAGGTTTTCCTCCAGGGCCAGGGAAAGGGGGAAATCGGAAGCATCCGGGTTATGTCCCCAAAGAATATAAAGTGGCGAATCCATTTCTTCCACCGGATATTTGCCAAAAGTGATCTGCCGGCTGCGGATCCGCATGCGGTAGCAGATACTTTCCACGGAAAAGAATTGCGAGGATTCCATAGCTGCCCGGAAGCGGTGTGTGAGTGTAACCATTTCCAAACTTTCCACACCGATAGAACCGCAGAAAAAGGCGTTGGCTTCGGGCCCATGCTCCTCTTTCAGTTGATTCAACTTGGCTGCTATTTCAGAGAGGGCTTGTTCCCAGCTGATTCTTTCAAATTTCCCGTTAACTTTTTTCAGGGGGTACTGCAGCCGATCGGGGTGGTACAGGTGGTCTGTCAGCACCTTAGCTTTGGGGCAAAGTTCACCCTTGTTGAGCGGGTGTTCTTTAATGCCCTGGATACCGACCACCTTGCCGTCTTCAACCGTTACTTCTGCACCGCAACTGTGATAACAAAGGTAACAACCCGTATTATACTTTTCTTGTTTAGTGGCAGACATAAACAAATTACCTCCTTAAAAAAAATAATAAATTTTTTCCTTGAAATAACCACGCATTTATTAATACCATCCACATACCGTCTTTACATTGTACTCTGCTGATGCCGTTTTCTTTGCATTTTGGTTAACCTTTATTTTTTGGAAACTGTTCTCGCTATAAAATTATTGCAATAACAGTGCCAACCTGAAAGTGTTACGGGCTGGCCAGAGCTAAAATTGGCGCAATCTTGAAAAAAAGGAAGCAAATCAAACCTATTATGCTTTCAAGGAATTTTGGCGGGCCGCTAAAAGGATAATTTTGTAAGCTGGTTGTAACAATAGTGTAACATATCTGTGACATAGCTGTTTAAATATGTTGCAATATAGTTACATAGCGGGGCCGCTAGATTGAGGAAGCCGCCGGGGTATGGTAAAATATTATCAATACAAGGGGGATGAAGATGCCTGATCTTTCCACTTCCACACAATTTAAAAAGGAAAATCTGGAAAAGGCCTGGGGACTTTTTATGTCTAAGGGGATTATTGATCCCAGTGTGCGATCAATTATCGCTCAATCCTGGCAGCGCAGCCGGCTCAAAGGGGTAAACCCCTACAGTGAAAAAACTAAAAAACTGGAGCCAGATCTTTTCAAGGCAGAACTTGCTGCCAATGAAGACCTCCTGGCTACCGCTGTGCCTATTATTAAAAATCTTTATAATTTTGTACAGGGTTCCTGTTTTTTAATTTCCCTGGCCAGCAATAACGGGATTATCTTAGAGGTTTTGGGGGACGAGGAAATTGTGGTCAAGTCTCATGTTAAAAAAGGTGACATTTGGACGGAGGAATCTAATGGCACTAATTCTACATCCCTGTGCCTGACAACGCAAAAACCGATCCAGGTCTTTGCGGCAGAACATTTCTGTAAGTCAGCTCACCAATGGACCTGTTCCTCCGCACCGATTTTTGATGAAAATAAAAAATTTATCGGTGTTTTGAGTATGGCCGGGGATTACACCAAGGTACACCTGCACACCCTGGGCATGGTTGTGGCCAGCGCCAATGCTATCGAAAACAATATGCGCATCCAAAAATCTTTAAATGAAGCGACCATCGCTGATAATTTTAAGACGGCGATTATCGAATCTATTGACGAGGGCATCCTTGTATTAAATAGGGACCGGACAGTCGGCCACATCAACAGCAATGCCAAAGTTCTGCTGAAGATTCCGGCAGATAGAAAAGTAATTTCTCAGCCCATTGCTGCAATTCTGGGGGATATTCATCCGGTTACGCACAAAATTGAAAAATGTTTTCAGCAGCTGATCGATGACGAAATGCTTTTTTTGGAAGAAGAGGACTATATAATCAGCCACAGGTTGATCTATTCTTCTGATCAGAAAATTGTTGGTTTGGTGCTAATATTAAGGGGTTCAAGCAAGATGAAAAAACTGGTCAACAGCTATGTAGGCCCCCGGGCCACATACACTTTCACCAACCTGATCGGTAAAAGCAGTAAATTTTTAGCTGCTGTTAACCTGGCTCATGTCGCCGCGCAAAGTATTTCCAACGTTTTACTGGTTGGCGAAAGCGGCACCGGCAAAGAAATTTTTGCCCAGGCAATTCACAATGCCAGCGATCGGAAAACCGGTCCTTTTTTGGCAATAAACTGCGCTGCCCTGCCGCGTAATTTGGTGGAAAGCGAGCTGTTTGGTTATGCCGAAGGCGCCTTTACCGGCGCTAAAAAGGGTGGAAACCCCGGTAAATTTGAACTGGCAGACGGCGGCACCCTTTTTTTGGATGAAATTGGCGAACTGCCGCTTGAATTTCAAGCCATCCTGTTAAGGGTTTTGCAAGATAAATTGATTACCCGCATCGGGGGCAAAAAATTAATTCCGGTAGATGTGAGAATCATTGCCGCTACCAATAAAAATTTGGAAGAGGAAATTGTCAAAGCAAACTTCCGCCAGGATCTGTATTACAGGCTTAATGTTTTAACCATCAACATTCCCCCCTTACGGGAAAGGCCGGAGGATATTGCAGTCCTGGCCAACCATTTTTTAAACAAACTTAACCTTCGCCTTAATAAAAAGATAAAATATATTGATAAAGAGGTGATGGAGCTTTTTACCCGCTACAGCTGGCCGGGCAACGCCCGGGAGCTACAAAATATTGTGGAACGTTCCCTGAATATCGCCACCAAAGATCATATTTCCACAGCCGTTTTGCCCGGGGAAGTGAAGGCCCTGCAGCAAAAGGAAAATAATGCAGAATTAATGCCCTTGGAACAATATGAAAAAGAACTGATCCTGACCCTTCTAAATGAAAACCAGGGTAACAGGACGCGGGTGGCTAAAAGAATGGGAATTTCCAGGACTTCACTTTACAGAAAGTTAAATAAATATAAAATTTCCTGATGGCCGGTGCCGGAAACAACTGCAGGGACGTACCGTGGTGGTTGGACCGCCGGCCGGGCAACACCCGCCTGCTGCAACAATATACTTAAACGCCCCTGAACGCTCTCATCAAAGGGCATATTGCTACAGCTGTTTCGCCCTTGTAAATTAAGGGCCCTGCAGCAAAAAGAAAATGACTGGGCCAACCGCAGGGCCAACCGCAGTGGGGCAGCTATTGCCGGTTTACCTGCCAGAACAGGGCCAACTACAGGTTCAACTGCCAAGAAATACCTTGAGGTTATACTGTCCCTGCACGTTTCCCGTTTACCATCCCCAGAATATTTATTACCTGGCTACGCGCGCCAGCGTTGTAACAATATTGTACGTTATCTGACAGTTGTGTAACATTATGTTACACAACTGTTGCTTTATTTGCGCAAAATTTTTTTAAAAAGTTATCGCAAAAATTTTTAAAAGCCCCGATGTATTCTGTAGGGACAAACACCCCTGCAGCAGATATTTACTGCGCTATTCCCATTATAAAAGGTTTCTACCTTGTGTTTGGCTCTAGGCGCGAACAGGCGGTATTTGTGAAAGTTTGATTATAAAAAGGGTTTTTTGTTCATATTAGGGCAAGTTTTTTTTAGGCTGGTATAATAATTGCAAGTTCTTTAAATTAGAAGAATTATAATACTAAAATTAATAATGATTTCAGTGTCAAAGTTAAAATTTATTCAAGAGGGAGGTTTTAAAAAAAGATGACTGTTTCAAAAATCGGTGTTCTTGGGGCCGGAACCATGGGAGGAGGTATTGCACAGGTTGCAGCCCAAGCCGGATTTCAGGTAGTTTTATGCGATCTTGAATTTTCCCTGGTTGAAAAGGCGGTTGCCCGCATGGAAGCCTTTTTAAGCCGCAGTGTAGAAAAGGGCAGGCTAACCGCAGAGCTTAAAGGGCAGGCTTTGAACAACATTACCAAAAGCGCTGCCGTGGCTGATTTTGCCGACGTCGATCTGGTTATTGAAGCTATTAGTGAAGATCTGGAATTAAAAAAAGAGGCCTTCGCACAGCTTGATCAGGTTTGTAAGGCCGAAGCTTTGCTGGTTACAAACACTTCTTCCATGTCTGTTACGGCCATAGCAGGGGCGACTAAAAGGCCGCAGCAGGTTGCCGGTATGCACTTTTTTAACCCGCCGGCGCTTATGAAATTGGTGGAGGTGATTCGCGGTTATGATACTACGGACGAAACCGTAAAAACCATCTTTGAAGTTGCCAAAAAGATGGGCAAGACCACGGTAGAGGTAAAGAAGGATTTCCCCGGCTTTATTGTAACCAGGGTCAATATGGCCCAGGTGATCGAGGCTGTGCGCCTGGTGGAAGAAGGGGTGGCCAGCCCGGAAGATATTGATACGGCAATGAAGCTGGGCCTTAACTGGCCGATGGGCCCCTTTGAGCTACAGGACTTCATGGGGGTGGATGTGACTTATTTCATTCTAAATTATCTGCAGGATGAATTTAAGGACATGCGCTGGAACCCCCCTCAAACCCTGAAAGCGCTAATAAAATCCGGGCGTTTTGGGCGCAAAAATAAGTCCGGTTGGTTTGACTATTAAAAATTGAAGAATCTGAGGGAGGAATATTTTGCAGATGTCTGAACAGGTACTTGTGCTGGAAAAACGGGCTGATTATGCAGTATTGACCTTAAACCGTCCCCCTTATAATCCCTTAAACGGACAAGTCTTTGCCGATCTGGGCAAAACGTTAACTGCGCTTGATTCTGACTTGGAAATGAAGGCTTTGGTTATTACAGGGTCAGGAACAAAGGCTTTTGCTGCCGGTGCAGATGTTACAGAAATTGCTGCCCATACCCCCCTGGAACAGTACACATTTTTGCGTTTAATACTTTCTACCTTAGAGCAGCTGGAAAACCTAAGGATGCCGACTGTCGCTGCTGTTAACGGCCTGGCCCTGGGCGGAGGGTGTGAATTGGCGCTGGCCTGTGACTTTCGCCTGGCAGCTGAAAACGCCAAATTTGGGCAGCCGGAAATTAGCCTGGGGATTATGCCCGGGGGTGGCGGCACCCAGCGTTTGGCACGGCTAATCGGGTTGTCCCGGGCCAAAGAACTCGTTCTTCTGGGGGAAACTATTGATGCGCCTACTGCTGAAAAATATGGGTTGGTCAACAGGGTGTTACCCGGCACGGAACTGATGGTGGAAGCGGAAAAAATGGCCGCCAAATTGGCCTCCCAACCGGTAATCGCTGCCGCAGTGATTAAAAAAGTAATGAACAGGGGGCAACAGTTGGATTTGGCCGCCGCGCTCGAACTGGAAATTAGCAGTTTCATGGTGACCTTTACCAGCAAGGACGGCCAAGAAGGGCTGCATTCGTTTCTGGAAAAGCGGCAGCCGGAATTTAAAGGGAAATAATTTAGCAAAATAAAAGCAGGAAGGAGGAAATGGTTTTGGCGTTATTCGTTCCCTACCCCAAGGAATTTGCAGAGGAATATAAAAGGAAAGGATATTGGGCGGGTCTTACCCTGGGGGAAGCTTTGGATGAAGTGGCAGCGGTTTTTCCCAATAAAGAGGCATTGGTTGCCGCAGACAGGCGTTTGAACTACACACAGCTCAAAGACGAGACAGATCGCCTGGCAGTAGGTTTTTTAGATTCTGGTTTAAAGCCGCGCGATCGTGTTATTGTGCAGCTGCCAAACATTGTCGAATTTGTATGTTGTTATTATGCTTTATTGAAAATAGGTGTGATTCCCGTAATGTGTCTCCCCCAGCACCGCTTTAGCGAAATTTCATACATTGCTGCACAATGTGAGGCGCGGGGGTATATCATTCCCGATGTATACAGGAGATTTGATTACCTAAAGTTTGCAGAGGAGATCAAGGAAGCGACACCCGCGCTGAAAAATGTCTATGTCGCTGGGGAAAATTGTCCGGCAGGGTTTATTAACCTGCAGGAACTGATGCAAGCTGAAACAGACCCGGAACGGATCAGCACACTGTTAAAAGAAAACAGACCCGCTCCGATGGAGGCCGCTGTCTTTCTACTTTCCGGCGGGACAACGGGTTTACCCAAAGTTATCCCCCGCACCCATAACGATTACCTCTACACGATGAAAGCAACGGCTTTACAGTCAGGGTTAAGTAAATATTCCAATTATTTGGCGATTGCACCCCTGGCCCATAACATGACGCTGTCCTGTCCAGGAATAGGCGGTACATTTATTAACGGCGGAAAAGTAATTCTTTCTCAATCAGTAGCTGTTAAGGACATGTGTGCAATTATTGAAAAAGAGAAGGTTACGATCGTTGGCCTGGTTCCAGCCCTGATTATCAGCTTATTAAATTATGAAAAAAAAGAGGAAAGCGATCTCTCCTCTCTGGTGAGCATTATCTCCGGGGGGTCCAAGTTAAACCCCGAAGTGGCCAAAAGGGTGAAGCCGGAACTGGGCTGCAACTTAATTCAGCAATTTGGCATGGCTGAAGGTGTTCTGATGCAAACCGACGATCTGTCTGATGAGGAAAGGGTAATTTTTGAAACCATTGGCCGGCCAGTTTCCCCTGCTGATGAAATCAGGATTGTAGATGGTAACGGCTTGGATGTGCCTCCCGGTGAAGTGGGGGAAATGATCTGCCGGGGTGCTTATACGATCCGGGGCTATTATAAGGCACCGGAACATAACCGCACTGCTATTACTGCAGAGGGTTTTTTCCGGTCAGGCGACTTAATGCGCCTAGATGTAGAAAGTGGCTGTTACATTGTGGAGGGGCGGATTAAGGATATGATTAACCGCGGGGGGGAAAACATCAGCGCCGAAGAGCTCGACAACCTGATCTTATCCCATCCCAAGGTAGACAATGCTGCGGTGGTGGCCATGCCCGATCCGCTTTTAGGCGAAAAGTGTTGTGCTTATATAACATTAAAAGAAAAACAAAGTTTAACACTGGAAGAGTTAAATTCCTTTCTGCTTAGCAAGCAGATTGCCAAATTTAAATTGCCGGAAAGGCTGGAAATTGTCGCTGAACTGCCTTTGACAAATGTGGGTAAAGTTTCAAAAAGGGAACTTAAATTGGATATTGAAGCAAAAATAAAGCAAGAAAATGCTGCAAAAGAATAAAAAGTTAAAGCAAGATGGAAAAATACATGAAAATAAAACTGTCTAAGAAAGGGGTTGTTCCCCATGCTATTTTCTCCCGTAAATTATAAAAATCTTAGTTTAAAAAACAGGCTCGTCTGGCTGCCGGTTGTCAGTTGGCTGGCTGAGGAAGATGGTTTTGTAACCGATGCGCTGATTGATCGCTACCGCCGCCGGGCAGAAGGCGGCATCGGTATGGTCACCCTGGAAGCTACCGGTGTCCTGGATCGGAGAAGCCCCAGGCTGGTTAAAATTTGCGACGACAAATATATGCCCGGGCTGGAAAAACTTGTGCAGGCAGTGCATGATGCCGGCGCCAAAATTTCTGTGCAGCTGATCCACTATGCTAAAAAGTCTAAACGGACGGGGTGGAAGCAACAGGTTGAAGATTTGAGCCTGGACGAAATTGAACAGGTCAAAAAGGATTATGAGGCGGCAGTGGTCAGGGCCAAAAAAGTAGGCTTTGATGTTGCTGAAATTCACGTAGCACACAGTTATACCCTGGCCTCCTTTATTTCTCTTTTGAACAAGCGTAAAGATGAATACGGCCGCGATATTAACGGCAGGGCCAAGCTCGTTCTTGATATTTTGGAAAGGTGCCGGGATAAAGTAGGCGACGACTATGCGATCGGCGCCCGGATTAGCGGTGAAGAATTTGTGATGGGCGGCAATACTTTGAAGCAGACCAAGGTAATTTCACGGCTGATGGCTGAAAAGGGATTGGATTACCTCAGCGTTTCAGCCGGTGGGAAAGATGAGGACGGGGACTGGTATACAGGTTACAGTTCAACCCGGAGCATGCCCACCGCCAACCTGCCCTATGGGTGCCATGTCTACCTGGCCAAAGGCCTCCGGGACGAAGTGGCCCCCCTCGGGGTGCCGGTTATTGCTTCGGGGAAAATCAATACCCTGGAACTGGCGGAAGAAATTATTAAAGAGGAAAAAGCCGATCTGATCGGGGTCTGCCGTCCCTTGCTGGCCGACCCGGACTGGGCGCTGAAACTGAAGGAAAATAGGGAAGATGAACTGGTAAAGTGTACTTATTGTAACACCTGCCTGGTCAGGGATCAGCGCTTCGAAGCGGTGGAATGTATTGAAGCCGAAAAAGCGGCAAGAAGAGCAAAAAAGGAATAAATAAAACATTCCGATAACCTGCGTTTGCAGGTCTTTATCTATATTTTCTAGCAGGGCGAATTAAAGGGAGGCGCCCAAGGTTTGGTTTTGGTTTGCCAATCGCGCCTCCCTTTCCCCCCACTTTTTTTAAAAGTAAAAAGTTGAGAAGATATTTTAAAGTTGTAACATTCTGAAACAGGTGCCACTAAATTAGAAAACCTTACAACCTTGTAAGTTATGAATCAGGAAAAAGGGCTGCTGGCTTTAATAAAAAAATTATTTAGGAGGGAACATCAATTGAAAAACAAGGTGTTGGTAGCAGTTCTGGTGCTTGTACTTGGTGTGAGCATGATAATCATGGGTTGCGGACAGGGAAACGGTGTCCAGGAAAACGGTGTCCAGGGAAACGGCCCTGCCGGGGGAAAATTAATTTTTAAATTTGCCCACCATTGGGCCCCCCAAAGTGTTTCCGGCAGGGGTTTTCAGTACTTTGCCGATGCTGTCAAGGAAAAAAGTGACGGCCAGATAGAAATTGAAGTATACCCTGCGGATTCGCTGGTGGCAGGCGCAGAAATGTACGAAGCGATGCTGGATGATGTTGTTGATATCGGTTATGTAACCACTTCCCAGATATCCCCCCGGATCAGTGAGTTGAACATAATGGAAATACCCGGTATCTACGATTCGAGCGGCGGTGATTTTGATTATTTTGCTTATGCTGCTGAAGTCAAGCCTTACTTAGATAAAATTTATGAAAAACACGGGCTTAAATTTTTATACGAAATTGACCAGGGGGATATGGTGGTATGTTCCACACAGCCCCTGCAAAAAATAAGTGACTTTAAAGGCAAAAGGATTCGGGATTACGGCGTATGGGCCGGCCGGGCGCTGGAAACCCTTGATGTGGCGCCGATGACCATTCCCCCTGGGGATTGTGCCCTGTCGTTAGAAAGAAATGTTGTAGATGGTGCTTTCGGCACCTGGGGTTTTTGTGACGGTTTTAAACTATACGAACTGGCCCCGCATATCACCTGGATGAATTTAGGGGGCATCAGTGCACATGTTTTCTTAAAACAGGAAACTTGGGAGGCGTTAACACCTGAACAACAGCAAATTTTACACGAAGCTGCGTCAGAGGCGATGCAAAAACATTCAGAATACCTGGCAGAAACAGAGCTGAGTTTTATTGAAACTTCTGAAGCAGAGGGTGCCACTCATTATCAAATAACAGATGAAATGCGAAGTGAAATGTTGGAAAGGTTTGACACTGTATTTGAACAAACCAGAGATGTTATCGGACCTTTAGGCGAAGAGCTTTTGGACAAGTTATTAAGCATGAGATAAGCTGAACGATTCCCTTTGGTTTTTAAGCAAACAAAGCAGGGGAGGGTTTTCCCACAAGTATTATTGATATGAAGCCGGGTCAAGGCAAGGAAACCTGCCAAGAAGGAACCAACCAGGCAAGGGTTACAGCCGGCAGGGTTGCATACCTTCCGTATAATAATTACGGCAGTTTCTAATCTGACTACAGGTCAAAGGCCTTTCTTATCCCGTACTGTACTTTAGCCTTCCCCTGCAAACAAAAAATGTTGCCATATTGTCGGCTACAGCAATAAAAAAGCCCGGGTATGTAGGCAGGGCTCGCAATACCGGAACCTGCAACTTTGGGCTGGAAAGGGTCAATTAAAATGCGACAGTTGAGTAAATTCATTGAAACAAGCAGCGAATACCTGGCTATTTTTTCAGGTTTCCTGGTTTTTGTCATGTGTATTCTTTCCACCTATGAAGCTATTTCCAGGACCGTCTTCAATGCCCCTACAAAATGGACGATTTCGATATCCGCCTTTTTAATGATCTATGCAATTCTTTTCAGTTCAGCCTACTGCTTTTTAAAAGAAGGCCATATCCGCATAGAGCTCTTGTTGGATAAGGTGGGGAAGGCTTGGAGCCGTTTTTTACTGATTAGCGGTTATCTGATCTGTGCAGCGGTTGTTGTTTTATTGTGTTGGAAGGGTTTAATACTAACAAGCAGATCGCTGGCAGGCGGTTGGTTGACCCAGACTGCAGTTCAAGTGCCGATTGGCTACGTCAACGCAGCCATCCCTTTAGGCTGTTTATTTATGATATTGGCACTTTTTGTTTTGATTTATAAAATAATTGGGGAATAAAACAGAGTCAGGAGGGTAGTTCTAGATGTTTGAACTGGTTGTATTGGTAGCCTTACTGCTGTTTTTTGTCATCTTGGGTGTGCCGGTGGCCTTTGCCCTGGGCATAACTTCTGTAATAGGGATATCTGTTTTTTTATCACCGGCTCAACTTTCACAGATGGCCAATATATGTTATACACAGGCCTCTAGCTTAACCTTGATGGTGGCGCCGCTGTTTATCTTGATGTCTGAACTGATCAGCAGCGGTGGTTTGTCCAAAGATATTTTTGACGTTTTAAGCAGGTGGTTTAAAAAGTTCCCGGGGGGGCTGGCGATCAGCAACGTTTTTGCCTGTACGGTATTTGCTGCTTTATGCGGTTCCAGCCCTGTTACAGCGGTGACAATCGGTAAAATCAGTGTCCCGGAAATGATCAACAAAGGATATAACCGCGGCTTTAGCATCGGCTCCACGGTAGCCGGCGGCACGATCGGGATTTTAATTCCCCCCAGCTTGTCGCTGATTATCTACGGCGTAATTACTGAAACCTCCATCAGCAAGCTGTTTATGGCCGGTATAGTGCCCGGCCTGCTGCTTTCCTTGAGCTTTTGTATCTATATTTATCTTAAAGTTAAATTGAATCCTGCTATGGGGGGATTATCTGTTGAAGAGCCCCTGCCTGCTAAAAATTTGCCTACATTTAATGTGGCATCTTCCGGTAGTACGCCAGTGGATAATGTTGCTGCTGGCAAGCTGTCCGCGAAAAGTTTCTCTAATGGCGGTCCAGTTAGCGAAGGTTCAGATTTGGTAAGCCAGTCCTCCCTTGGCCGGGACCTGTTGATCATGGGGCCGCTCCTGTCGTTGATAATCGTTGTGCTGGGTTCCATGTTTTTGGGATATGTGACGCCTACCGAAGCGGCCGGGGTGGGTGCCTTTGGGGCATTTTTAATTGTTGTAGCCATGGGAAGGTTAACCTGGCCGTTATTTTTAAACGTACTTAAAGAAACTGCCAAAACCAGCGCCATGCTTTTATTTCTAATAATTTTTGGGTTGGTATTTTCTTATATGGCCAGCTCTTTAGGTATACCGCGGGAAATATCCGGTATATTGGTAGGTATTAGCACCAGCAAATGGGTTATTCTAACATTTGTACTGCTCTTTTGGGTGGCCGGAGGTTGTATCCTGGACCCCACAGGCTTAATAGTAATATCCATGCCCATCTTATACCCGCCTTTGCTGGCTTTGGGGTTCGAACCGATCTGGATCGGCATTATTTCCACACTTACAATTTGTATTGGCATGATTACCCCGCCGGTAGGCCTGAATTTATATGTTGTTAAGGGTATTACTGACGCCTCCTTTGAAGAAATTGTAGCCGGTTCGATGCCCTTCCTGCTGGTAATTGTAGTTGTCATGCTGATTCTGATTGCTTTCCCGCAAATTGTGATGTTTGTACCCAATGCGATGTAGTTGAAATGCAACTGGATGGTAGAACAGGGCTCTTTTACATTTTCACATGGCAGCTTAAACGATTAAACCTGTAAGTTGTATTATTGACCTTTGCCGGCCGCCGGTACGGCGTTCTTTCAGAACGGATACAAACCGGGGCTGGCATAATAAACATATATTTACCCCGGTTTCTATTTGTAAAGTCCTTCTAGCCCGTCTGAAAGCCTAACAGTTATGCGCTTTCAGACGGGGTTTATACCAAAATCTAAAATATAAAAGTAAAGCGCTTTTAGGCACCTTAAATTGACAAATTTAAATAAAAAGATTTGCCCGGCAGCAGCACTGCTTCACAGGGTAAGCTGGGGGCAATCTGCAGTGCACAGTGCAAATTTTCAGCCTGCGGTGCGCCAATGGTTTTTGTAAATGTTACCTTAAAAGCATGATTTTTATTCGGCGAAGATGTCACCCCTGTGGCGACATTTTATCAGAACAAATTCAACATGACATTATCATAGAATAACTACATTTTGGTCTGCAGCGGTTGACAGGCTCGCTAAGAGTGGCTATAATATAAAAGGAAAATAAATGTGGGGCTGTGGCGCAGGGGGAGCGCGCCTCCTTGGCATGGAGGAGGCCGCGGGTTCGAATCCCGCCAGCTCCACCATATTAAGTAAGCGAAATTGATGCAATCAAGACCCGCCGTAAGTGGCGGGTCTTTTGTGTGCCGGGGCGTGCAACGGGGGCGGCGTGCAATAGGGACGGTTCCTGTTGCATCATAATCGATTGCATGTTAAAATTTCCTGGAGGTGATTTTATGCCAAGAAGTGCACGCATGGAAAGTCCAACAGGTTATTATCATGCAATGATGAGAGGAAATAACCGCGAGGCAATTTTTTATAAAAACTCGGAAAAGAAATATTTTCTTGAGCTTTTAAAACAGCAGGTGGATAATGAAAATATTTCCTTGTCGGCCTATTGCCTGATGGACAACCATGTACACCTTTTAATTTATGCCAACCTTCAAAAAATGTCAGAGGCACTAAAGTGGATCAATATCAAATTTGCCGGCAAGTATAATTATAAGTATCAAAGGGTAGGACACGTATTCCAAGGCAGATTTAAAAGCGAAATAATTGATACGGAGGAATATTTTCTTCAGGTAATACGGTATATACATAATAATCCTATTAAAGCTAAAATAACTGCAAAAGCACAGTCCTATGAATGGAGCAGTTATAATAGCTACATTGGGAATAAAAATTCCATAATAAAGGCTGCAGAAATGCAAAAGGTTATTGCTCTTTTCTCAAATTCAATAAAGAACTTTGTAAATTTTCATTTTGAAGAAGATGACAGCGAGTTTTTAGAAATCAAGGAAGATCTACTAAAAGAAAGGGAGGAAAAAGCTCAACAGATTATTAAACGACACCTTCTGGAAAGGTATGCAAGCACAGACCTGGAAGGCTTGTTGGGTTTAGAAAAAGATATTAAAGAAAATATCATAAAAGAAATGATTTCCAAGACACGTTTGACCCATAGAAGAATAGCAGAACTTATGAATGTTAGTAGGGGTATGGTCCACAATATTGCAAAAAAATAATGCTTATATATAGCGGTTATTGGATAAATAAGAAGAAGATCGTTTTGGTTAGTCAGAGGCCTATTTTATAAACCTTTGGATGCAGCAGGAACCGTCCCCGTTGCATTC
>JAAYRR010000033.1 GCA_012518675.1 Bacillota bacterium
AAATATGACCAACAATTCGTCTACACTGGCATAACGCCAAAGCCGGCGGTAGATGCCAGCAAATAAAAAAATGAACAGGTTAAGTAAAATTACCGGCAACAGCAGGCGCCTCCAGATTAAAACATATTCTACCGGTATAAGTCCTTCAAAACGTAAAAAAAGGGCCAGGTACAGAGAGCCCCCCACCAAAATAATGTCAGTCAATGTCATAACAGCCCGTTTTAATTTTCCGTTAAAGCCCGACATTTCTGCAGCCCCCGTAAAATTATTTATGAATAAATGAACAGGCCCCATCTGATAATATGTCTAAAAATGTTATGTCTTGGTTAAATACAGGGCTGGCCCATATATTAGGCCATTTATCCTTTAATTGTTCTAATATGTAAAATACGCTGTTTGCCTCTTCAATACCTTCCCTGTCGCCATAATTTTATAAAACTGATATAACTTACAAGAAAATGACTTTTTATGTTTATACAACAAGTTTCTTATTATGAAACTTAATTGTATGCCCTGAAACTAAACACATAACACAAATTTTTTGATCATTAGAAACTACTGTCAGGGCAAAACAACCAAATTGGTTACGACCCGCCTTTCAACACCGTCGGAGGGGCGATTGAGGACCTTACCGTTATAGTAGAAGGTGCTGGAGCCGCCGCCGTCCAAGTTATAGGCATCGCGCACTTTGAATGCCAGCAGTTTTTCCTGGGCTTCTTCCAGCGTTACGCCGCTGCTCCAGCCCTGCCGGCGCCCGTCAATAACAATAAAAAGCAGATCACCGTTGTCGAAGTGGCCGATCAGGGTGCGGGGTTGCCGGGTGTGGGCCCATGCTGCCGGAATGGCCTGCTTTTGCCCTCCCTGCAGCAGTGTGGGCAAAAAACTGGCCCCGTGTAAAACATCCATAGCCATAATCTGTTCCCTGGTTTTTATCCGCCCGCCGACAAGCTGGCCGCTGCGGTTAAAACCGACAAAACTCAGGTCTTCAATATTGGAAAAATCAACTATTTCACCGTCGATCACCGTGGCGCCCAAGGGAACCAGATGCCCTTCGTGAGCAAAGAAGCCCCCGGCGTTAATGGCCAGGACTGCCCCGGTGCGCCTGGCGGCAGCGCTGGTTGTTTCTCCTTTACTTTTAACCGTGTCCCCGGCCAGCACCATTTTTAAAGCCTGTAATTTATGCAGCTTTACCTTGGCCATATAGCCCCGGTAACCCGCCTCTGCCAAAGAGTAAACCTTGATGGTGGCATTTTCACCAAAGGTCTGCCCCACGGGATCGCCAAGCATACTGGCCAGGACCAGTTCGATCATATCACCGGAAGCACGCTGCTGTTCAGCAGAGGCCTTAACCAGATCTTGCAGGCGGTCATGCTGCTGTTCATAAGCCAGCAGTTCCCGGTGGGCATCCTGGCGAATCATACCGATCAGCTGTTGTGAATTGCCGGCTACAGTGCGGGCCTCCCTGATCGATGCTTGGAAAGCCAACAACTGGCCCGCTATCTGATCGGCTTCTGCCCGCCATGTTTCATCCTGCAGCGCCAGGGCCTCCATTTCACTCCAGGAAAAAGGAGGCCACTGAACACCGGCAAGCCCCATCCCTAAAAAAGGCGCCAGTAAAAGCATAAAAAAAACCTGCAGTTTATAACGCACGGACGGCGGCCTCCAATTTTTTTAATTGTTCCTGCAAACCGGCCAACTGCCGGTCCAATTCGGCAATGCGTTCGGTGAGGCTTTGGCGTGTAGCGTCTGTGCCGGTGAGCGATTCGCCCGTTAGTTCCAGTTCTTCCTGAATCATTTCCATTTCCTGGCGAAGCTGCTGCATTTCTGCCCGTGAACCGCTAAGCTCTTGTTCAAATAGCTGCATGGCGTCTACAATATCTGTGGTAAGGCGCTGGTTGTCCGTCCGCAGTTCGTTTAGCTGTTCAGCAAAAAATTGTTCCGACTTTTGCAGCTGTCTTTGTACAGCAAAATAGCCGACCCCCACCAACCCCGCCCACAAAAGAATAATCAGCAAAAAATATAAAACTGGTTTTTGCCCCACTGCAGCCTTTCTTCGTCCGGCTGCAGGTTGGTGACAGTTGGCAACCTGCTGCCCGCCGGCCGGGGGCTGCCCTAAATCCTGATCATTCATAAAAATTCTCCTTCCCTAAAAAATCAACCTTTAATATGTTTTCGGAGCCCGCCCCCCAACAAACCTGCACACGGGTACCGGGCCGGCATGATCAAATAATGACAAAATTGGGCATAAACAGAGGCTAAACGCACTGACTAAATTATAACAGGCATGTCAGCAACAGGCAATTAAAGATTAATTCCAGGAACAAACTAAAACCTTTTAATGTAAGACTAAACCTCGGCCCGGCAAATATTTTCCTGCCGGCATATCTTTTTACTGCAATGTTACGTTAATAAATGATGAAGGGATAAAATTATGCTGTTAATGTAGATTAATAACTGGAAGGGCTGTGAACAGCAAATGAAGGATTATTTGCATGTTTTTTCGTCTTTATTTTATAGAAAAGTAATACAAACTGTTTGCATTACCATAGCGGCCTTAGGCATATTTTATATTTCCTGTATTATTTTTTGTACACCGGCAGAAGCCCTGGCCGGAGCAGGGCCGGGGGCAACAGGGGCAGGGTTTTACCTACCCACCTATTTTTCTGCACCAGGAGCAGCGGTTGAACAGGCGGGACAGCCTGAAAAGCCTGTGGGTGCAACTGCTGTAACGGCAGGAACCGACAAGAAAGCGGCGTTCAGCATAAATTCAACCATAAAAACTGTTCCCACGGCGCCTACAACCGGATTAACTACCAGCAACGTCCCTGCAGTTGTTGCAGGAACAGCGACTACAGAAACAGCAGTTACAGCACCCGCGGTCGGATTACTCAATTTAAAGGCACCGGCGCGGGTTACGGCAGGAGAAAAATTTGCCCTTTCCCTGCAAACAAAAGACGGGTTCCCGCTTTTGCCTGGTGAGGATGCAGCTTTCTTCGAGTCTTGTGACGGCGAGGAACCACAGTTGGTCGGGATTTGCACACTTGATGCTACGGGAACGGCGCGCCTGCAGCTGCAAAAAACAAAGGCCGGTTTTTACAGCTACAGTGTCCTGGCAGGCCCTTTTCAAGACGGGATCGCAGTCACCGTCCTCCCCGGCAAACCGGCAGCCCTTTTTACCGCGCAGAAACGCCTTTTCCTGGAAGCCGGTAGCCGGGCTGCAGCAGAATTTTCAGTTGAAGACGCTTACGGCAATAAGGTTGCTGCAGACCGCCAAGCAGAATTTGGTAAACAGCTGGCAGTTTTAATATCCGGGCCTGACGACAAGAAAGAAACCCCGCCGTCTGTGGAAAATTTCAGCATCGCTGCAAACCCGGCAGGAAACTTTGTCATAAAATTTACGGCAGATATAATTGGCGATTATATTGTCAAGGCCACCTTGCCGGAGGGCGGTGTTTCCGCCCATAGCATTGTTTGTGCCCGGGAGCTGGGTGCCGTTACCGACGTCGATCTGGCCGTACAGGACGGTAAAGAACCCTTCCTGCGCCTTAGTAAAGACCCTGCACAGCCCGGCCGGTTGGAGCTGGGGGTTGTTCTCCGCGGGGAAAACAATATTACCAAAACATCCTCGCCGGCCGAGGAACGCAACATTATTTTTTCAACCGATCGGCCCGATCTGCTGCGGATAGAAAAAACTGCAGGAAGCAGCGCCTTGCTAACAGAAAAAGGTAAAGGGGGCTTGGCCAACGTTACCGTTTCTTATATTGGTTCCGGTAAGGGACTGCAAAAAAGCATGCCTATTTATATCGCCGGCGATCCGGTGAAGATTAAAGCAGAAACAATAATTGATGACCTGATAGCCTGGGTAGAATTAACCTTGGCCGACCAGGAAGGCCGGCCCACCTGGGAAAAAGCTAAAGGCTACCGGCTGGACACCCCAGCAGGCCTGAAGGTAGCAGCACAAAATTATTTTGACCGTGGCAAAGCAGAATTTGTTTTAAACGCTGAAAAATACGGCTGCTATAATGTAGGAATCACCGCGGAGGGGGGGCTTTCCCACAACCTGCAGCTTGTTTTTCTCAAAAAACCAAAACCCGCCCAACAAGCCGTTCTTTTCATTGGCCAGGAAAGCTATATTAAGGACGGGCAGCCGGCAAAGGTAAGCCCCGCACCAGAAACCTGTTTTGGGCGGGTCTTCGTACCGGTCGAATTTTTATATGACGCCTTTGGTGTAGAAGTCAGTATCTTCCCCCGCCTGAAAAAAATTACCCTGCAAAGCCCGGACGGTACGGAAATAATTATTGATGGAACAGCCCTGCAGCTTACCACCACCAACACCCAAAAGGGTTCAACAGTAATAACACCTATCGGCACGCTGTTCCTGCAGGAAAAAACAGGCACCTATTTTGTCCCGGCCGGGATCATCGCCCGCATTTTAGGCCTTGAGGTAGACTACCTGCCCAAACGCAACCAGATCGAACACGTTACCTTCATCCGCAGGTAAGCCGGTACCTGGCTTGCAGCCCCGATTTTTATGCATAATGAACAGGCCCTTGTTAAGATCCGATAAACAGAAGAATAACTGACACATGCTTTTTCTGATAAGTTGCAAAAACAAATTATTAATTTCAAGTAATCGCAGTACCAAGAAACTAAGCATTACCCTAATAGTTTGTATTTATATCTTTTACGGTTGTATCAGTATCAAACCAGCATATTATTATTAACCCGGCAGGCCAGTTTTAAAAATGGCTAAGCCGAAAGTCTTTCACGGCGTCCTATAGTTAAAAGCCCCCCTGATCATGATATATGCTTCTTTGTTTTTCCTTTTCAAGGTAACCCTGGTAGCCAGCTGTTTGTTGCAAATTGGACAAAACAAAGCGCCGGGTTTGGATGACAAATCAACGGCGCTTTTAATAATTCTATCTGCATACATCCTTAGCAGCACCCCTTTGCCTACCTTTTGGTAAAGTGCAAAATCGGTTTTGCAGTAACCGCAGCTAACCATTATAAGATGAAAGCCTCTCACCTTCCTGGAATGGGGGTTTTTATAAAACGTCCTATCGCCCCTCTGGATCATAAATCCTGCACCCCCTCCCCTGTGCCATTTTTACCCCCCGGCTGCCTTCATTATAGCACCTGGTAACTGAACATAAGTCGTCTTTGCGGGCATTGCCGCTGTCAACATCATAATTATTGGTATACTGCTGCTGTTATCCAATAAGTTTTTTACCAGGTTGGAATGGAAATGAAAGATCCCTGTTTTTGCTGTTAACCATCCCCATTTGGTGCCCAACCTTTGTAATAAACTGTATAGTCACGATTGCTATTTTTCTGAATACTGTCTAATAAATTGAACTGCAGCTTAATTTCTTGTTTGGTAACAACAGGAAACCCATAATGTTCGTTTGTGTATTTGATTTTTTTGCCGCCTGTTATTCTACTTTTTACAAACTCCAAATGTCTTTTTATTCTATTGGTAATTACCTCCTTGGAAAAGTTTACGGTGTCGTGAAGCTTCTGTGTAATCACGCCCTCAAGGCTGCCGTCAATTTCCACACCGATGCTGTTTCTTTCATTACACATGGCCGCCAGCATCGTGGTGCCTGTGCCCAGGAAGGGGTCCAGCACCGTATCCCCTTTAACTGAAAACATGTTTATGAGCCTGTGCGCCAATTCGAAAGGGAAGGCGGCGCTCCGTTTTCTTGTTTTATCATTTTCCAACCTTTGGCTGGCCCCTTTCAGGTCACTCCAAATATCAGAAAACCACACGTTTCGTTCTTCCCAAAAAAATGCGCTGTTTTGCCTTGTTTGTTTTTCCGGGGAAGTTTTAAACAGCCGCCTGCCGCCCTTGCGCAAAATTAGTATATATTCATGTTCCAGCGTAACATAGGCCCCGGGGGGCAACATACCTGAACCCATAAACTTGTTGGGGGCATTAGTCTGTTTTCGCCAGATTATACACGGCAGGGCCACAAAACCCTTTGCTATAAAATATTGCAGTATCCTGGAGTGGTTGGTAAACAGTTGGAAAAGCCCGTTTATTGTACGCGTGGCATCACCAATATTGATGCATGCAATACCTCTCTGGCGCAAAACCCGCGTAACTTCCTTCCACGCCCGATCTAATTCCTGGTGCATTATTTCAAATGCCTTACTGCCTTCATTGTTTGCCAGCAAGGTTTTAACCTGTGGGTTTTGACATGCGAATATTTCATCCCACATTTTAATCATCGGGTAGGGTGGCGACGTGATAACCAAATCGACACTTTCATCTTGAATTTTACCAATATCCCTTGCATCGCCGATTATAAGCTGATGGTTTGTGCTAATCATGCAAACCTCCATTGTTCTGCTGTATATGCTGAAACGCCGCATTAATGTAAGTATTGGGCAGGCAGCTGTCTGATTTCTGCAAGATAGGTTTAGAAGGCCAAGCCCCCTACAAGATTATCACAGCAATTAAAAATTTCAACCCAAGCAACTTTTTGGGAAGGTTAAATTAAACACCGGGTAGAACCCCCTGTATTAGGAAGGTGAGCCTTATGAAAAAAATTAGCATACATAATTCCGAAATTCTGAAGAACATAGGACTGAAGGAAGAAGTTTTTCCGAAATACACAACATCGTTATTAAACATAGCCAACAGGTTTTCACAAGGCACGCGCCCAAAAGTAGTGGGACAGATGTCGGACTTAATACAAATTTTTGAAGGAGAAACCTATGAAGACTGGGTGACATGGTACCAGGCAAATTACCCCGACGCCATTAACAATGCCACAAAGAAAATCTATAAAATGATTCTAAATTTAAAAGAAGCTATTGCCGAAATAGATGAAGAAATGGTAAGAAAATGGGTTGCAGACCTCACCCTAACAAAAACATATGTCGGCCTACGTTTTCAGGAAACAATTCTTAAGACAATTGCCGGTTCTAAAGAGCTGCCCTACAGGTTGGCTTCCCCCGCAGATGAAGCAAAAGGTATCGATGGTTTTATCGGTACCCAGCCGGTGTCGATTAAACCCATAACATATAAAACAATGGATATGATTGAAGATAACATTGGAATACAGATCATTTATTATGATAAAAGGTACGACGGCATACATGTTGAATACGAACCATTTTAACCAATTTACTTGTCCAAACACGGGGGGCAAACCAAACATGCCAAACGCGGGGACAGTTCTTTGTTTGCCGCTGATAGAACGCCCCGTGCTTGGGCGTTTTACCTCAAACAAAAAACCATCCCTGCGTTTGGCTCTCTATGTCTGGCAATAGAACCGTCCTGGTTTGGGAATCCCCAGAAAATCTGAATTAAAATAGATGAAATTGGACTTAATAAGAAATGGATTTAAAAAGAAAAAGGGGGATTTCATGTTAACTATAATCAGACGTTCCCTGGAATCCTTTGTTTTTGCCCTAGCCCTCCTGCGCCTCACCGGTCGTAAATCCCTATCCCAATTAAACTATTTTGATTTTTTTACAGTAAACATCATGGGAAGTATATTTTCAAACTATATCACCAACCCAGCGCAGGGCCTGGGCATTTTTCTGGCGCCGGTAGCCATTACCGCCGCAGATTTAGTGGCAGACAGACTGGCAGTTAAAAGCCGTCCGGCCCGTAAACTGTTGGAAGGCGAACCGGTTATTTTTGTGAAAAACGGTAAATTAATAGAGGAAAACATCTCAAAAATGCACTACAACATTGATGAAGTGCTGGCAGCACTAAGGTATAAGGGTATTTATAACCTCAGCGATCTGGAATTTGCCGTGTTGGAGGTTGACGGCAGTATAAGTGT
>JAAYRR010000034.1 GCA_012518675.1 Bacillota bacterium
CAATTTTTTTCGTTTTCCGATGCTTTTTTTGTGCGGGCTGTTTATCCCTTTGGCAAACCTGCCCTCTTTTCTGCGGCCGCTTTCCTATGCCCTGCCGCTGACCTACGGTGCAGATCTGCTCAAGACTGCTATCAGTTACAACGGGGTTATACCGGTACCCCTCAGCTTTTTAATGCTCTTTGTTTTCAGCATCTTTTTGTTTTTTTATAGCATCTACAATGTAAACCGGAAATGGATTCACTGAAACAGATCCAAACAAGCAGGTTTTCCTCAAAAAGAACCGGTGAAGAAGGGATTGTGCTTTTGCAGACAACGTGGTAAAATACATGGCGAAACATCCATGGGCTGTCAACCGTAGTTAATAGAAAAAAATTGAATAGTGTAAACGATGTGAGTGAACGGAAAGTGGGTAGCAAGCCCACACAGTCACCGCTGCTGTAGGCATTATAAAGCACTTGTCATTACGTCACTGAAATTTTTCTTCGGGAAGGCGACAGGTGCCTGATGCAAGTCAGAAGGCCGGCTCATATCGACTTATCAGAACCTTTCGGTGCAAAAGGACTGTCAGGATTAAGGTTTTCCCGCCTCCCGGTAAAATCTTTTCCAGCAACTGACTTACGGCAGCTGGAAAACATGCGGTAGATCCTGCCTTCTGCAAGCAAAAGAAGGCGGGATTTTTTATTGTCAACCCGCGGGGCCATCAAAACCCGTAGGCTGTTTAATTAAAAAAGGGGGATATTTTAAATGAAAAAGAATATTGCTTCATTTTCAACACTGCCGGCCGAAACAGGCCCCGGCACCTGCATTACAGGCCGTAAAATTAGCACCGGTGATCCCGCCAAAAAAGCTATCCTCATAGTTAGTTTTGGCACCAGCCACCATGATTCACGCACCCGCACTATTGTTGCCCTTGAAAAAGCGATCGCCAGGGCGTACCCTGAATATGAGATCCACAGCGCCTTTACAAGCCAGATGATTATTGACAAGTTAAAAAAACGTGACGGCCTTAGCATTAACAATGTGGCTGCTGCTATGCAGCGGCTGGTTGCCGGCGGTGTTGGTACGCTTGTCGTCCAACCCACCCACATTATACCCGGTTTGGAGTTTGAAAAGATGGTGGCAAATATTGAACCGTATAAAGATTACTTTGCCTCCCTTTCTTACGGCGTACCGCTGCTTTCTGCAACAGCAGACTACCGGGCGCTGGTGAGAGCCTTCAAAACCCAACTCGCGCCTACCCTGGCCGGTAATACCGCCCTGCTGCTAATGGGGCATGGTTCAGAGCATTTTGCCAACGCTGCCTATGCCGCCCTGGACTATATGTTTAAAGAACAGAATGTAAAAAACGTGTTTGTGGGCGCCGTTGAAAACTACCCCGGCCTGGAAAATGTCCTGCCTTTTTTAAAAGCCGGCGGCTATACCAAGGTTATCCTGCAACCGCTGATGATCGTTGCCGGCGATCATGCCTGCAACGACATGGCCGGCGCTGGGGAGGATTCCTGGAAAAACATACTGGAAGCTGAAGGTTTCATTGTAGAATGCATTCTCAAGGGACTGGGTGAATTTGCAGCCATTCAGGACATTTACATCGAGCATCTTGCCGCAGCCATCAATCAGCCTGCAAATAATTGATGGGCAGGCTTGCCGGCGAAACAGGGCACCGGCCTGTATTTGACAGTACATTTCTTTAAAATATATGGGGGGGTCAGAATGAAAAATTACACTGTAAAACATTTTATGTTGTTCACAGCGGTAACAGCCGCTTTGCTGTTTACAGGCCTGCTGTTTGGATGTACACAAACGGGGGCAGTCGATACCCCTGCGCAAACAGGAAAAGAAAAAGCACCTATCCACTTCACAGATCACGACGGACGGGAAATTTTGCTTGACGGCCCCTGCAGCCGCATCATTTCTCTTTACAGTGCGCATACAGAAAACCTTTTTAGCCTGGGAGCAGGCGATCTGCTGATCGGTGATCACCGTACATCTATTTACCCGCCAGATACACAGGAGATACCCACCTATGACTATAACGATGACCCGGAAACCCTGATCGCTGCCGAACCGGATCTTGTTTTAATCCGCCCTTATATTACCAGGAGGGTGCCTGAATTTGTCAAGGCCTTGGAAATGGCGGGTATTCCCCTTGTATCCCTGTACCCTGAAAAATTTGCCGGCTTTGAGGACTATATCAACAAACTGGCCCTTTTGACAGGCACGGAAGACGCGGCAGCTGAACAGCTGGCCCAATTTTATCATAAACTGGAGGAAATTACGGGACTGACAAAAAACATAGCAGACCAGCAAAATATATTTTTTGAAGCAACTACAGTAAACCTGCGCACAGTTGCTGCAGATTCTTTGCCGGCTACCGCCATCGCCTTGGCCGGGGGCGTTAACGTGGCTGCAGATGCCAAACCCATCCAAAAAAACAGCTCCATCGCCTCCTTTGGCGAGGAACGCATTTTGGCACTTGCCGATGAAATAGACGTCTATGTTTCCCAGCGCGGCGCCATGAATGCAAACAGCAGCCTGCAGACGATCCTTGCCCGGCCTGGTTTTGAAACGATCAAAGCCGTACAAAACAGGCGCGTTTACATAATCAACGAAAAAATAATCTCTTCGCCCACGTTCCGTTTCCATAAAGGCGTGCGGGAACTGGCCCGGTATCTTTTCCCGGAGATAATTGATGACCTTTCCCCTTACCGCAATAACAACCCCGCCACCAAGCGTGACTTTGCCAACATCATGGTGCGGCAGTTCCATATGCCCATTTATGTGCCCTCATCTGCTAATTGCTACCAGGAAAACACCGGGGAACATACCTATGGCTGCTTTGCGGATCTCACCTGGCAGGATGAGGATTTTGACTGCATTGAAACCGTAACTTTGGGTGGATACATCCCTTATGCAGCCGGCAATGACGGAAAACAGTTTTTTAAACCGGCTGCTCCCGTTACCAGGGAAATGTTGGCTAAGGCAGTTTTTATGCTGGGTGCTTTCAAGCCTCTGGGGAAAGGTCCCACCATCAATGATCTTGATCAATGTACTGCACCCGATCTTGTACAGGCCCTAGTCGACAGCGGTGTTTTTTCACTGCATCACGGCAACTTTGAACCACAACGCACCGTAACCAACAACGAAATTATTGAGGCTTTGTCCGCCGTTTCCTATACTGCGGCAGAAGAGGTGAGCGGCTGGTTGGGCTGGTAAAATTACTCCAAATAACAACGTAAAAGCATTCCCTGCTTCCAGTGTATTTTCTCAGCGGGGAATGCTCTTTACAAGGGTTTCATAACGGGGTATTCTTTTTGTTCAGGCTACTACGTCACGCGTAGATCTGACTGCAGAAATTGCAGGCCTGCCATATTTATCATAATTTATGGTGGCCACCACTCCGTAGACCTCCTGCAGCATCTTTTCTGTAACTGTTTCCCGGGGAGTACCGGCCCCATAAAGCTTTCCTTCCCCGTCAAGCACTACAATGTGGTGGGCAAATTGCACCGCCAAGTTTAGATCGTGGAGGACTGCAATGACGCTTGTTTCCGCAACTAAACGCCTTAAAAGACAGCAAAGCTCCAGCTGTTTTTGCAGGTCCAGGGAATTTACGGGTTCATCCAACAGGATTATTTTAGGGTTCCGGACCAGGGTCTGGGCCACTAATACCATCTTTTTTTGCCCCCCGCTTAATTCTGTAAAGCGCCTGGGGGCCAAACGCTCGATATTGAGTAACCGCAGGATCTCCATCACCCTTTGCAGGTCCTCATCCTTTACCTTGCGGCCCAGTTCCGGCAAAAGTCCCAGCAGCACCATTTCCAATACTGTGAGCACAGAAAAAGAGGTATCCAGCTGGGGAAGGTAGGCGATCAGTTTCGTTTTAGCAGCGGTGCCCAGGGCAGTCACATTTTCTTTTTGATACCAGATGGTGCCTTTGCAGGGAAGCAACCCAAAAATAGCCTTCAGCAAAGTTGATTTACCAGCCCCATTGGGACCCAGCACCACGTTGAACCCGGGGATAAAGGAAACGTTTAAATTTTGAAAGACCGGAAAACAGCCCCTTTTTGTCTGGTAGGAAAAGGACAGATTTTCAGTTTTCAGCATTACATAGCCTCCATTTCACGGAAGATGATGCTCAAGAATACCGGGATACCCACAATGGCCGTCACCAGGCCGATAGGCAATACCACCCCCGGGATGATTATTTTGCTGATGGTAAAAGAAAGCGCGACCACAACAGCGCCGATGAGGGCTGAAAGAGTCAAAAAATAGCGTTGGTCCTCCCCCACGAGCTGCCGGGCAATATGCGGTGCGATAATCCCCACAAAGCCGATCGAGCCCACGAAAGACACCGCAAAGGCCGTCACCAAGGAGGTCAGTATGATCACCATCCGCCTGATTTTTTGCACATCTACCCCCAAACTTTTCGCCTTCGTATCATCCAGGGTCATAGCCGTAAGTTTCCAGGCATTTTTATAAAAGATGATGAAACAAAAAAGCAGGGCCCCCAGGACAATGAATAGTTTTGTCCAGTTTGTTTTCAGCAAACTGCCCATGTTCCAAAAAACAAGGCTTTTTAAATCCTCGCTGTCGGAAACATACTGTAAGATCATGGTCAGGGCGGTGAAGAAAAAGTTTAAAGCGATGCCAAAGAGTACAATGCTGCCTTTCCCGGCACCGGCACGGGTCGAGAAAGCATAGATACATACTGAAGCCAACAAAGCGAAAACAAAGGCATTGGCGGTGACCATGACTGATTCGGATACCTTTAACACATTCGTGTTCAAAATTAGCCCCAGGGCGGCGCCAAAAGTGGCAGCGTTGGTAATGCCCAGGGTGAAAGGACTGGCGATGGGGTTTCTGAGGATAGTTTGAATCTCACAGCCCCCCATGCCCAGGGCTGCCCCCACCGCCAAAGCCATCAGCGACATGGGCAGGCGGATATCCCTGATGATCAGCAGGTTGTTCCCCCGGCCTGTACCTGTCAGCAAAACCCTGAACACCTCTCCCAGGGAAATAGGGGAGGAACCCAGCGCAATATTCAGGACCAACAAAAGCGCAGCCAAGCCGAGGAGAACTGCTATTAAAGCGGTTCTCCTCTTAAGCATAATTTTATAGAAAGCATGATCCAAAACCGGGGTTTCTGGCCTGTCAGACATCTACTCCGGCACCTCTGCACACCTGTAGATCCACCCCGTGATATCGCTGCCCACCAGCATAAATCTTGTAAAAAACTCATCCATAATGGCCTCGACATCTACGTCTTTAAACTCAGCAGGGTAAAATATACTGGCCAGCTTTAAAGCCGCATAAAACCCAAAAATAGACCTGCTGGTGGCATGAGCCAGTTCGTAAACTTGTTTGTTTTTAACTGCTTGCAGCCGCTGCCAGCCGGTTCTTTTTAAGATGTCAAACTTGGGCACGCTGGGGACAGATCCCGCATAGTTATCCATCCAACCGGCCCCGGAACCGCTGAGAATGATATAATCAGGATCTGCCTGCAGGACATATTCAGGATCCAAGGTGTTGCCGCCCCCTTTACTGGCAGCAGTTTCCAGAAGTATGGGGTCTGCAATATTTTCGCCACCGGCGGCAGCAATAACAGTGCCCCAACCTGTCTGACTGGAACTGGTGGTACCAAATATTTCCGCATAGCCTGATTTTTCATAGTAAACGGTGGGCTTTTCGCTGCACGGGGTTGGTTTTTTAGCATGCAAAAGTTCATACTGGCTGTCGATGAAGGATATTACTTCACCGGCGCGCTCCCTTTTTTGAAAAATTTCACCAAAAATTTTGAGGGTATCCTGTACCGAGGAAGTAAATGACTTGCCGGGGACATCAACCAAAACGATGGGGATTCCCACCGCAGAAAGCTGGGGTTCAATTTCCAGGGCATACCGGTGTGCTCCCATGGCAGAATTTACGAGCAGAACATCAGGGTCCAGGGCTAAAATCATCTCTAAGTCAAAAGGGGCATTATGGTCCGAGATTTGACCTACATGCTGCATATAATCCCCCACCAGGGGTGTATATAACTTGGCGTAACCTTGCAAACCGCCGCCGCCGTCCTGGCCGGAACCCACTAATTTATGGAAGGCATCTTCCCCCAGGAGGGGGATGATAAAGTCTACAACATCCATAGTGCTGACAGCATAGGTGGAAATAGGCAGCTCCAGAGCTACTGCCCGGCCTTTGACATCTGTCACCGTAAGAGACCCGGTGATCGGTTTTTTAGGGGGCAGGGCATCCATGTTCAGGGTATAGGTTTCCTGGGCGGCGGTTTCTTTCACCTCATAACCGTAACCGGCCGGATCCAGGCCGGCACTCGTTAAAGCAGCTGCTACCGCTGCCAGGATGGCATCGCCGGTCACTGTGGCGCCGCTGATTGTATCGACAGCAAGGGACTGGGAGGATACAATGGCACCGGGCATTTTTTCAATCGGAACCGTCCCTACCGCCGGCGTTTCTGCATGCTTTTCATCAATTTCAACGGCCCGGATCCCCCCTTCTTCGTCCAGGGTAACCTCTACATTGATAGCACCGTGGTACCCCGGGGCACTGCCTTTATATACCCCTGCGTAGCCGGTTGTTCCTGCACCGTTTTGGGGCTGCGTTGCCGCAGTACAGCCGGCCAGCATGGCTGCCACGAGCAGTATAATACTAAATATTGCCAGGGTTTTTTTCATTTTATATTTTCCTCCCTTGGTTTGCCTCATAAAGTAAAGCGTTACAGATGGCGGCGGCTACAGTACTGCCGCCCTTGCGGCCGGTGGCAATTATGCAGGGACAACCGGCACCCTTGATTATTTCCTTACTTTCCACAACGTTGACAAATCCAACCGGCACACCGATGATCAGCCGGGGCTTGACGCGTCCCACCCGTATTAGTTCTTCCAGGCGCAGCAGTGCCGTAGGTGCATTGCCGATGGCGAACAACAAGGGGGTGTCCGGGGAAAACGCACAGGCCTTTTCCATGCTGACCGCAGCCCGCGTGAAGCCGCGTTTTTGTGCGGCGGCAGCAACGTCTGCATCGGCTATAAAACAGTGTACCGTGCCTCCAAACCGGGCCAGCGCCCTTTTGTTGATCCCTGCTGCCGCCATCTTAGTATCGGTGACGATATTTGCTCCACAACGCAGGGCCTCCAGGCCTGCCTGCACAGCATTTTCAGAAAAATAAAGGTTCTGGACATAATCAAAGTCTGCTGTGGTATGTATGACCCGCTGGAGAACAGCCCTTTGCCCGGCGGGCAGTTGCACAGTGCCCATTTCACGACTGATAATTTCGAAGCTGTGTTTTTCAATTTCCTGTGGCGGCATGGTATGCCAAGCCATGGGTATCCTCTCCCTTTCCTATTTGGTACCGGCCCCGCTGATAATAAAAACAGGGTTTTGTGCCTGCATCAGGTGCTGCCCGCCTGCCTGCCGGGCACGGCTGGCAGCGATCTGCACTATTTCCACCTCCTGCAGGGGCAGGTGGAAAAATAACCCCACAGCCGCTGTTAGTGTTTCCAGCGTGACGGCGCTTAAAACCAGGCGTATAGCAGGGTTGAGCGCTAACAGCCGTTCCAGGATAGCCTTTAACCGGCCACCGCTGCCACCGATAAACGCTGCGTCCGGAGGCGGCAATCCTGCCAGCACATCGGGTGCCCGGCCTGCAATGCAGGTGAGGTTAAAAACACCCAACTTTTTAGCGTTTTCCCTGATGAGCCGGCAGCCTGCAGGTTTATGTTCAATAGCATAAACGTGCCCCGCCCTGGCCAGTAGCGCTGCCTCCACAGAAACAGAACCGGTGCCGGCACCGATATCATAGACAACATCGGCTGCACACAGCCGCAGTTTGGAAAGAATTACACTGCGCACCTCACTTTTGGTCATGGGCACAGGGCCGCGCCGGAAAACACTGTCCGGCAGGCCGCAGGATACTGTCCGGCGGGGCCGGGGATTTTCCACCAGCAAGACGGCAAGTTCATCAACATCAGCCTGTGCCAGTTCTGCCGCAGTCCCGGCCCGGATTCTTTCACGTGCCGAACCTAAGTTTTCACCCACTGTTGCTGCACAGTCCCCCCAACCGGCCTTTTTTAAGACCTTGCACAAGGCCGGCACAGTCCATCGGCCGCCGGTTAAGAAAAAAGTGGCCGCGTGATCGCGCACCAGGCCGGCTGCATCACAGTCCTTACCGTGGGCGCTGACCAGTTTCCAGTCCTGCCAGGGCCGCCTTAGTTGGGCAGCAAAATATTGTACACTCGAAATGCCGGGCAGCACCTTCACATGACGGCCGGCCAGCAGGGGCAGCAGCCGCTTTGTGCCGCTGTAGAAACCTGTATCCCCGCTCATTAGAATACAAATTGAACCGGCCTGCGGGTTCGCTGCTACCAGGTGCCCAATTTCAGCAGGGTCAAGCACCGCATAGCACTGTGCAGGGCAGCCTGCCGGCAATGCTGCCAACAGCCGTTGGGCGCCGATCACAACCCCGGCGGCTGAAAGGGCTTTTTTTGCTTCTAGGGTCAACGTGCCTGCATCCCCCAGGCCCATGCCAATTAAATAGACAGTCATGTGTCCACCCCCAGCAGTTCCAAAATTTTAGTTACGGTCTCTTCATAGGAAAGCCCTGTTTCCTGTGGGCGGCGTAAAACAATAAGCTGCACTCCGAGTTCACGGGCTGCCTCTTTCTTTGCCGGAAAACCGCCGGCCAGGCCGCTGTCTTTAGTAACCAAGATCCTAATGTTAAACTGCTGCAGCAAAGCCTTGTTCAGTTCCCGGGAAAAAGGCCCCTGCATGGCGATGAGATGCCGGGCGGGAAAGCCCAGGGCCAGGCAGGCCCGGATGGACTCGACTGCAGGCAGCACCCGCAGGTAAAGCCGTTTTTTAAAACCGGGTACCTTTGTAAAAACAGTCAGTTCTTTGCTGCCGGTTGTAATGAGAGCCGCCCCCTGCAGGTCCCCGATTAGCTCTGCCGCGGCCCGGAGTGAGGGCACAATAATACCTGCCCCTGTGTCACTTTTTTCCCGTAGAAGGCGCCAATACGGAACCTGTGCTGCGGATGCAGCCGCTTTAATATTTACAGATGCTGCGGCAGCATAGGGATGGGTGGCGTCTACAATGCAGGAAAAATTCCCCCGGCGGATCAGGGCAACCATCTGTTCTGCATTTAGGCGCCCCACGCAAATTCTTAATTTTTCGCTTTCAGCCGGTAAGAGCGCGTGCCCATAAGCACCGGCCACACACAAGGTAACAGCTGCCGGGTAAGGTGTTAGTGCCTGCAGTAGCCTGCGCCCCTCACTTGTACCGCCAAAGATCAGTATTTTTTTCATCGCTTGCATTCATAGCCGCGGCGCGTGACCATTTTGCCGTTGATGAGGCGGGTTTGGCTGTTGCCGATAAAAACAGTGGAGAACATATCCAGCCTGGCCGCGCGCAGCTCCTGCAGCGTTAAAATACAGCTTTGCTCACCGTTCCTGCCAATGTTCCTGACAATGCCGCAAACTGTTTCCTTGCTTCTCTTTGCCAAAATAATTTCGCAGGCCCGGCGCAGGTGTTCCCCCCGCCTGCTGCTGGCCGGGTTATAGAGCACAATCACAAAATCACCCCGCACCGCGCCCTGCAGCCGTTTTTCAATCGTAGCCCAGGGGATTAAGAGATCGGAAAGCGAAAGCACCGCGTAATCCTGCATCAGCGGGGCGCCCAGTAGGGCCGCTCCGCTTTGTGCCGCCGTCACCCCGGGCACGACCACGATTTCAACTGCGGGTTTAGTGCCTGCCAATTCATAAAGCAACCCTGCCATACCGTATACGCCTGCATCACCGCTGCAGACCATGGCCACCGTGCATTCAGCAGCCGCCTGCAGCGCTTTTTGACAGCGTTCTATTTCACGGCGCATACCCGTAGCCAAATATTCCTTTTCTGGATAGAGCGGCCGGACCAGCTTTACATATTTGGTATAGCCGCAGATTAACGCTGCTTGTTCCAAGGCCAGGCGTGCCTGTTCAGTCATACCTGCCGGGCCGCCGGGGCCCAATCCCACAACAAAAAGTCTGTTCATTGTTCCTCCTCAAAACACAGCGTATAGGGCGCCACCGCCAGGGCCAGCGCCACACCGTTTTCTATACTTTTCCGCCAGATAAGTTTCCCCCCACTGCCTAAAACAGCACTGCGTTCACAGACGTTATCCACACCGGCAACTTTCTGTACAAAGGCAGATGCTGTAAAATCCCCCGGCACCGCGCGCAGCTGTTCAGCCGCAAAGGTTTGCAGCGGCAGGCCACAGGCCGCACAAAAAGAAAGCAACCCCGCTTCCTGCGCCTTGAGATCGATACTGCAAACAAGGCCCACCGCCTCTTGATGACAACCGGCTTTTTGCAGCAGCTTTACCCAAGCCTTTTGCAGTGCCCCTGCGGTCACACCTTTGCGGCAGCCCACGCCCAAGGTCAAAACAGGCGGGATTAATTGCAGCACCTCTTTCCCGGCCCCGGTTTTTACTGAAATTAACACATCACAGTGTTCAAAAGCCGGGACCACCCCCGCCGGCAGGGCACCTGCCACAGGGAACATGCTCCTTAGATAAATATTTTCGCCGGCCAGCATCCTGGCCGCTACAGATTTAATCCGTCCGGGATTCAGAATCTTGATCTTGTTTTTACTGGCCCAGCTGTCAAAGGCAAAAACACCGCTGCACTCTGTCGCGGTGGTCATCACCGGAACAGCTGTCAGCAGGGCGGCGACCTCCTGTGCCAGGCGGTTTGCCCCGCCAATATGCCCTGCCAGCAGCGGGATCACAAATTTCCCCTGTTCATCGAGCACCACAACAGCCGGATCGGTGGTTTTGGACTGCAGATGGGGAGCCACTGCGCGCACCGCAATACCCGCCGCCCCAATAAATAACAGCGCATCGGCCGCAGCAAAGTGCCGGCGGGTCCATTCCTGCAGCCCGCCGTCCCGGCAGCGGTAATGTTCTGCGGCCCTCCCTGCCGCCCCCAGCAAGGCCTGTAATCTGGCTGCCAAAGCAAAGCCCTTCGCAGTAAAGGCAATAATGCTAACCTTCATCGTTGGTTTCCCTTACGCCACCCGGTGGAAAACGTGGGATCGTAAAGCCGGGAACGCGCATATTCCCCGCCCAAAAACCGGCCCACTAAAATCAAAGCCGTCTTTTGGATCCCTTCTTTCCGGGCAGCCTGATGCAACGTACCTACGGTGCAGCGCACTGTTTTTTCATCCGGCCAGGTGGCTTTGTACACTATTGCCGCCGGTGTATCTGCAGCCAGCCCCCCGGCCAGCAATTCTGACTGCAGGGCTTCAGTCAGGCCGGCGCTTAAAAAAATGACCATGGTGCAACCATGGGCGGCCAAGCTGCGGATGTTTTCCTGTTCCGGCACCGGGGTGCGGCCTGCCAGCCGGGTGATAATTACACTCTGGCTCACGCCGGGGAGGGTATATTCGGCACGCAGCGCCGCCGCAGCGCCGCAAAAACTGGAAACGCCCGGCACATATGCATAGGCCAGTCCCATGTCAGCAAGGGCATCCATCTGTTCTTGGACAGCCCCGTACAGGCAGGGATCGCCGGTGTGCAGGCGCACCGTTGTTTCCAACCCGGCAGCTTCCGCCTCCCGCATTACGGACAGCACTTCTTCCAAGGTCATTTTGGCGCTGTTGTAAAGGGTACAATCCTCTTTCGCAAATGTGAGCAGGGCCGGGTTAACCAAACTGCCCGCATAAATAATAACATCTGCCTGTTTTAACAACCTTGCGCCGCGCACGGTAATCAGATCGGGCGCACCGCTGCCGGCACCGACAAAATAAATCATAACATCCGTCCCCCCTTATTGGTATGTGGCCTGTTGGAATGAGTTGATCAGCGCTGCCACTGTCCCTGTCTGTCCCAGCAATCCATGTTCATTGCTGAACAACACCGCACCGCTTATCACCCCTGGGCCCGTACGGTGCCTTAAATGGGTCTGGATATTTTGCAGTAAAGAACAAAACACCGCTGTCTTCAACCCACCCGCCTCTAAGATGGGGATACAGGCCTCCGTAGTTGTCGCCTGCATCAAGCGGGCCACAGTTTCCCTGCCGGCCCCGGCCAGGGCTGCATGGGCGGCAAACAATTCCATCCGGCAGTCTGCCACCTTGGAATGTGTATTCATGATCCCCCCGGCCAGCTTGATAAATTTCCCCAGATGCCCCACCAGTAAAATCCTGTTAAAGCCCCCGGCCACTGCAAAGTCGAGCGCAGCGCCGATATAATTGGAACACTTCACCGTGGGCACCCTTGCTGACGCCAACTGTACATGGGCTGCGATAAAGGCCTCCCCATAATTCCCCGGGGTAAAAATGACCCCCCGATTCCCTGCTGCAGCCAACGTGCGCAGCTCTAAGGCGATGCAGTCCAGAAGCGCCTGCGTGCTCCGCGGCTCTACGATGCCGCTCGTCCCCAGCACCGAAATACCGCCAGCAATGCCCAACCGGGCATTGAACGTCCGCCGGGCGAGCTCTGCACCCTGCGGAATACTGATCGTCACTTCCGCCCCTCCCTGGTGGGCAAAACGGGCACAAACTGCCTGCACTTCCTGCCTGATCATCTGCCGCGGCACCCTGTTGATGGCAGCGGCGCCAACGGGCTGGTCCAAACCGGGACGTTCCACACGGCCAATACCGCAGCCGCCTTTGATCAAAATGCCAGGCTGCGCTGTCTTGCAGACTTTGGCATAAATTAGCACCCCGTCCGTTACGTCGGGATCATCGCCGGCATCCTTCTGCACAGCGCAGCAGGCCTCATTATTTTTCAAGGCGGCCTCTACAACCGGCACCTTAACCGGTATTCCCAGCGGCGTCACGATCTCAACCTCTGCCGGGCGGCTGCCAGAAAAAAGCAGCTGCGCCGCCGCCTTGGCCGCCAGTGCCGCGCAGCTCCCGGTAGTGAAGCCCCGCCGTAATAATTTCTTTCCCACCTGGGTGTAATAGGCAAATGACATTGTTTTACTCCTTGATTATAATCGTGGCAAAATAGCCTTCTGTATTTTCCGCTGTCGCCAACTGACGGTAAACCCTTTGCGTTGCAAGGCCACAATTTGCAACCAGCGACGCCTTGGCGAGCAGCCTCTTCCTACGCAAAACTTCCTTCACCTCCGGCAGCTTGCTGCCTGTTTTCAGCAGCACCTTGGTCCCTTCCAGCCCCAGGTGGCCGGTAAAATTTCCATAACCGGCAGGGATAATATGCAGCGGCTTTTGCATCGTGGTCAGGCTGGTGCCGAGGGCAGCCGCCACCGCACAAAAGCTGGGCACACCGGGGATCGCTTCCGTGTCATAACCCGCCTGGCTGATGATGGCCTCCAGGTAAGCAAATGTTGAATAGATAGAAACATCCCCACAGTTGATCATGGCTACATCCAGGCCCTCCTCCAGCAACGCCCTGACGTGCGCTGCCTCCCGCCGGTGGCTGGCGGCCAGCGCGGCTTCATCCGTAGTCATCAAAAACTTTAACGGCAAAATAATCTTGCGGGAAATATCGAGTGCACCTTTAACAATTTCCAGGGCCAACATCTTGCGGCCTTTTGTTTGCGGTGCAGCAATTACAGGGCAGTTTTCAAGGATACGCCGGGCTTTTAACGTTAAAAGTTCCGGATCGCCCGGCCCCACGCCTACACCATAAAATTTTCCCTTAGGCATTTTGCTCAGCCCCCTTTCCTGTTTTTATAAGTAAAAAAACCCTTCCGGCAAACGGAAGGGCAGCAAAAAAAGGTAAAATCTGCGTCGATCACGCCGGCCAAAGATCCGTTAGCCTGTGATTAGTTCGCAGCGCCCGGTATTCTGGCTCAAGCTTCATTACCTTGTTTCGCCTTCCCATAAGCAGTGCTTACAGTGGCATTTGGAAACAGGTTCTGCTTTTACAGCGGCGGCTCCGCGTGGGCTTTTAACCCAACTTCCCGCAGCGCAACGACTAAATTATATTTCATTTTACCCGCAAAAAACCATTCCTGTCAAGCTCTTAAGGATTGCATTTCTTTGAACAATGTGGTAGCCTAACTACAGGCTCGTTAGTTTATGAACAATAAAATTGAATAGCGATCCGATGCGAGTGAACGGAAAGTGGGTAAAAGCTCACACAGTCACCGCTGCTGTAAGCATAACAGGCGTCTGTCATCAGGCCACTGGAGATTATTTCCTCTGGGAAGGCGGCAGGCGTTTAATGCGAGTCAGAAGGCCGGCTCACATCGATTTTGTCAGGACCTTTCGGTGCAAAAGGACTGCCAGGATAACAATCTTCCCTTGTTGGGAAGAATGCGTATGCAGCTGCTCAGCAGCCGGCATCAAGTGCGGAACTTGAAAAATCCTGCTTTCTTTAAGCCTAAGAAAGCAGGATTTTTTCTTTGTAATTTCTTCTGCAATACACTATTTTTAAATAGGGGTTCTTATGGACAGCATCCTGGAAAGGAAAAAAACCCGTGGCAGGTATATATATTTGGGCTTTGTTTTTTTTGCCCTGATCCTGTTTACCCTAATTTTAACTGTGGGCCTGGGCGCGATGCAAATCGGCTGCGGTAAATCACTTTATATTCTGTGGGGCAAGCTGACCGGCAGTATTTTAAAAGATGTCAAGGCCAACGCCGTCGCTGTTGTCTGGATGATCCGCCTGCCGCGCCTGCTCTGCAGCATCTTTGTCGGTATGGGGCTGGCCGTCGCCGGGGCCATCTTTCAGTCTATCTTAGGCAATCCCCTGGCCGATCCCTACACATTAGGGGTTTCCACCGGCGCTGCCTTTGGTGCATCAGTAGCCATCCTTTGTAATATTCTGTTCGGTGTTTTGTTCCCGACGACGGCCTTTGCCTTTACCTTTGCCTTTTTAACCCTGCTTCTAGTGCTATTTATTGCCGGACGCGGCGGGGGTCTTACTACCAACAATCTGATCATCGCCGGTATCATTATCAGCGCCATTCTTTCGGCCGGCATCAGCTACATTAAGGTCGCTGCCGGTGAAGAAGTCAGCGCTATTGTCTTCTGGATTATGGGCAGCCTTGTTGCACGCCAATGGAAACATGTTTTTTTAGTGATGCCCACCGTGCTCGTCGCCACCCTTATTTCCTGTGTGTTTGCCAATGATCTTAACGTGATGACCTTGGGAGATATAGAGGCCCAGTCTTTGGGGGTAAATACCAAACAAATACGCCTGCTTTACCTGGTGCTGGGTTCTTTTCTCACCGCAGCCTGTGTATCCGTTAGCGGTGTAATCGGTTTTGTAGGGCTGATTATCCCCCACCTGTTAAGGATGTGGCTTACTGCTGATAACCGGGTGCTGATCCCGCTTGCTGCGTTGCTGGGGGGGCTTTTGCTCATGCTGGCCGATAACGCCACCCGCCTTTTTGCCGGGGGTGAAATACCCGTGGGTGTGCTCACCACCCTTTTGGGCGGCCCTTTTTTCCTCTATATATTTTCCCGAAAAACACGGAGGCAGCTATGAACAAAAAAAATCCTTTTTTACCATGCCTGTCTGCAAAACAGCTCGATTTTTACTATGGAAGCCACCAGGTCTTAAAAAATATCAACCTTACAGTTCAGGCGGGGGAATTTTTTTCACTGATTGGCCCGAACGGCAGTGGCAAAAGTACGCTGTTTAAAATCTTGGGCGGCTTGGCAAACCCGCGCCGGGGGGAGGTGCTCTATGAAGGCCAAACCTTACAAAAAATAAACGCAAGGAACCGGGCGCGTTGTATAGCCGTCGTGCATCAAAAAAGTGCCCAGGCGATGCCCTTCACCTGCCTGGAAAGCATCCTTTTGGGCTTGCATCCCCACCGGGGACGTTTTGAAGCTATCAGCCCGGCACAATACCAACAGGTGCAACAGTTAATGAAACTTACAGATACCCTAAAACTGGCCGGTAAGCTAATTACCCAAATTTCAGGCGGTGAACAGCAGCGCGTGGCATTATGCCGTGCTTTGGTCCAGAAACCAAAGGTTTTACTGCTGGATGAGGCCATGTCCGAACTGGATGTAGCCGCCCGTATGCAGATGTCCGGGCTGCTCAAAAAACTCTGCACAGGAAAAAAATTAACTGTGCTGGCCATCTACCACGACTTGAATTTAGCTTACCGTTTCAGTGATAAAATCTACGTACTCAAGGAGGGCGCCTGTGCTTCCTTTGGCCCCCCGGCAGAGGTCATGACCAAGGACCTGTTCCGCCGTGTTTTCCGGGTACAGGCGGAGGTCTTTGCCAATAAAGGTTTTTTCATTAAAAATACAATTTAAAAAAGGTGGGAAACCTATGCCTAATTGCGTAAAAAAGCACTCACCCTTGTTCG
>JAAYRR010000035.1 GCA_012518675.1 Bacillota bacterium
GATGACATGAATTTTCATACCATTGTTTCCGCCTGTTTTTTCTTCATTTTGCTGCTGTTTAAGCACTGTAATGCCGAGCTTGCCGTGCAGGGGGTTGCGGTGCACAGCTACGGCAGTGCCGTAAGAATTATAAATATTTTCCGGCGTTAAAACCTCCTCCGGCTTGCCGATCGCCAAAACCTTTTTATCTGCCAAAAGCACAAAGGATGCAAAATACTGCGCTGCCAAATTAAGATCGTGAATTGCTGCCAAAATTGTAATTTTTTTGGTGCGGTTCAACTTACGCAGCAACTCTAAAAACTCCACCTGGAAATTGATATCCAGGTTGGCCGTGGGCTCATCCAAAAGCAGCAGTTCCGGTTCCTGGGCCAGGGCACGGGCGATAATGACCCGTTGCCGTTCACCCCCGCTGAGCTGTGTTACCGACTTTGCAGCCAGATGTGTAATTCCCGTGGCAACAAGGGCTTCGCGCACTAATTTTCTATCCTGGGCATCGCCCCCCCGAAAACGCCGCTGGTGGGGATAGCGTCCCATCATGACCAGTTCCCGGACGGAAAAGTCGAAATCTACGCTCGTATCCTGGGGAACAACAGCCATTGTCCGGGCCGTTTCCCCCAAGGGCAATTTTTGCAGATCCTGACCATCTAAGTAGACCGTTCCCCGGGAAGGTTGCAGGGCGCGGCCGATGCAGCGCAACAAACTTGACTTTCCAGCCCCATTCGGGCCGATCAGCGCCGTAAAAGCGCCCCCGGGCAGTGTAAAGTGCAGCCCCTTTAAGGCCGTAAAGGCCCCGAATTCGATGGCCAGATCGCTTACTTTAAGTTTTACCCCATCCTGAACACCTGCCTTTGTCTAAAAATAGTCTGTGTCTGCCGCCGGAAAGGTTGCGGCTTCTAAGTTGCCTTATTTAATAATGCAAATAATCATGCAAAGCAAACACGCCCCGTTTACTGCCCAAAAAGTTCAGGCGGCATCAAAATATTTAATTTTTCGCCGCTGGCGTAATAGATAGAGAAAAAACGGCGCTCCGAGCAGTGCAGTGATAATCCCCACCGGCAGTTCCGCGGGGGCAATAATGGAGCGGGCCAGGGTGTCGGCACCGATGAGCAAAATGGCACCACACAAAGCAGAGGCCGGCAAAAGAAAACGGTGATCCGGGCCGGCTACCAACCGGACCATATGGGGAACCACCAGCCCCACAAAACCGATAATGCCGCTGGTGGAAACTGCTGCCGCCACCAGCAAAGATGCCGCTGCCAGAAATATCTTTTTCAATTTTTCTACATCAATGCCTAAGTAAGAAGCAGTTTCCTCCCCGAGCAGCAAGGCATTCAGCTCCCGGGCAAAGTAATAGATAATGCCAAACCCCACCAAAAAATAAGGGATCATCAGCCGGACGTAGCTCCATTTAGCAGCACCTAAGCCGCCCATCATCCAAAAAACAACCTGATGCAGGCGTTCCCCGGCAAAATAAACAGATAGGGAAACGAGTGCCGAAAGGAAAGCGCTGACTGCAATGCCGGCCAAAAGCAGCATCAGGATGGGCACCGTATCACCCTGGCGGGAAACACGGTAAACCAAAATCATGGTTGCCAGGCCCCCGGCATAGGCCAGCAGGGGCACAGCGCTGAAGCCGGCCAGGCCCAATGACAGGCCCGAAACAACAGCAAAAGAGGCCCCCAGGGCTGCCCCGGAGGAAACCCCGATAATGTAGGGATCGGCCAGGGGGTTGCGAAAAAAACCCTGAAATGTTGCACCGGCCACCGCCAAGGAAGCGCCGACCAGGGCCGCTAAAAAAACCCGCGGCAGGCGAATCTGGAAAAAAATATCCCTTTGGGCTGCCGTAACCTGCACCCCCGGAAAAGGGCGGCCGGTAAACTTTTCCCACAGGATACAAATGATTTCCTTTTTACCGAAAGAGGCCGCCCCTATACCGGCAGAATAAATAAAGGTAAGGAACAGCAATGCGCAGAGGGCCAGCAGTAAAATTTTCTTGCGCCGGCCCGCTTGCAAAAATTCCTTTTCCGGTGATAACTGTGTTTGTTTTTTAAGCATGCCCACTTCACCTCAATACCTGCCCGTCGCTGCGTAGTTCAGAAGGGGACCGTAATAACACCGCCAGCCCCCCTTTATATTCATGCCTTGGACAGCCACAATTTTTTTCAGTATAAAGATTGCCGGCCGGCAACACTGTAAACAGATACCAGGCAACCACATCGCTTTAAAAATAGCGGGGCTGATTCTGCTTTTCAAAGCAGAGGGATGAAAGGTTTTCTGAGATCTGTAATATTGAACTTTCATAAAGCAGTTTTACCTTACATCCGGCCATAGCTCAGGGTAAAAAATTTTAGCCAGTTCCTCCACTGCCCCGGCCAGACGCGGGCTGGGCCGTGAAATTTTGTCCGGATCAAGGCCGAAAATTCTTTCCTCCCGGAGGGCTGTAATCGTTCCCCAACCCGGCTGATCTATTATTTCTGCTACAGGCACCTCAGCCGTGCCATGGGAATGGGGGAAAAGAATAATTTCCGGATCGCGTTCGATTACAGCTTCCGAACTAATCTTGGGGTAGGCAGCCCCCACATCTGCAAAAACATTTTTCCCACCGGCCATTTCAATAATTTCACTAATTATCGAGGTGCCGCCGGCGGTCATCAGCGGATCATGGTATACTTGGTAATAAA
>JAAYRR010000036.1 GCA_012518675.1 Bacillota bacterium
GCTGTAATTTTTAACGTTCCTTTCCTTAGTCGCCTGTAGAAGTTTTTCAACTACCGGGTGCACACCTTCCTGCAGGCAAACCTTCTGCAGCAGGTTTGCCTGATTTTTGAAAGGTTGGGTTGCCTTTTGAAATTTTTCCTCATAAAATGTTGCCCTGATTGCTTCCCGTAAAGCTGACACCTCCTCCAGATCATACCAGGGGGGTTCCTGCAACCCCGGAATTGATTTTAAAACTGTACCAAGACAATCAGCTTTTTCACGTAACAATAAAATATTACCCAGTAGACCTTTTAAATCTTTATATTGAAGAATTTGTGCTGAAAAAGGCCCCGCCACTTTTTCCAAGACCCCCCAATGCCTGTTCAAGGCGATCAGGGCTTTATTTATATCCAGCCAGTTAATAAGTTTTTTTAAAGAATCAATGTTCTTACAAAGCTGGCCGTCAACGTAAATATTCCTTAGTAAGTACCTGCCTTTTCTAACCGCACTAGGCTGAAAGGGGCCCCAACCAAAACCCTTACCGGTTTTAAGATGCTGCAAAAGCGTAAGGGCATCTTTCTTTGTTGTTTCCAGATTCATTCCATCTATGCCGTTAACTTCAACTGCTGCCTGATTAACAATATGGCAAATTTTTTGCACCTGTTTTTCTGTAAATTTTAAAAGCCCGTTCCATTTTTTTTCTTGACCGGAAAGCACTTCAAAGGCCGCCCGTCCGACCCATTGCCGGGGATGCTGGTAAAACTGTGTGCAAAGTGACTCCAGTTCTTTTAAAAGATCATAGGCAGATCCTCTCCAATGCTGTTCTGTTTCGAACAACAACGGGTAAAAAGAAAAATTTCGCTCACTTTCTGTTTCTTTAAAATCCTTATAAGCATTGGATTCTGAAACAACCAGTGACATAAATTTCGCCGGTTCCAGAAGGCGCGAAAGCGCCACCAGTTTTTTTTGTAGCTCTTTTTTCTTATCTTCATTCAATTTCCGTAAAATCCTGAGCAGTTCCAAGGCTTCTGCAGTTGAAAAAGGAGGCCCTTCATCGTTTGTTTCCAAACTGCCCAGCCAGTCATAGCTTTTTTCTTTTTCCTTGATTTTTTGTGCTATTGAAGCCAAGGTACCTTTGTAGCCACGGCTTTTTAAATTATAGTCATATGTTTCTTCTTCCCTTAACAAACGAAGTTTTCCCAGTACCAAAGCTTTTTTTCTGCGTGCTTTACCAAGGGCCTCTTCCAGGTTTTTAACCATTTGTTGATTTTTATGGAAACTCCATGCATTATATTTTTCTGTGATACCTGCAACTGAATCTTCCAAATCATGTAAAGATGACTGCTCATCACCCAACAGACTTATACACAACGCCGCTATTTCCTTGGGAATCATCCGGCTTAAAACCTTTAAAGCGCGGGGGGCATGACTTGTTACAAGCACCCTTTTCCCGGAAGCCAATAGGTGGCAAACAAGGTTGGCTATCGTGTGGGATTTACCGGTTCCGGGGGGGCCTTGAACGAGCACACTGTGGCGTGCTGCCAATCTACGAATAATTTTCCGCTGTTCAGAATTGGATTCCAGGGGAAAATATATTTCTTCAGATAAAAAAGGTTTCTCATCGGGGATTTCTGAAGGACAATCATCAATAATTTCTACTAAGCGTCTGATACCGATGGGAACTTCCTTCCCTGCTTGAAGTTGGTTTATAATTGCCTGAAAAACCCGGATTAAATTTCTTTCATTCCTTTTTCTAAGAATCAGGGCGGGGGCAAAACAAACACACGGTTCAGCCCCGGCTTCCCGGGAAGGGATAGACAAACCGCTGGAAAAGGATCCTTGCGGTGAAATAGAGTGCACCCAACTTTTAAGTATTGCCTCCAAATTTTCTTTTTTCCCCCAGATGTTGTTTTCATCCTTTGTTTCGTTAAGTTTTTTTTCTATAGTCTGTTGTTCTGATGCAGGGGGTCTTTCTGTTGCTTCGAGCATGTCTTGTTCCAAGGTAAATTTTGCGCCTTCACTGCCCATTTCCACAGTAATCGTTCCACTTGTTGAATCAAAATTAAGATTTACCTGTACAGTAACCAGATGGCGGCAGACAGTTTGTTTGGCAGGGGTATTCCACAAAAGCAACCCGAATCCAAGAATAACCTCATACATTTCACCAAGCCGTTGCTGCTTTTGATAAATAGAAAAAAGATCGGAGTATACCTTCTGCACCGGCTTCAGTTGCCTGTCTTTTTCTGCCCAAGGCCACCATTCGTTTTCAACATATTGTTCCCATAGTTTCCTTACTTTTGGGTGATCATCCAGGTATACCGGTATTTGCTGTCCTATTTCATCTTCTGTTTCATCCCTATCCCCATCAGTACCGCTAATGCATTCTTTAAGTTCTGGAAAATCAATTGATGAGTCGGCAACCTGTCCAAGATTTAGCCACGGTTTTAATTCTAGGGGCAGGGTCGGTGGGGACAAAAACTGTGGTTTTTTAATTTTTACCAAAAGTTCATCAGAAACATCCTTACTTTTAGACCATGCTGCGCAGAAACAACCTTCCCGGCAGGGGATATCTTTAAGCCAAAGCACCTCGTAACTTTCTAAATTCCGTATAGTTTTTAAACGAAGTTCCGTAAGTTCTTTTAGAAATCTGAATAAACGGATCGCCCGATCATGCGTTTTACCATTTACTTCCTGCAAAAATAATTCACCCTCTTATCGCTGATTACATAGTAAAATTTACCATGATAATGCTACATTCGTCACACTTTTCAAAAATCCCTTCCTTTATGGGTAAAATTGTCAACTGGCTGCCCCGCCCTTTCCCCAGCACCCCGTTATTACATATTAACAAACAATTCCTTGTCATATTGCCAATAGATAAAACAAAGGATATAATTATGCAACAATATAAAAAGGAAAACCAGGGCATTTTCTTGCAGGGGCTAAGGGCCGGGGGAAACAGAAAAAAGAATAAAAAAAGCCGCCCGGATATTGGGGCGGCGCCTAATAATAAAAAATGAACCTTATGGGTGATCAGTAATTGTACCGGCATCTGTGTCCAGGCAATTTTCGACATCCTTACCCCGGGGCAGGCGGGCTCAATGGTGCCTGGGCTTGCAATACAGGTAGCTTAGGTTTACAACACAGGCTAGATGATCCTACAAAAGACATAGCCGAAATAAAACGCGGGCCGGCTTCTGTTGCGTTGAAAACATTGTTACTAAAATTAAAGACGGCCGCGGTAAAAAACTGGGTGCCCCATTTGGCAGCTGCAAATCTAATTCAGAAAAGCGGGATCGGATTGAAAAAAGTAGCAATACATGGGTAATTTATTTTAATAATTAGAAAAAGCGGTTACAACCCCAGCAGTCTATCCCGTTCAGCCTCCAAAGTTTCCAATTCCTGAATTAGTGCCGGTTTTACAGAATGGGCGGGCCACCGTTTTTTAACATCCACAATCTTTTTTTCTACCTCTGCAATTCTTTCATTAATATTTTTTGCCGCCAAAAATATCCCCCCTGAAGGAAAGACAATTTTTTATAGAAGGCCATTAACGGGCATAAATTTACCATTGAAAGGTGCAACCTAAAATGACGACCATTTTTTTGTCTGCCTTAGCAGTAGCATTTTCCGGGGCAATCATGCCCGGGCCCCTGCTAACATATACTATCAGACAATCTTTAAATACCGGGCCCTATGCCGGATTGATAATTATCGCAGGACACGCTTTTTTAGAAATTGTTTTGGTAGTCCTGATTTTTATGGGTTTCGGCACTGTTTTACAATCCGGCACTGCGCAAGCTGGCATCGGTATTGTTGGAGGTTTGTTATTATTATTCATGGGCCTTCGGATGATCCGCGACTCTGTCAAAAATAAAATTAACATAAACCCCGTTCAACAAAATTATTTTGGTACCGGGAATATGTTTTTTACCGGGATTGCAATCAGTATCGCCAACCCTTATTTTCTTTTATGGTGGGCTATTATCGGCCTGGGTTTTCTTTTACAGGCCTACAAATCTTGTGCTACCGCCGGCGTAATCATTTTCTACCTGGGACATATTTTGGCAGATTTCACCTGGTACGGGTTGATCTCTATCATAGTAGGTAAAACCCGTCAATTTATCAATAATAAACCCTACAGGGTTATTATTGCTTTCCTGGGCGGCATCCTGGTTTTCTTCGGTATCAGTTTCTTTTATAAGGCCCTGCTACTGATGAATTATTTTTAATAATTATTTCCCTGGAAAACAACTTTAAAACAAAGGCGGCCACCCTTTACCTCCCCTGGCTCTAAGGGGATACACTCCCCGTTATAAATATTTTAAGCCGGCTCGTTTTCTGGCAACAGTATTGCTGAACAGGATACCTAAGCCTTGGCACGCTAAGTACTTTTTAACAGCATCTGAGAGTTGTCCCACAAACGTATTTTAACTTCCTGCTTTCCTACCCCCAACTTCTACCTTTTCCATTCTGCAAGGTAGTCTACCAAATCTGCTCTCGCAATAACCCCAATTATTTTGCCCTCCTTATCAATCACAAAAACACGGTTTATATCCCTTTTTTTCATTAGTTCGGCCACCTTATTAATATATGTACCAGCCGAGACCGTAACGGGCCTTTTAGACATTACTTTTTCTACCTTAGTATTTGCAAGAAGGTTAAAGCCTTTTTTAAATTTTGCTATTTCGGTAACATCAATGTATGGTGATAGCCAACCCGAAGTTCCAATCAGGGGGATAACATGCACTTTGGTGGCAAAATTTACAATATCTGTTTCTGTAATTACCCCTATCACCTTGTTGTCTGAATCAACTACCGGCAGACCGCTGATTCTATTGTCTGCTAAAATTTTTACAACTTCCTCCAATGTGGCGTGGGGGCCAACGCTGATTACTGCAGTATTCATTACGCTGGATGCTTCATAAGGTGCTTTATTACTCATTTTTATGCTCCTTTAATATATTTGGTAAGAATAATCATAGATAACAATTCGCTGGGAAAAAAAAATCTCCTGCAGGGTCTTGATATTCAATCACGATCTTCAGCCATGTTTTTCTGGAATTCCTAAGGGCCACCCTAAGAATATAACAATTGTTTTAACAAATAATTTTTTGAAATAACATTTAGGGCAAAATAAAAATTATTTATTAAAGCAGGAATCTTCGAATTATTGTCGAATTTACTGTTACTGACCCACAGAAAGGAGAATATTTTTGCAGCCTTTAGATCGTTTATATAAACCAAAGTCAATTGCTGTCATTGGTGCTTCTAACAATAAGGCAAAAGCAGGCTATGAAATTATGTATGGACTAAGGACATTTCCTGGAAAGGTTTATCCGCTCAACCCGCAAGCGGACATCATTTTTGGGCAGCAAGCATTTCCCAACCTGAAAGCTGTCGGTCAACCTGTCGATCTGGCCATTCTAACCATTCCCGCCAAAAGCTGCGTTAAAGCATTACAAGAAGCAGGAGAAGCCGGTGTCGGGGCAGCCCTGGTTGTCAGCGGCGGTTTTGCAGAAACCGGTGAAGACGAGGGAATAAAGCTCCAGAACAAAATTACCTCTATCTGCCGCAAATACAAAATACAGTTACTGGGACCCAACACCGTAGGCTTTACAAACCCCATTGCCAAGGTGACAGCCAACTTTGTACCCTGGCTCGGTGAGATCAACCCCGGAAAGGTTGGCATAGTGTCACAAAGCGGGGCGATGAGTTATTGCTTGGCAACCCTTGTTCAAACCCTGGGCCTGGGGGCAAGCCTGATTACCGGCATTGGCAACGGGCCGGTTACCAAACTTGCAGATGTCGTCGCCTACTTAGCTGACGATGAAAATACAAAGGTAATCGTTCTTTATTTTGAAGGACTGGGAAAAGGCGAAGGCAGGCATTTATATAATGTTATCAGAGAAGTCACCAAGAAGAAACCGGTAATTTTCTTAACGATCGGCCGGTCAAATATTGCAAAATTTGCAGCGTCCCATACCGGCACTCTCCTTGGTTCTTACAAACTCAAAACAACGGCTTTAACCCAGGCAGGAGCAGTGAAGGCCGATTCCGGCGATGATGCCATAGACGCTGCCGGTTTGCTGGCCCAGGTGCGGCTGCAACCCAAAGAAAACCCCGGTGTAGGCGTGCTGACCGGACAGGCAGGCCCCGCCCTGGTAATTGCTGACTACCTTCGAAGCAAAAATGTCCTCATCCCTGAACTACAACCTTCAACCGTAGAAAAAATAAGCAAGGAACTGCTGCCCATCTCCTTTATGAAAAACCCGGTTGACACAACACGCCCCGGTAAAAGATCTGCTTTTGCCAACGTGCTGCAGACAATGGCCGAAGATGAGGCACTTGATCTCTTAGCAGTATTTGCCCTTTATAAAACAACAGCGATGGATCCGGTAGATATTTTTGAACAATGCAAGGACATCAAACAGCCTCTTATTTTCGGCACCGGCGGTTTTCCCGAACACATTAACCCTACACTAAAAAAGCTGGCCGGCCGGAAGATTCCCGCCTTCACCTCCCCGGATAGAACGGCCAAGGCAATCCGGGCCTTGGTCGATGATTCCAAGGCAGCCTACCGCAAGCAACAGGCAAAAGAAGGGCAACGTACCTTTAAATTTAACATTGAACCCCTTGAAAAAACACCGGATGAGGCTGCAGCACTAGCTATTTTGGAACGGCTGGGCATCCCCTCCCCCCGGCACGCAGCCTGTTCTACACACGGTGAGGCGCTACAAGCATTTGCTAAATTAAAGAAACCTTGTGTCGTGAAAGTGCTGCATCCCTCAATTACCCATAAAACAGAAAGCGGCGGTGTTATCCTGGGGGTTGAAACGAAAGCGCAGCTAATAGAAGCCCTGCAACGTGTGGACAGAATTGAAACTGAAACCCCCAAAAGGTACCTTTTGGCGGAAACTGCTGCAGCAGGACTGGAGCTTATCGTCGGCGCGGTAAATGACATCAGTTTCGGGCCGGCTGTTTTGCTCGGTTTAGGCGGCACAACCGCCGAGGCGTGGGGCGATGTCAGCATGCGCCTGGCGCCGCTTACGGAGGGAGATGCCCATGAAATGATCGATGAACTGCGGGGAAAAAAGCTGCTTAGCGGCTGGCGCGGGGCGCCGGCGGTAGATAAAAAACAGTTAATAGTAACCTTAATAAAAATTGGACAGCTGGTGGTTGAACATCCGGAAATTAAGGAAATGGACATCAACCCCTTAAGAATTTATGAAAAAGGGCTGCTTGCTCTGGATGCACTGATTGTCCTGCAAGAATAAAACTAAGCGTCAAGGGATCTTTGCCGGATTTTGAAAAATCCAGGCGGTAGAATATACCCGGTAGAATATATACAACGATGATAAACAGTGCCGTAAGGCACTTTAGACGGAAGTACCCCTCTGGAAAGCGGGTCTCCACCCCCGTGCGTTAAGGGTGGCAATAACGCCACCAGCGAAAAAGCCAAACCTGTAATTGCATTTCATACAGCTGCATTTACAGGTTTGGCTTTTTGGGGTACTTACACCTTTATTTCGTTCATAGATTAGGTTTCCGCCCTTCTGCACAAAATATAAACAGTAAACAGCCGTTCAATACTGTCTTTTAAGCACCCATAAAAGAGTTATTTTTTATAAGCACCCCGTACCTTTTGAAACAGCGCCAGGGGGGCTAGAAATAGTTTCCTGCAGGCTTTTTCAGGGCAAGCCTGCAGAACCCGCAGGGCGGCATAGGGAGGTTGCTGAATGGATTTATTGGTTAAAAGAGAAATTGAAACCACTGAACCGGTACAATGGGCAATTGATCTTTTAGAAAAAGTGATTGGGTTTTATGCCCAAGAGGATGTCAGCGAAGACTATTGGGAAAGACTGCTGAGGGAAAAAAAACGGGAGGTAATGGAGGATTTTTATGCCTTGGCCCCCTCCTCCTCCCGGTACTACCACGGGCTTGGTTATTGTGAAGGCTTTGATGGGGGAAGGATGCTTGTACTGAGGATTTTAATGGATGCCCTGCCCCCTTACCGTGCTTTGGACTGCTGCCGGGGAAAATACTTTCGGGAAGCGGCCCACCAACTGAAAACCTTTGCAGAAATAACAGTTTATTTAAAAACATTGCATATTTCCCATGGAGGGGACCGGGCACTATGGAGAAACGCTTTTTTTTCTGCTGTAAATATACTGCTCACCAACGGCTATGCGCCGGACCTTTTCAACCGGGGCGGTTGGCCGGTCCTGGTCATTGCACCGCCATATCGCGAAAAAACAGCAGCCTGTTACCTTTTTAACCCCCATACGCTTGTGCTCTACAGCTATTCCGGAAATAACACATCAAAAAGAACTTTCCTGATCCTGCATGAAATGGGACACCTGCTTTTTTCCAAATATTTGGCCGGCAAACCCCTGCCCGAAACTTTCACAAACATCCTTGCCAATTTAAGTCCCGCTGATTATCCCCAGCTAATCAGATCTTCCTCCCAGGGCATTACAGAAACTTTTGCCAATCTTTTCGCCATGGCCATGATGTACGGTACCGGGGAGGGAAATGAACTGTTTAGAGGCTACTACAAAAAAATGGGGGAAACGGCCCCGTTGTTGAAGCATTCTTTTCAACCCACGTTATTATTGCAAACAGTAGACATAGGGGACAACGATCCCAATGCGTCTGTTTTAACTTTCCAGTAAGATCTATATCCTAAAAAACAAAATAGCTGTTTTATACTAAAGACATTTCAATTTAAAAAATCCCGGCAGAGCTGATCCACTGCCGGGAATGTTAACCAGTAATACAAATTATATGAGGTTACTTCTTGTAGGTTCGGCAAGCTACAATTTCACATGCACTAAGTATAACTTGAAAAACTGTACCCGGCTGAGACATCGCAAAAACTGAGCCAGGTTTAAAAACCTAAATCCCAAGTCAAACTTTAATCTTTTTGTTTTTATAGATTTCTTCAAAAAAGCAAGGTCTACATTGGTTGGAACAGGGGTACCGTACCCCAGTGCAAGATTCAAACATAAAATCCTCCCGGTGTTTAAAGAAACCACACCGTGTGCAACGGGTAAAACGGCTTTCTAAAACTGTACCGCATACAGGGCATTTTTTCTGGGTCATATTGCTCCCCCCTTCAGTAGTAGTAACCTGCCTTTCCCAGGTCTAGCATAGCAATTATTGTATAGAAATGTCAACCTGAAAAGCCCGCCAAACTATGCCCTCCTGCAGCTTGCAATAACAATACCGTTGTATAGGTACCCCTTTATTAGCTTTAGGTCAAAAAGGTGCCCAACCCGCAGCAAACACCTATGATTCAGAGTTATTTCTATTTTAAGAGTGAATTTGCAACCAGATCCCTGTATTGGTTCTCTGTCAGTTCGCAACCATAAAATAATTCATAGTATTTAACCGCTTCCTGGTGGACGTTGTACCCGGCCCGGTCCGGATAAAGCAGCTGGGCAATCCAGATCATACCCATATAACGGTTGACAGACGGCGGAAAACCCATCCAACAGTAGGGGCCCTCCGGTGCCTCATAGTATCTGCCGGCTTTAATGGCGGTAAGTTCCTGCCAAGTTTTATCCCCGGAAACATTTTGGTAGGCGCTGTCCGGTGAAAAAATGATTACGTCCGGATCCCACAATACCAACTGTTCCATGTCCACCGGGTTTCCGGTACCCTTGCTGGAAATATCATCTACCACGGCAACATTGTTTCCCACAAGATCAAAAATCTCCGAGAAAAATGAACCCTTGGCGATGACATTAAGTCCGTCTTCGCCGGTGCAATAAATCAGGTCCACTTTTTCATCTTCCCCGATTTCTTTCATCATTTCCTGGGTGTTACTATAAACTTCCTCACAATAGTTGGCTAAAATTTCAGCCTTTTCTTCCCTGTTTAAAAGTTTGCCCAGCGTCCTATAAGCCTCCCCCATAGTCTTCATAGATGCTTCGATATGGACTGTAGGGATACCCACCTGTTCATAAATAGCATCCATATCTTCCACCACAGAGGATTTTGGCTCACCGACATCAATAATTACCTGTGGATCAACCTTGGCCACTTCCTCTAAGTTAAGTTCACCTTTACCATAAAACTGACCCAATACGGGAAGGTTATAGTATGCGGTGTCAATGTATTGTTCGGCAGCAGGATCCCACCTGGTGGCAAGTCCTACCAGCATATCCGGAGCCAAAGCAAACAGTATTATCTGTGCCAAGGGCCCGGAAGAAGCAATCCTGGTAACTTTAGCAGGCAGTTCGACCTCCCGCCCCGCTGAATCGGTAAAGGTTACGGTTGCCTGTTCATCAGCAGTTGTACCGGTTTCACCCTGTTCTGCACCAGGGCCGCCGCTGCCACACCCCACCGCCAAAGACATGGTTAAGCATAAACATGCTGCAAGCAAAATCGAAACAATTTTTCTTTTTTTCATAAGTTTTTCCCCCCAGGTAAATATATTTAATAAACATTAAAAAGCAGATCGGCAGGCCTATCCTTCCCTGCCATTAAGTTCTTCGGTATACAAACCCGTGCCAAATCATTGTAGAGGCTTTCCATTTCCACCTCCACCCCGTAAAGATCATAGATCAATTCTTTTGTATATATTTCACCCGGCGCACCCCAAGCCAAAACCTTCCCCTCCTTCATCGCCAGCACTTTGTCCGAAAAAAGAAAAGTCTGATCGGGGTTGTGGGTTGACTGGACAATAGTATAGCCCTCCTTGGCCAGGGATTTTATTTCAGTCAGCACACGAATCTGATTGCCGTAATCCAGGTTGGAAGTGGGTTCATCCATCACCAAAATCCTGGCCTCCTGCACCATAGCGCGTGCCAACAAAACAAGCTGCCGTTCGCCCCCGCTGATTCTGGTAAACCCCCGGTTTTTCAGGTGGGCGATCCCCAACCTTTCCAGCGCCGTCTCCACGAGTTTTTTCTGCCTTATACCGGGGCTGGAAACAGCAGACACCTGAACTGATGTGCCCATCAGCACCATGTCGAACACACTATAATTAAAGGATGGGTAGTGAAATTGAGGTATATAGGCAATTAACCTTGCCATTTCCCTGACCCCCAGGCCCTTGATGTTAATGCCGTCCAATTTTATTTGGCCTTCATAGCCGCCGAGTAAACCCAAAACACAGCGGAAAAGAGTGGTTTTTCCGACCCCGTTGGGGCCCAAAACAGACAACAGCTGTTTATCCTGTGCCTCAAAACTGACCTGTGCAAGCACCTGATGTTCCCCATAGCTGAAAGAAAGATCTGTCACCTCAATACTCAATAGTTCTCCCCCCTTATGATTAAATAGATAAAAAAGGGTGCCCCGATAAACGCCGTAAGTATGCCCAAGGGGATCTCTGTGGTAAGCAGGTTCCGGGCAATGTTATCCACCCAAAGCAGAAAAATTGCTCCAATTAGAACGGAGGCAAACATTAAATGGTTATAGTTGTTCCCCACAAGCCTTCTTGCCAAATGAGGAATAACCAGTCCCACCCAGCCAATCATACCGCTCACCGCTACACTGGCCGCCGTAGTCAGGGTAGAACAGATAATAACTGCCAGCCGAATCTGGTTGGCGTTGATCCCCATTGTTTTAGCCTCGTCATCCCCCATGGTCAACACGTTCATACGCCACCGTAAAAGGAGCAGCGGCACCAGCCCGACAGCCATGGGCAAAAAAGCAAATTTGATATCGCCTATTTTTGACCCTGCAAGGCTGCCCATCAACCAGTATGTGATAGCAGGAAGCTGATCACTAGGATCGGCAACCAATTTAATAAACGACGTCGCCGCAGAAAAAAGGGAACCGATCACAATCCCCGCCAAAATCAACCCCAATATACTTTTACCCTTGACTTTCCTGCTGATAGCATAAACTATAAACACCGTTACCAGGCTGAAGAAAAAAGCACTGACGGTAATCGTAAAACTACTGCCATAATTCAAGATGGCCAGAGCTGCACCAAAGGCTGCACCCGCAGAAGCACCCAAAATATCAGGAGCCGCCATCGGGTTTTGAAAAACGCCCTGGTAAGCCGCCCCGGCAGCAGAAAGGCTGCAACCCACCAAGCAGGCCAGTACAACACGGGGTAAACGTATGTTAACCAGCACTGTTTCCACCCGATCTGTCCAAAACTGCTCTATGGGGTAAATTTTCGACAATGAAATACCCAATACTTCCTTGGTGGTAATCGGGTAACGCCCCAGCCAAAAAGAAACGATAATAGTAACTAACAGTAAAACCCCCAGGCCGGTAATTTTTAGGGTGTTTTTTCTGGACTGTTCCAATTTTTCCTCCGCCTATGCTGCTATAATTTTAATAGAACCAAGCCTTTGAAAATTTGGATAAAAAATTAAATCAAAACAGAAAACATCATTTTACATCCAAACCCTTTCCCTGAAATAAACTGCCCCCTGCGGTGCCTTTACCTTAATTTTCTACTACATAAAAACAAAAAAACCGGGACACTTTCTATTAAAAGCGTCATCCGGCCCTGATCATCATCATTAACACCACTCCTTTCCAAATAAAGGGAGGCACAGCGGTTTACCGCCGCACCCTATCGGCCTGCACACCATGCTTATTCCAACGTTTAGGCAAGCAGGCTCGGAGTGCCCTGGTTAACACGGGATAAAGAATAACTTAATCTGTCATCATTTTTCCCGGTTAATATATATAATCGTTAATATAAAAGACACTACACTAGATAATCATCAACTGATCTTTATATTTTGATGTCTTAATTAAGATTCGCCATTCTTTGTTTAATATCCTCCCGCAAATTAAAATTATGAAATTTATTCTTAATTAATGGCATCGCCAACATTATAAGTAAAGGGTTAAAATATAAAAAAACTCCTATAAAGTAAATTTACACCACAAACTGGATATAAAAAAGGATTTTGGTAAGTTGTGTAGAAGTTGTTTTAATATTATAGAATTATGTAGAATTTTGTAGTTAATTACCATGACACAACCTGCAAAACCTTTCCAACCTGCCGGCACCTTGGTAAACATTGACAGTTGCTACCGGCATCATATAAAGTATATTTCAGAAAATAATTGTTAAAAGTTACTGTTAAAAAATATGCCTATTCATAGTATACAACATATTGCAAGCCTTGGGGGGATTATAATGGACCATACACTTTCAGATCGTACACTCTATGAGCTGGCACTTTCTGTCAGCAGCAAACGAAATATTGTTAAACTTATTAAAAAGGCTGCTGCTGCATTTAAGGAAAAACTGCACTGCAACCATGTCAGCATTCTACAGTATACAAACAATTGCCTGGAAACCGTTTTTGCCATTCCAGACATAACCCTGGAAAGTGCCGCTTATTACGAACTTATCGGCGAATTTGAAAGAAGAATACGGCTCGAAAAAGATAAAAAAATTATCCCTCTAAAAAAGGATTTATACTATTACGGGTTTCAATTGCATCACTTCGGCCTGCTTCTTATAGGAAGGGAAACCCCCTTTCAAGAAACATTTTTAAGTGAACTTTTACCTGTGGTCAACATACTGGCTCAAAACTGTGCCGTCAACCTTGAAACCTCCATAAAACATCAGGCGATAGAAACCGAGTTGGAAAAAGAACGTCGTTTATTGCAAGCAATTATCGACACTATTCCAGATCTTATTTTTTTCAAAGACGTTTACGGCGTTTACAAAACAGTAAACAAAACCGCAAAAGAATTTTTTTCGGTTTTTGGCCCCGACGAAATCACCGGGCGCACTGACTGGGATGTTCATTATCAAGCCGCCAGCAGGTACAGAAAAATCGATCGGGATGTCATGCAAACAGGCCGGGTGCACCGTTACGAAGCAATGTTTAGGCGACGCACTGACGGTCGCCTGATTCCCGTGGAAACAATGAAAGCTCCGGTCTATGATACTACAGGCAAATGTGTTGGCACCGTGGGCATTTCCAGGGATATTACAGAACGTAAACGTTACGAAAAACAACTGCAATATGTCAGTGCCCATGATCAACTCACCGGCCTTTATAACCGCAGATACTTGGAGGAAGAGATCCAACGGCTGGACACACCGCGGCAGCTGCCCATTTCCATCATCATGGGTGATCTAAACGGCCTGAAGTTGGCCAACGACGTATTTGGACACCAAAAAGGTGATCAACTGCTCGTTAAAACTGCTGAAATTATTAAATCATCCTGCCGCCGGGAAGACCTGGTTGCCCGCTGGGGAGGGGATGAATTTGTAATTTTCCTACCGCAGACCGACATTGAAATTGCCGCCGAAATTAGCCGGCGGATCAAAGAAAAATGCCACCTTGCAAACAATGGATCCTTACCGATACCTATACCACTGAGCATTGCCCTGGGCTGGGCGGCAAAAGACAATGTTACAGAAAAAATAGGGCTAATCCTAAAAGAAGCCAGTGACAATATGTACAGCGATAAGCTGCTGCACACCCAAAATCATAAAAAAGATGTTATTGCCTCATTAATGTCTGTCCTTTTGAAAAAAAGCACTGAAACAGAGGAACATGCCAGGCGGCTAAAAATAATGTGCAGAAAAATGGGTGAGATCATGGGTTTAAGCACCCAACAACTCGAAAAACTGGAACTGCTGGCCATGCTCCATGACATCGGTAAAGTAGCAATAGAACAAGACATACTGATCAAACCGGGGCCCCTAACTGAAGAAGAATGGGCCCAAATGAAAAAACACCCCGCAATAGGCTACAGAATTGCCCGGGCCGTACCGGAGCTATATCCCATTGCCGGTTACATCCTTTCCCACCATGAACGCTGGGATGGGAAAGGATATCCCCGGGGGTTGAAAGGGGAGGAGGTCCCCCTGTTATCACGCATTTTGTCTGTTGCTGATGCCTTCGATGCCATGACCCATAACCGGACCTACCGCAAAGCAATGAACCCGGAAGAAGCCCTGGCCACCATCAAAAGAAACGCAGGAAAGCAATTTGATCCAAAAATAGTAGAAGTTTTTTGCCAACTGAATATAACGGAACTGTCGGAGCTTTTGCTACAGGGCCTGCGGCTTTAATGAAAAAAATGTTAACCTTCAACCCTTCACAGGTTAAAAAATTGCCGTTTTAACTTGATTTAAGCATGGTCAGCATCATCTTAAATTTTTTAACAGCTTTAAGCGCATGCGGTTCATGGGCAGGCATAAGAATCATTTCGCCTGCCTGCAACACATATTTTTCTCCCGAAATAACAATTTCAACCGTACCGTCCACTATATAAACCAAGGCATCAAATGGCGCGGAGTGTTCACTCAACCCCTGCCCGGCATCGAAGGCAAAGAGGGTCACGGTGCCCGCCGCCTTGCTAACTATTTCCCTGCTGACCACAGAACCTTCCTGATATGCAATAAAATCAGCCAACTCAACAACTTTTTTTTCAATTTTTTCCTTTGCCGCCATTTTTAAACCTCCCTTTGCAGCTTAAAAGGTTTTTGTAAGGTACAAATTTTAATCATCCATGCTCCCTGATCACCCGCAAAAATTCTTCCCCAAACCTTTCCATTTTAATCTGGCCCACACCCTTAACTTTAAGCATGTCATCCCTGTCGTGGGGCAACCATTTACATAGTTCATGCAAGGTGCTGTCAGGAAATACTATGTAGGGGGGTACCCCTTCGCGGGAGGCAATCTGCTTGCGCAGCAGGCGCATTTTTTCAAATAAAAGGCTGTCTTTTTTGGTTTCCCTTTTAAAAGGCCGTTTTTGCCAAACCTTTTCGCTGCCCTTAAGGACGGCTACCGCTTTGCGCCCTAATTTCAAGACTGGGTATTCACCCCCGGTAAAGGCCAGGTAACCTTCAGCAGCCAAAAGGTTAATCAAGTCTTTAATGCCCTGCAGCGTGTATTCGCTCATTAAGCCATAGGTGGAAAGCCTGTCAAAGCGAAGCTGTAACAGCTTTTTATTTTTAGAACCCTTCAGTATTTCTGCAACCAGTCCAGCCCCATAACGCCCCTTCACCCGCACCACGCAGGAAAGAATCTTTTGGGCCTCCACAGTAATGTCGTTCATTTCATAATCAGCGCTGCAGTTGCCACAGCGATCACACTGCGCCGGTACATTATCTTCCCCGAAATAGTGCAGGATATAGCGGCGTAAACAGCTTGTTGTATGACAGTAATCAATGATGGTCTGCAGCTTACGATACTCATTTTTTTTCCTGTGTGGTGCATAGACCGTTTCCTTGATCATAAATTTCTGCAGTAAAACATCTTGGGCACCAAACAAAAGGATACATTCTCCCGGATCGCCATCCCGCCCTGCTCTCCCCGCCTCCTGGTAGTATGCTTCCATGTTTTTAGGCATATTATAATGTATAACATAACGGACGTTGGATTTGTCAATACCCATGCCAAAAGCGTTGGTGGCAACCATAATCAGGGTCTGGTCATGAATAAACGCTTCCTGGCTATCTTCCCTTTCCCGATCGCTCATGCCGGCATGGTAGCGGCTGCAGGGAAAGCCTTTTTCCCGTAAAAGTTTATAAACACCGTCTACCTCCCGGCGGGTAGCCGCATAAATAATGCCCGGTTTCCCCTTGTTTCTATAGACATAATCCAAAACGTAATCCCTTTTATTTTCCCCCCTTACTACTTCAAAAAAAAGGTTTTCCCGATCAAAACCGCTTATAAACACCTTGGGAGCCAAAAAATTAAGGAAATTGACAATATCCCGGCGAATTTCCCCGGTTGCCGTTGCAGTAAAGGCACCCAGCACCGGTCTCTGTTGTAAACCGTCGATAAAGCCGGCTATTTTCCTGTAACTCGGCCTAAAATCGTGGCCCCATTGGGAAATACAGTGGGCTTCATCAACTGCTACAAAGGAAACTTTTAAAGCCTGCGTTAGTTCCAAAAAATCGGGCCGTTCCAGCCTTTCCGGCGCCACATAAAGCAGTTTATATTTTCCTTCACCGGCCAATTGCAGCCTGGCAGTCACTTCCCTGCGACGCAGCGAACTGTTGATAAAGGTGGCAGGTATGCCAAAGGCCGCCATTTCATCAACCTGATCCTTCATCAAGGCAATCAGCGGTGAAATGACCAGCGCCACCCCCTCAAACAGCAGAGAGGGAATCTGATAACAAACCGACTTTCCCGCCCCCGTAGGCATAATCGCCAGGGTATCGCTACCTGCCAAAAGGCTGCTGATGACCTCAGCCTGCCCCTTTTTAAAGGAGGCATAGCCAAAGTATTTTTGCAGCAACGCCTGCGCCTGCGTAAACACCCCACAACCCTCCAAATTATACTAAAACCTGTAATAAATAGCCAAGTTTCCCGTCAATTCGCTTCTAAATAAATTCGCCTTTTTATCAATTGTTTCCTGCCCAGTGAAGGTTCAGGACTTTCTTGCCAAAAAGTTTCTATTATGGTACTATTTAGTATAATGTGATTTTAACTTTAAAGAAGTAATTATGTTTCAATTTATCCTATTGCTCGTTTAATCTTAATAAAAAAGGAGAATGTCAATGCGCATTGCCATGCTCGGCCCCATCGCCTGGAGGACACCCCCCCGCCACTATGGGCCTTGGGAAAGGGTTGCCTCCCTAATTTGCGAAGGGCTGGTGGAAAAAGGTGTGGATGTAACCCTTTTTGCCACAGCAGATTCTGTCACAAAAGGAAAACTGCGGGCTGTTTGCCCCCGCGGCTATGAAGAAGATCGTTCCCTGGACCCCAAGGTTTGGGAATGCCTGCATATTGCCAAGGTCTTTGAATCTGCCGCGGAATTTGATCTGATCCACAACAACTTTGATTTTTTACCGCTAAGCTACAGCAGACTTGTCAACACACCGGTAGTCACTACCATTCACGGCTTTTCCTCTCCCCGCATCATGCCGGTCTACCGGGAATATAATGAACATACCTTTTACGTGTCGATCAGCGACGCTGACCGTTCACCGGCATTAGACTACATTGCCACCGTTTACCACGGTATAGACCTTGAAAACTTTACCTTCCGCCCCAGACAGGGCACCTACCTGCTTTTTTTCGGTAGGATCCACCATGACAAAGGGGTGCGGGAAGCGATCAAAATTGCACAGCGCACCGGGATGAAGCTTATCCTGGCAGGAATAATCCAGGACAACGCCTATTATGAACAGGAAGTCAAACCCTACCTGGACGGCAAAACTATAAATTACATCGGCAGCGTGGGGCCGACGGAACGTGACAGGCTCTTAGGGGAAGCCTATGCCCTGCTCCATCCCATCAACTTCAACGAACCCTTCGGCCTTTCTGTGGTAGAAGCAATGGCCTGCGGCACGCCTGTAATCGCCTTTCCCCGCGGCAGTATGCCTGAAATTATTGCTGATGGCGTAAACGGTTTGTTGGTTAACGACTGGGAGGAAGCCGTCTCTGCCGTGCAAAAAATTGAGTCTCTGGACCGGCAGCGTTGCCGTCAGATTGTCGAGGAGCGTTTTTCCAAGGAAAGAATGGTTGAAGATTACCTGCAAGTTTATAAACAAATACTAGAAACCAGCGGCAAGAATGCAGCTACTACTTAAAGTGTTTTTCCCAGACAAAACTAATATTTTCAGAAATGGCTTTCAGGCCGCCGTATAAACTGGGGCTGCACTTAGCTGCCGGGCAAGCCTGCAAAAATCTTTAAAACCTTTTACCCTTTCTACCCTGTTAAGCCGCAGCATTCCAGCCGCTGCCCATATTTCAGGAAAGAAGGTGTACCGATGAAAAAACCCTTGGTTAAAAGGTACCCGGGCAACCCCATCCTGACCAAAGAGGGTGTCCCCTATCCAGTAGCAACTGTGCATAACGCCGGGGTGGTGAAACACCAGGGCCGCTATATCATGCTTTTTCGTGCCCATCGTTTTAACGGGCGGTCAATTATCGGCCTGGCCAGCAGCACGGATGGCTTTAACTTTTCCGTACAGCCGGAGCCGTTCCTGGAGCCGGCCACTGTAGAGCCCTTTGCCACATATGAGGAATTTGGGGTGGAAGATATGCGTATCTGCCCCTTGGAGGGGGAATACCTGCTGACCTACAGCGCCTATTCTAGGCATGGGGTCCGGGTAGCCTTAGCCAAAACAAAAGACTTTAAACAGGTAGAGCGCATCGCCCTGATTACCGCTGCAGATTATCGCAATGTGGTCATCTTCCCACAGCGTTTCGGGGGGCGCTATGTGCGCCTAGAAAGGCCGCATTCGCAGATTTCACCCTGGTCTATCTGGATTTCTTATTCCCCTGATCTAATCCATTGGGGGGATACCCACCTGCTGATGAAATCTTTGCCCTACCACTGGGATGAAATGAAAATAGGGCCGGGGGCCACCCCGTTAAAAACCCGTTGGGGCTGGCTGCACATTTACCACGGGGTTTTTGCCACCATGGACGGTGCCATCTACAGATTGGGCGTTGCCCTACACGATCTGCAGGATCCGGCCAAGCTTTTGGGGGTGGCAGATGACTGGATCTTACAGCCCGAAGACCCCTGGGAGGTTACCGGCTATGTGCATAACGTGGTTTTTACCTGCGGAGCCGTGGCCGAAGAAGATGGCACGCTGAAGCTTTACTGGGGTGGCGCCGACAATGTGATGTGCGCCGGCACCGCAAATATTGAAGAGCTGGCCCACCTTTGCCTGCACCATCCCCGGCCGGCTATTTTGGGTTAAAAAAATTGACTGCCTAAAATATGTGTGGTAGTATGAAATGTAATAATTATTACCTTTTGTTCCAAGCAGGCCGAAGTTTCTTGGGAAACGCGGGGGAACCACATTACTGGAGGGGCGAATTTTCCGGTTTTCAACCAGGAATAGGGCAACCCGAGCCCGAGCCCGTCAGCTAACCTCGTAGGCTAAGCGGGCATCGCTGTAATTATTCTTACGTTATTTCTATTACGGCTGGTTTTTTATAGGTTTAGCCTGCATCTTAGCCTTCCTGATTTGACAACTGCCTGTCAAAAAGAAGGCTTTTTTATTACAAAATAACAATGATGAAGTAGCCCCTGGCAGTAAACCCGGATGTGAGCCCCTATACGTCAGGTTTCTGGTGGATAGAGGTGAGTGCCGTTTATGTGTGGAAACCATGGGTGAAAAATCATCAGGAGAACTGGGGCTTTTTCTGGTTCAAAGGGGCCAGCAATAGGCTACAACTATAGTTGTGGTTTAGGGTGAGTCAGCATGGCGAAACCCAAGCACTCTAACCTCTGCTTACAGGGGTGAGAGTGCTTATTTTTTGAGGGGGTTATCAGATGGCATCCAAAATTAGGGTAAAAAATCTTTACAAAATCTTCGGCCCGCATCCCCAACAAGCCTTAAAAATGCTGCGGTCCGGTTTATCCAAGGAAAACCTTTTTAAGAAAACAGGCCATACTGTAGGCGTGCATAATGTTTCCTTTGCTGTGCAGCAGGGTGAAATTTTTGTCATCATGGGCTTATCGGGAAGCGGTAAATCTACCCTTGTCCGCTGTATTAATCGCTTAATTGAACCAACAGCAGGGGAAATATATGTTGATGAAAAAAAAATTACACGGCTGCCATCACAAGAACTGCGGCAGTTAAGGCAGAAAAAATTGGCGATGGTTTTCCAGCGCTTTGCCCTTTTCCCCCACCGTACCATTTTACAAAATGTAGCCTATGGCCTGGAAATACAGGGGGTTAAAAAAGGCATCTCTGAAAACCGGGCACAGGCTGTCCTAAAAACAGTGGGCCTTAAGGAATGGTCGGCTGCCTATCCGGACCAATTGAGCGGGGGTATGCAGCAGCGGGTTGGCCTGGCCAGGGCGTTGGCTGTTGATCCGGACATTTTGTTAATGGACGAACCTTTCGGGGCGCTGGATCCGTTAATTCGCAAGGAAATGCAGGAAGAATTAATGGAATTACAGGAAAAGGTGCACAAAACAATTATTTTTATTACGCATGATCTGGACGAAGCCCTGAAGCTTGGTGACAGAATTGCAATTATGAAAGATGGGTTGATCGATCAGACAGGCACCCCGGAGGAGATTTTGATCCACCCAGCAACTGAATATGTAGCCAACTTTGTTACGGATGTCGATCGTTCCAAAATTTTAAGGGCAAAAAACATTATGATCCGGCCCACCGCCCATGTTTCAATCAATGACGGTCCCCGTGTGGCCCTGCGCAAAATGAAGAAAGAAGCTCTTTCCAGCATCTTTGTCTTGGGTGAAAACCGCACCCTTTGCGGCATTGTAACAGTTGAACGCGCGGTAGAGGCTGTTAAGAATAAAGAAACAGGGTTACAGCAAATTGTGCAAACAGACATTCCCACGACAACACCGGAAACGTTGATCCAGGATCTGATTCCTGTTGCAGCCGCAGCTAAAGTACCGATTGCCGTTGTAAATGAAAAAAAGAAACTGTTGGGCATCATTGTGCGTGTTACCGTACTGGCCGGCCTAATTGGAGGGGGGGAAAACAACAACAATGTGGGAAGCTCTGCTGAATCAGGCAACAACGTTAAAGAATCTGCTCGATCAATGGACCACATATCTGATCCTTTACCGACTTCCATTACGGGAATGGGCTGATTTTGTAGTCATGTACCTGCGCAGCAATTACCGGGATTTTTTCCGGGCCTGCAGCGGCTTAATTGAAGGCGCTGTCAACAACATCGAGGCTTTGTTATCTTTTATCCCTATTACCGTTTTTATACTGGTGCTGGTTATTTTAGCCTGGAGGCTATCCGGGCGCGGCATGGCTGTTTTCACCCTGGTCAGCCTGTTTTTATTGGTCAGCATGAATATCTGGGATGAAACCATCCGCACCCTGGCCCTGGTGCTTACCGCAACCTTTATGGCATTACTCAGCGGTGTGCCGTTGGGAATTTTGGCCTCACGTAGTGATTTGACAGAAAACATTTTACGGCCAATTCTTGATTTTATGCAAACCATGCCTATTTTTGTTTACCTTTTACCGGCAGTAATGTTTTTTAGCATTGGTGTGGTACCGGCTGTGCTGGCTACGGTGGTTTTTTCCATGCCGCCGGCCATCAGATTAACCAATTTGGGCATCCGCCAGGTGCCGGCAGAAATGATCGAAGCCGCAGCCTCTTTCGGTTCAACACCTTTGCAGATGCTATTCAAGATACAGCTTCCCCTGGCTTTGCCATCGATTATGGCCGGCATAAACCAGTGCATTATGCTTTCTCTTTCTATGGTGGTCATTGCAGCCATGATCGGTGCAGGCGGTTTGGGGGGCATTGTTTACCGGGCCATTACACGCCTGCAGATTGGATCCGGTTTTGAAGGGGGGTTGGGGGTTGTAATTATTGCGATCATTCTGGATCGCATTACTCAATCTGTGGGTAAAGAATCCCCGGAAAAAAAAGCAGCATAAATGTAACAATTAAACAATTAAAAAAACGTAATTTTAAAAATGGCTATTTAAAATGAGGAGGGTTCTCTCTTGTTTACGAAAAAAAGGATTATGGCAAGTTTATTGGTCATCGTTTTAGGTGTAGGGCTGGTCTTTACAGGTTGTACAGGCGGTGAAACGCCGGGTGACGATCCCACAGCCGGCACACCTGCCGGGGAAACAACAACCGGCACAATTAAACTGGGCTATGTGCAGTGGGCCTGCGCAGAAGCTTCGGTACATCTGGCACAAGCAGTGATTATGGATAAATTAGGTTATGATGCTACAGTGACTCCCTTGGAAGCCGGAGGCTTATATGCCGGCCTGGCCGACGGTGATCTTGACGCCGAAACAACAACTTGGTTACCGATTACCCACCAGGACTACCTGGAACAATACGGTGCTGAAATTGACGATTACGGCCCCCTTTATCACGGCGCACGTATCGGCTTGGTAGTGCCGACATACGTGGATGTTGATTCTATTGAAGAATTAAATGCAGTTGCAGATAAATTTGACGGGCGCATTGTAGGCATTGACGGCGGTGCGGGGATTATGTCGGCTACCGAACAGGCCATCGCGGACTATGGGCTGAATTTTGAACTCCTTGAAAGCAGCGATATGGCCATGACCGCCGCTTTGGCCGATGCTTACATGGAGGAAGAATGGATCGTCGTTACCGGCTGGACGCCCCACTGGAAATTCGCCAGCTATGATCTAAAATTCCTGGAAGATCCCCAGGAGGTATACGGCGGCGCAGAAGATATTGTTGTTATGGCCCGGCAAGGACTGGACGAAGATGCCCCGGAAGTTGCCAACTTCTTAAAGAACTACTACCTGGAAGATTACCAGCTTGGCGCAGTAATCGGGGCCATTGCTGACGGGGCAAAACCCCTGGACGCTGCCCGCGACTGGATTGCAGAAAACGAAGATGTGGTTGCCGGCTGGCTGCAATAGAAAGTTACCCTGCCGGGTTTCAAGGAGCCGGTTTCAGGAAAACTGAACAGCACCCTGCCAAAACAGCGCTGCTAGGCAGGGAAGGTTTTGGGCAAACACTGGGCCCTAAAAGCTGGGGGAATGTATAAAAACACCGGGGTTCTGTTATGTCACAGGACCCCGGTGTTTTTTTGAACAACGTTTTTATTAAATTTATATTTCATAGCTATACTATTATGCTTTTATTTCTCATGCACAGTTAACTGCGTCTTCACTTCCCATATGCAATCCCGGGGAAACAAACCCCACCGGAACCTGCACTTCGTTTCAGAATTCTGTACCCTATCCCCGTCAGGCTGTTCCAGGCTGCAGTTCGTTGGCCGGCCGTTCAGGCATCTGGCTGTGGCTGGTTGCGCACCAGTACAGAATCGCCTAAGTCTACTTTTAGGTGCGCCGCAATGACCGGGCATTTGGCCTGCAGCAGAAAAAATGTTTTATCCCCGGCCAAGGAGGTTCCCGCCAAGGTTTCATAATTGGCCTGGCCCTTGGCGATCACCACACTGGCAGAGGCAATTGCCGCCCTTAGTGCCGGGCTGCAGAGCTCCGGGATTACCCCCAGGTAGCTGTTCCCAGTAGTGAGCACCTTGGCCAAAAAGTCCATCCCTACATCAAGGGCATCCTCTACAGTGGCATCGTTGAGGGTCGGGCCGCCCTTGACAACAAAAGAAAGGTCGGTGGCATAGCGGCGTAAAGTAGCCACCAACAGGGAATCAAAAACAATTTCCCCGCTGTTGTCTCCAATCACCACCAAGGAGGGGGACCCCCGTGCCAGAAGTTCCCGCAGGGCATCCACATCGCTGCGCTGGAAATCCCGTTCCAGTTCCCGGCTGATACTGGCCCCCACATCAAAATCAGGATTAATCCCCATATCGATGGCATTGCCGGCCACAGAAGCCTTTAAGGCCGTCAATAAAGGGTCTTTATTGGCGGCAATGATCCTTTCCAAAACCGGAAAATAGCGGCGGGCCAGATCGTTGGAGGCTGCTTTGGCCTCTTTGTAGGGATCTTCCATCCCCAGTAAGCGGTAAACTTCAAAAAGGACCAGTGAAGTATTTTCCGCCGGGGTTTTCAAGGGATCCAGCGCGGCAATTGTAGGAAACAAAGCATAAATGATGTCGTATTGTTTTTCCTCCGCCACCCCTGCAACCCTTAAAGTGGAAATAACCTGCCTGATATAACAAGGAACACAATCCACAGTTGATTTCATCCGCTAAAAACACCCCCATGTTTTAATTCATAAAGTTTTATCCACCGCAAAACATATTGTTATTGGCCAAACATATTAATGCCCCCCTGGAAAACTGCTTCACCAATATCAGTTTCTACTACAGTTTCAACTTCAGTTTCAACACCGGCAGGCTGGCCTCCTCTTTTCTATCATAAATTAGGCACAGTAAACAGGTTTACTTTAATTACCGACCACCAAAGTGCCTTGCAGTATACCGCGGCAAAAAAGAAGAACAAACTTTTAAAAATGAAAGTCCTTGGTTAATAGCCAAATTTACCTTATTTTAACCCGCAGGTATAGAAAAACTTTCAGCGAAATAGTAAATATATGGGGTGTTTTAAGAACAATAGCAGTTTACAACACTGGTTTAACTAAGATTTGCCCGCTTTGTTACCAATCCCTAAAAAAACTTTAACATTGATCCCCAAACCAAACAAATTATTACTACAAAAAAACAAAAAGATAGGAGGTGTAAGATATGAAGGAAATCCTGATCAATTTGGAACACTGCTTAGGCTGCAAAAGCTGTGAGCTGGCCTGTGCTGTGGAACATTCAGCCCCCAAAAACATTTTCATGGCTGTTTTTGCAGCCCAGCCCCCTGTGCCCCGGATCTATGTGGAAAGGGGGCAGCAGTTCAACTTTCCGTTGCAGTGCCGTCACTGCGCAGATGCACAGTGTGTCAAATCATGCATCAGCGGTGCCCTATGGCGGGAAGAAGAAACCGGCATTGTCAAACATACACCGGAAAAATGTGTCGGCTGCTGGATGTGTGTGATGGCCTGTCCCTTCGGCGCCATTGTGCAGGATAGAAAAGAACAGCTGGCTCTGAAGTGTGATCGCTGCCCCGAACGGGAAATCCCCGCTTGTGTGGCGGCGTGTCCGACAAAGGCGCTTACCCTGCAAGCCGTCCCGGCCTATGCCCGGGAAAAACGCCAGGCCTATTTAGCCAATTTTCAGGAACAGTAAGGTTTTTGCCGGCACGCTTAAAATCTTTTAAAGAGGAGAGAAAGGTATGAACCAAAATAAATTTGCTCAAAAAAGCATTGATCCCGCCACCCAGGCCCTACTTTCCCGGGCTGAGCAGGAGGGTGTGGACGTTGCCTGGGACAGGCTTGTTAAACAAGAACCCCAATGCGGTTTCGGGCTGCTGGGCATCTGCTGCCGCAACTGTAACATGGGCCCCTGCCGTATCGATCCTTTCGGCAATGGCCCGGACAGGGGCGTTTGCGGGGCCACCGCCGATACAATCGTAGCCCGCAACCTGCTGCGCGCCATTGCAGCCGGCGCAGCCGCCCATTCGGATCATGGGCGTGATATTGTGGAAACCCTACTGCACACCGCGGCAGGCAAAGCGCCGGATTATGAAATCAAGGACAAAGAAAAATTGTTGGCCTTGGCCGGGGAACTAAACGTGCCCCGCGAAGGACGTTCTGCAAAAGAGATCGCTTTGGATATTGCCCATAAGGCCTTGGACGAGTTTGGTATTGCCAAGGGCCATCTGGAACTGCTGGCGCGTGCCCCGGCGCAAAGAAAAGAAAAGTGGAACACACTGGGGATTACCCCCCGGGGCATTGACAGGGAAATTGTGGAGATCATGCACCGGACCCACATTGGGGTAGATACCGACTACATCAACCTGATTTTACAGGGGCTGCGGGCAGCACTGTCCGACGGTTGGGGCGGTTCCATGTGGGCCACCGAGCTTTCCGACGTCCTGTTTGGCACCCCCAAGCCCCACCGCGGGGAAAGCAACTTGGGAGTTTTAAAGGAAAATATGGTAAACATCGTTGTCCACGGGCATGAACCCACCCTTTCAGAAATGATTGTCCAGGCAGCAAAGGAGCCGGAACTGATCGAACTTGCCAAAGCAAAAGGCGCGGCAGGAATCAATATCTGCGGCATGTGCTGCACCGGTAACGAACTGCTGATGAGGCATGATGTCCCCATCGCCGGCAACTTCCTGCAACAAGAGCTGGCGATCATCACCGGTGCAGTAGAAGCGATGATCGTTGATGTGCAGTGTATTATGCCCGCTTTGACAGAGGTAGCCGGCTGCTACCACACCAAGATCATTTCTACCTCCCCGAAGGCCAAATTCCCCGGGGCCGAACATGTAGCCTTTAATGAAGCAAAGGCCCTGGAAACTGCCGTCGAAATCGTGCGCACCGCCGTGGAAAATTACCCCTGCCGGAACAAGGCCAAAGTCTTCATTCCAGCCGACAAGATGGAATTTGTAGCCGGTTTCAGCGTGGAAGCAATTATCGAAGCTTTAGGCGGCACACTGGATCCCCTCTTAAACGCCATTAAGGACGGCAGCATTAAAGGAATCGCCGCTTTGGTAGGTTGCAACAACCCTAAAATTAAACACGACTACGGCCATGTTGCGCTGGCTGAAGAGCTGATTAGCAAGGATATCTTAGTTGTAGAAACCGGCTGTGCAGCTATTGCCAGCGCCAAGGCCGGGCTGCTTTTACCGGAGGCTGCTGCCAAGGCCGGACCGGGCCTGAAAGCAGTTTGTGAAGCATTGCAGATACCGCCGGTACTGCACATGGGGTCTTGTGTGGATATCAGCCGCATCTTAGTCGTAGCCGCCGCAGTGGCCAAGGCCTTGAATGTTGATATCAGCGACCTACCCCTGGCTGGGGCCGCACCGGAATGGATGTCCGAAAAGGCCGTCAGCATCGGCACCTATGTGATCGGCTCGGGGGTATTTACAGTATTGGGTACTGTACCCCCGGTA
>JAAYRR010000005.1 GCA_012518675.1 Bacillota bacterium
AGCCTTTCAGTTTATCAACCAGATGTCGGCCCTGCTGCGGGAAAAATATAACCTGGCCTGAGCTGTTCGCTCCAGGCCAGGTCTTCCATGCCAAGCATTATTCAAATGCAGCGGGGACGGTTCCCATTGCACCTGCCAACCTAAATGCAGCGGGGACGGTTCCCATTGCAGTCCAGTCCTGCAAAAAATCAATGCAGCGGGGACAGTCCCCGCTGCAGTCGCCTCCATTGTATCCGTTGCATCTGGCAACCCGCAGTCCCGCAAAAAGTCTATCTAAAAATAGTACTCTGCCCTCACCCTGGCCGTGACCTCAACGTCCCCTGGCAGGATGGGCGTGGGAGCGAGATCCTCCTTCATTTTAAAATTTCCGCCTGCAGCAGCCCGGTAAGGCTGATAGCCCGACATTTCCTCATTTATAACCTTAATCCCCTTGACGGTCAGCCCCGCACTGCGAGCAATTGCGTCTGCCTTGGCTTTGGCCTGGGTGGTAGCGCATTGCAAAGCCTGCAGCTTTAAAGCCTCTGCATCCCGTATTTCAAAGGAAACATATAAAACCCTGTTGGCACCAGCCCGAATGGCAGTATCAATGACGTCCCCCATTTTATCAAGGTTATGAAGGCTGACATTGAGTTCATTGTAAGCCCTGTAAATGGTAATATATTTGTCCTTGTTTTGCGGATCTACCTGCTCTTCATAGCTGTCCAACCGGTAGCCGCTTGTTTTAAGCTGTTTTTTGTCAAGGCCTGCCTTCTCCAGGGCCCCAAGCACTGCATTGGTCAGGCGGGCATTTTCTGCTGCCGCTTTTTGAGCCGCTGCATCTGTCGTTTCCACCGCCAAAACCACCCGGGCCAGATCCGGCTGCGCTGTAATCACCGTTTCACCATAAACACTGATGATGCCCTTTTCCCCACCAGGATTTGCTTCCGCAACAGCAGGCACAATCAACACCGGTAAAATCAGGACCATTAACAACAACATGCCAACAATAGACTTTTTTACATTCCTTTTTTTCATAAAAATCTTCCCCCTTCGCCTTAGGTAATGTTTACCTTAAGACGGGCACAGCGAAAAAAGGTTCCACAAACATAGGCTGCCCTGCCAATGTACAGCTGCTTTTCCCTTTTTTTAATATGCTGTCAATAGCCATTTATGTTGGTTTTGTCATGACCGTTAATAGCCGTTAACAAAATCCGTACAAAATATGGCGATGCCATAGTAAGTGAATCCAACGGAAAACTTAAAGGCTTGACAAGAGAACAGTACGACAAGGGCGAACAGTTGCGCCTTGAACTTGAAAAAACCCTAGAAGCCTCTTTTGACACTGGGGATCCAGCTGGGAACCTGGCACAAAAAGCCTGTGCTCTGCACAGGTAATGGCTTTGCGTTTTCTACCCAGTACAGCAAGAAATACCACAAGGGGTTAAGCGAAATGTATGTCGCTGGCGTGCGTTTTCTGGTGAACTATGACAAACTTGCGCCCAGTTGCATCAAATTTTTGCGCGACGCAATTAATGTTTACTGTAAATAAATAGAAACAAATCTGTTTTAAAAGACGCCAATTTTCTTTAAAAAATGATCGTAGTTTTTGGCCCATTTAAAATCAATATCATCTGCAACGGCCCTGAAATGCAGTTTTCCGCATTTTATTTTTGTTTTTTCTACATCGCTTAGATCTCTTTCTTTTTTGTTTATTTTTGTTTCTACAATAAAAAAAAGCCTGGTTTTACCTTCACCATCCTCCTGGCGTATTACGGCCCAGTCAGGGGAATATTCGCCATAAGGAGTATCAATAACAAACCCACCTTTTTTCAGCTTTGTATATAAAACAACAGCGGGATCTTCTTCCAGCCTTTCTGCAAATTTTTTTTCACCGGGAACATCAAACTTATAATACCTATGAACAGCCTTGCGTTTTCCTGCATTGGTCTTTAAAATTAGATCTGCCGCTTCATCAAGCATTGCCCTGTCTATCTGGTCAATTGCAAAAACAGTCGACTGTTCAAATTCATAGCCGTCAATAATATCATACTTTAAATCACCCTTTGCCATATAATCTGTTAACATTTCTTTAATATCCTGGGTAACCTGATCAAGAATATCCTGGTTGTTCAGCAGTTCTTTCTTTTCTAACCCGGAAATAATCTTAAAAATTGCCAGGCGTGGCAGAAGTGTATGATACATGATATAGTTAATAATCTTAAAATCGTTTTTTGGCGCCCCCGCTTCCTTGGCCTCCACAATAGTTTTTTGTGGCAAAGGATCATGCATAATAAATTTTTTCTGATCGTCAAACCCGGCCAGACCCGTCTCTATTTCGTATTCATGTTTCACCTGTTTATAGCGCAATTTTTGATTTAACACTGCCCCGCAGGCATCTATAAAGGCAGCACTTTCAACGTTAACCTGGTACATGGTGCGCTTAGACATTCTTTGACCAAGCTCCTTCAGAAGCTTGGCGAAGTACTCTTCTGAAATATAACTATGCGCCCTGTTTTCAACAGGATCCTCGTCGCCGTTTTTTATGGGGATTTTCCTTGTCCCCTTTTTAAGCATCACTTCAATAAATTTTTCCTTAATTTTAATGCTATGTTCCTGCAGCACCTCATTGCTAAAACAGATATTCTGTATCTGCAGGGCATCTTTAGTCAGCAAGCCGCCTTTGTTAATGATCCCATTTTGTAACAGTTCATTTCTAAATAGTTCGGCGGTTTCTAATATTTTTGCCCCCGGCAGCCCGGCCTCCTTTAAAGTGCTAAAAATTACATCAAAGGTAACCTCATCTTTATTAAAACCGGCGCTTTCATTAAAATCCTCCTGCAAAGCAGCAGCAAAGCTATCATAATAATCATTGGCAATAACTGTAAGCACATTCACCTCATTATCAACACAACGCTTCCCGTTAATATCCACAGGGAGCCGCAGACCCCTGCCAATCTCTTGTTTTTTGGCAATCTCCGAACTGCTCCTTTTTAAAGTGCAGAGGGTAAAAACATTGGGATTGTCCCAACCTTCCCGCAATGCAGAATGAGAAAAAATAAACGCTAATGGTTCCTCAAAGGAAATAAGCTCATCTTTTTTTTCCAGTATAAGCTCAATACCCCTATCAACATCTTCCTGTGATTTTTTCTTCAGCCTGTCTTTATTGCTGACCCAGCTTTCAACTTCTACAGCTTTTTTGTTTTTGTCAACCGCAAAATAGCCCTCCCGCACTTTTTGTACGTCTTGGTAGTGCTTAAAAAGTGCGGGATACTCCCTAAACACTTTGTTCCATTGGGTATCATTAGTAATCCGGTTGTATTCTTCGTCAAAAATACGCAGGTATTCCCCCCGGCCATCAGCAGCGCTGTTATCCCTGAATTTCTGGACAGCATCAATAAAAAAAAGGGACATTACCTTTATCATGTAGCCTTTTTTTAAAATATTGTATTGTTTCTGCAAATGACTTTTAATCGCCAGCCTGATTTGTATACGAACAGTTTCTTCTGCGCTGATGTCCACATTGCTTTCCCCAGGCGCTAGCTCTAAGAGCCCATCCCATTTGCCTATTTTTAGTTTTTTGAGCTTATGGGGATCTTCCTGTATAAACATGTTCCTGTACTGTTCTAAGTTACCTGAACATTCATAAAGAGAGTCCCCGCCCCTGACTTTAAACCTTACCCGGCGGATCATACCCCCCTGTTCTACATGAAAAATTTCTATTTTAGCATACAGATCCCGCGTAAACTCAACATAACGGATATAGGGAAAATCTTTAGGTATCGTACCATGAACAGTTTTTACCTCTATTCTTTTTACCAAGTCGCTTTGGTAAGCATCATAGGAATCCAACTTGTAAGTCTGGTTAAAAAGTTTCTTATGAGTTGCCGAATAGCGAAAAATAAACAGCGGCCTTATCATTTCTAAAGCTTGAAGGGAAGCGCTTTTTTTCCCACCACTGCCCTCAATTTTTTGCGGTTCATCAATAATTACAACAGGGTTGATATATTTTATGTCCTCCCAAAGGATCCGCCCTTGTTCAGTAGCCTGTCTTATTAAATTGGTATCCTTATTAAAAGCCTGAATGTTCATGATCATAATGCTTAAGTCCCTGGTTTCAACAAAGCTGCCGCCAACCCTGCTTAAGTTTTTGGAATCGTAAACAAAGGCATGTTTTTTAAGATCCAACCCGTCATAAAGAATCTTAAAATGTTCCCTCAACATTTCTATGCTTTTTTCCACACCCTTGCGAATGGCAATGCTGGGTACGACAATCATGAATTTTGTAAAGCCGTAGGCTTCGTGAAGTTCCAAAATTGTACGCAAATATACATAAGTTTTACCTGTACCTGTTTCCATTTCAACCGTAAAATTATTATTTTTTAATTCCTGATCCATAAACAACATGTTTCCAAGCTGCACCGCCCGCAGATTTTGTAAAAGCCTGCTTTCCCTCACAATTTGTGGATTACGCACAGGGTCCCCCTCGCCAATTCCCCTAATGTGGCTTATTTGTCGGTAGATAGTACCTTCGTCATGGCGGCTTACACCCTTGAAAAGATTAATTACAGAATTAATAGCAGCCCTTTGGAAGGGCAGCTTGTCATCAAATTGAAAGGCAATGCGTTTTGCCATCAGCTTTCCACCACTCCTTAAATAAACTCTACGCGGTATGTTTTTTTCTTTAAGCCAGTGTACTTTTTCATCTGGGCTTCCAGCCGCAGCATACTATTGATTTTAAGTGAAATATCTTCACCAAAAGCACTGTCACGAAAAATTATTTTTGTAGGTGGGGGTTCCAAGGCGGCTATTTGATCAATTATTTTTTCCGTTATAGAT
>JAAYRR010000037.1 GCA_012518675.1 Bacillota bacterium
AGAGAGGATCTTAGCTGACATAGAAAAAAAATTTAGTGAAAAATACAAAGCCAGTTTAAGGAAAATATAAACAGGACTTAGTGCAGGTGTCAGCGAATAAAAATTTAAGTTTAATGCCCCCTTGCTGGGCAGCTATTTTTGAACCAGTGTCAGGGCAAAGTATTTGTTTTTAAGGAGGTGTTTTTTTGCGGTTTCTTTTACAACGCAACTGGCATACAGCAGTACGTTTAACAGGGCAAGATCTGATTTCTGAAGTTACTTACTGTGGTACAGATCAAGAGGTTTATGCTTGCTTGGTTGTAGATCCACAGACCTTTATTGTTAAGGGTGCAACCTGGGAAAAATATCGTACGCCGACAGAAAAAGGCCAAAAGACGATGAATCTTACACAGTTAGTAGGGATGGAGGCTTACTTGGGTTGCGGGCCCACTTTGCGCCGGCTTTTGGCTCCGTTGCAGGATTCTTTTGCGCAGGAAACTTTTGCCGAGACAGTGCGCGGGCTTACTCAGGCTGAAACTTTCCTTCTGCAAAAACGCGGCTATTCTTCACAAAAGGCTTATGAAGATGACTGGAAAGAATTTTATGCCGGGTCTTGCCGATTTTATAGTAATTTGGATCAGGTAACCAAAGGATGGTATGAATACCTTGGCTATCACGAACGCCGGGGTATTTTGTTTAATCGTTTGCGGAACTTGGTTCTAGCTGAAAATGGGTCCGGTTCCGAACAGTTTTATCTGCTTACCGGTCAGCTGTGCGATTCTTTTCATGAAGTGAGTGTAAAATTAGTCGTTGCCAAAGATGACTTGTCAGTTAAAAAAGCTACGAGTCATTTTTTACGGGTACCCGATCCCATCTGTGGGGAAGGAGCAGAGCTGGTAAAACTTATTGAAGGCCAGAAACTGTTAAGCATGCCCAAAAGGAAACTGGCACACCTACTGCGAAGCAGTGATAACTGTGTGCACCTGATCGATCTTGTTTATGAAGCAGTGGTAGCTTTGGAACACTGGCAGAAAAAGGGGTCTTCAGCCTGATCAGGGCCGGGCAGGGCAGCACCGGCAGCAGGAACCCGAACGCCTTGCACAAGGCAGGGAATGAAAATACCCGTTAGGAAAGCCCCGGCTTTGTTTCCAGAATTGCCAACAGAATGAAGAAAAGGTATAATACAATAAAAACACACTGTGGGTCTGTATCTATTTCTGCCTGAAAATTTTTAGTGGGGAGGGGCACCGGTGTCATCTGAAAATGAAAGGCAACGGGTTACAATCGAAATACTGGGGGAAAAATATGTTGTTCGCAGCACCTCCCCCCAACAGCATGTTTTGGAAGTTGGCAAACATGTAGATCATCTGTTAAAAGAACTGCAAGGGAAATATCCCCGTATAGGCCTGCAAAAGGTTGCTATTTTAGCGGCGCTAAATTTGGCCAGTGAACTGTTACCCCTGCAAAAAGCAGCTAAGGATGAAAAGGGTGACGGGGAAAAATGAATTGGTTGGACTACATTTTAGTTTTTATTTTCCTGTTGAACTTATATAAGGGTTTCAGGCATGGGTTTTTGCGCCAGGTCTGGGGTTTGGGCAGTTTGCTGCTAGTTTTTTATGTTGCTTTGTGTTGGAACGATGCTGTAAAGTTATTTTTACAAAAATACTTTAAGTTGGATAGCATTATTTCCGTGCTGGCCCCCAAGGGGGGGGGCACAATGTGGTTAAACGGGGTTATCTTGAATATTGTCGCGTTTTTATTGATGTTCTTGTTACTGGGTATTCTTTTTGCTTTTATAGGACGCAAACTTAGATTTCTAAATAGATTGCCCTTATTAGGCCCCCTTAATGTGCTTACCGGAGGTATGCTGGGTGCGGTCAGGGGTTTATTTATTATTTTTCTGATTGCGGCGCTGCTTTCCCTGCTAGAAACAGACTTCTGGATCAAAACAGTCGGTGCTTCGGCTGTGGTTTCTTTAGCCAACTATTACCTGCCCTTGTTTTTTGGTCTTGTTTTCGATTTTGTTACCGGCAGACTAGGTAGGCTGGTATGAAAAGGGTGAACATAAACAAATCAGCAGCTCTGACTTTTATAAAAAAAGTACAATTGAGGCGGCCCGATTTTTGCTGGGGGCCAAGTTAGTGCATTTTTCCCCGGCAGGGCTTACTGCGGGCCTGATAGTCGAAACGGAGGCGTATCTAAGCCGGGGGGACCCTGCCTGTCATGCTGCCAGGGGCAAGACGAAAAGAAATGCGATGATGTTTGGCCCTCCCGGGAGGGCCTATGTTTATTTCATTTACGGCAACCATTATTGTTTTAATGTTGTTACCGGCAGGGAGGGGCATGGTGAAGCGGTTTTAGTCCGTGCCCTGGAACCGTTGGAAGGAATGGCCCTGATGCAAAAAAGACGTGGTTCGGATAAAAAAATAAAAGATTTGGCCAATGGGCCGGGAAAGCTTTGCCAGGCGATGGGTATTAACGGCAAGCATAACGGAATTTCTTTAAAACAATACCCGCTTTTTATTACAGCAGGGGTTTCCGTCAAAGCAGCAGATATTGATGTTTCCGGCCGGATTGGTATCAGTAGGGGGCAGGATAAACAGCTTAGGTTTTTTGTGCGGGGAAATGCTTACCTGTCGCGCTAAGGAGGTTAAAATGAAAAAGGCCCTGCGTATGCTGGAATTTGAAAAAATTAGGGAACAGCTTGATCGTTTCACCCTAACCGTGCCGGGAACACAAAAAGTGGCTGTTCTTTTCCCCGGCACGGCAATAGAAAAAGTTACTGCCATGCAGCAAGAAACCACCGAGGCGGCGGGCCTGATTCAGCAAGCAGGCCTGCGTTTCCAAAGCTGTGGTGATCTGTTGCCCCTACTGCAGCGTGCTGCACGCAGCGGGATCTTAAATGCCCTTGAATTAAGGCAGTTTCAAGATTTTTTTCAGGCTATAAAGTTTTTAAAAACATTCTTTTCCCAGGAAGAACGGGCCGTCATAAAATATCCCCGTTTGTTGCAGCTTATAAAAAAATGCCAGGCCTTTCCCCATTTGATGGCTGAACTGCGGCGTTGCCTGACCCCACAGGGAGAAATCAGCGACAACGCTTCACCTTTGCTAACTGCTTTGCGGACCAATGAAAGAAGGTATTTGGAGGAAATAAACCAGGCGTTGGCATCATACCTGCGCACCCCCCATTATCGCAAATCTTTGCAGGAAAACATTATTACCGTCAGGGCAGACAGGTATGTGCTGCCTGTTAAACAAGAATTTCGCAACCATATCCCCGGGATCGTACATGATCAATCAGCCAGCGGCGCGACTTTATTTATAGAACCATTGCCGGTGGTAGAACTTAATAACCGTTTACGGGAAATTAAAGGGCAGATCGAGGCCGAAATAGAACAAATCCTGCGCTACCTGACCGGGCTTCTCAAAGCAAGCTCAGCAGAAATTGCAAACAGCTACGATCTTTATGGGGAATTTGACTTTATACTGGCCCGGGGGCAGTTAAGTTTAACCTACCAGGGCCGGGAACCGCTTTTAAACGACAGGGGTTTGATAAATATTTCAGGGGGGCGCCATCCCCTGCTGGCACCGGAAAAAGTTGTGCCGGTGGACGTTCACCTGGGCCGTGATTACAATACCCTGGTTATAACGGGCCCGAACACCGGCGGTAAAACAGTAACCCTGAAAACAATCGGACTTTTTACCTTGATGGCCCAATGCGGCTTGCATATTCCGGCTAAAAGGGGCACTGAACTGAGTGTGTTTGCAGGGGTTTGGGCGGACATCGGTGACGAACAGGATATTGCACAATCTTTAAGTACTTTTTCCGGGCACATGACCAACATCATTAATATTTTAAAAGAAGCAGGCCCGTCATCCTTGGTGCTTCTGGATGAACTCGGTGCCGGAACCGATCCCTCTGAAGGCTCTGCCTTAGCAATGGCTATCCTGGAAGAGCTTCATGCCCGGGGTGCAAGAACGGTGGCCACAACTCACATCAATGAATTAAAAGTTTTTGCCCATTTGCGTGACGGTCTGGAAAATGCCTCTGTAGAATTCAACCCGCAGAATTTAGAGCCCACTTACCGCCTTTTAATCGGTGTTCCCGGCCAAAGCAACGCTTTAACGGTTGCCCATAAGCTGGGCATGGCTCCTGACATTATTGACAAGGCGCGTGCCTATATGCAGGATGAACTGCTCAACTTAGAGGAAGTGGTTTCCGGGCTTGTGGAGGAAAAGCACCGGTTTGCGGTAGACAATGAAAAAATAAGGGAAATGAAAGGGAAACTGCATTTTCTGTTACAGGAACTGCAACATGAAAAAGAAGAACTGGCACTGCAAAAAAGAAAGACCCTGGCCCGGGCCGGCCGGGAAGCCCGGGAAATGGTTCGCTTGGCCCAGAGAAAAACAGAGGGGATTCTTAAAAAATTAAAGCAGGTTGAACTGCAGCATCCCGACAAAGAAGCCCTTGAAGCGGTTCAGGAAAGCGGGCGGGAGCTGCAGGCGATGCGGGAAGAATATGAACAGGAAGCATACCGGGAAGAAGAAAGGGGAACGCCCCTTGCACCACAGGAAATAAAAGTTGGCCAGGCGGTTTATGTTCGCAGTTTACGCTGCGCGGGAGAAATTATCAAGGTGTTTTCCGACCGGGAAATTCAGGTGCGGGCAGGAACAATGAAAATTAATGCCAGGCTGGCAGATCTGGAAAAACCCAGGTTAAGGAAAATTAAAGAGAAAGAAAGCAGTGGAAAGGAAGGGCAGGTTAAAGCTTCCCGCAGCACCCGGGCACTGCTATGGGAAAAAAGTGCCGTGGACCGGCGTCTGGATTTGCGGGGTTTAACCCTGGAGGAGGCCCTTTATAAAGTGGATAAACACCTTGATGATTCTATTTTAGCAAATCTAAATGAAATAGAAATTATTCATGGTAAAGGTACCGGTGCGCTACGCCGGGGAATACACGTTTACCTGGCGGAAAAAGAACTGGTTGCTAACTACCGGTTGGGGGGTGAAGGGGAAGGGGGCAGCGGGGTTACCATTGTGCAGCTTAGGTAAATAAGTTGGCCCTATAAAAATAGGTGGGCATTTGTTTTAACCGCAACATTCATTCCAAGCTGTAAACTGCAGGCTGGTGAATAGTATGCGGAGGCTGCCCCATGTTACGCCCCTTGTTTTAAACCAAACAAACCATATACCCTGCAAGGACTAAAAACCCCCAGGAGCCAGTCCCCCGGGGGTTTTTTATTTCAGGTGTGCATAAACTTTGGAACTGTTTGTATGCCAAAGGCGGTGCGGGAGATCGATTATTCAAATTATCGGGTAAGTTAATAATCTGCCTGCCGCCTGCCGGGTTGCTTTAAATGGGTTATGGTTCTATGGTTTTATGGTTCAAATTCAGGTAAAAAATCTTCTTCCTGTGGCCCCCCGGTGCCCCCTCTTTCATGTTGTTCGTGGTTGTTTTCCCCTTGATTATTGTTATGGTTGTTTTCCTCACCGTTACCGTTGCCTGTTTCTTCCTGAAAGGTGCTGACAACCCATCTGTCCAGTTCTGTTTTAACACCTTCTGCGTCCAAAGCTATAAGGGTATAAATATAGATGGCATCAGTTTCCAGGTTGTAGTCAATGTAATTGCCTGCATCGCCGGGTAATTCCTGCAAAAGAAATTTTTCCCCTTCCTTTTCCTTATAAACCTGATAACTGACAATGTCTGGATGGTAATCCCACCACAGGTGGGCTCTTAAAGGTTCCTCCAATAATTCGATCAGCAAACCTCCGCTCGGGTGTGTAGAGGCCCCCGGTGTGGTATGCACATCGCAGTGTTCGGTAGGGGGCTGTTCTGTGGCGTCTTCCGGCCCCCTGCCTGCGCCTCCTTTCCAACGGCCGTCTGTTCGTTCGAATGCCGGCCGGTTAAAGAAATATTGAGTTTCTTTTTCGCTTTCCGGGCAGTATTCCCCTGCAAGAAGCCCGCTGCTTTTACAGACTTCAAATTCGGAATGCATCTGGCAAGTTTCCCGGGGCACCATTGATGTGGGAAAAATTTCACTGGCGATCGCTTCCGGTGGGCAAAAGGGACCGGGCCTTAGGCCTGACTTAGTGCAAATACTGATCGGGCCGCTGATTCCCGGCGGCCGAACAAAGTCAGAGGGCGAAATATCTTTCATTAGCCTGGTAAGCAGGGCCTGCATGTAAGTGATGGTGGTGCCGCTCCCACCCCGTACATTACCAAGTTTTGCAATATCGTGGCCGATCCAAAAGGAAACCACCAAATCAGGTGTATAAGCTACTAAGTAGGCATCACGGTTGTTGTTAGTTGTTCCTGTTTTAGCGGCCACCGGCCGGCCTGCTCTTAATCTTCCGGCTGTCCCCCGGCGCACTACATCTTTAAGAACGTCCGTGAGCAGGAAAGCGGTTTGTTCTGAAAGAACTGTTTCGGGCTTGCTGTGATGTTCATATAAAGTGTTACCCTTGCGATCTGTGATTTGCCTAACTGTGTGCAGGCTGGTTTTAATACCCTTGTTGGCCAATACGGAATAGGCTTCAGCCATGTCCAAAAGTGTTACCCCCTGCGTTAAACCGCCCAAGGATGCTGCTAAGTTATAGTCGTCATCCTCCAAGGTGGAAAGCCCCATTTTTTTGGCATATTCCAGGCCCACCCGGGGGGTAACCTGTTCAAAAACCCTGACGGCGGGGACGTTACGGGACCAAACCAGCGCTTCCCGCACGGTCATCAGGCCCCAGAAACGGTTGTCGAAGTTTTCCGGCGCCCAGTTTCCCCTGATAAACGGTGCATCATCAACTATTGTCCCGGGGGTAATGATTCCTTCTTCCATGGCCGGGGCATAGGAAACAATGGGTTTGATAGCAGAGCCGGGCAACCTGCGGCCTAAAAAACGCAGATCCTGGTTGTTGCTGCTGTACTCCCTGCCCCCAACCAAGGCCAAAATTTCTCCGGTAACGGGATGGGCTACAACTGCACCGGCCTGGGGTTGCAGGATGCCTTCTGCCGTAAAAACCTCCTGGGGATAACTGTTGTAGTTTTTTTCTTGCATTAATTTTTTCATCATCCCCATATCCACCCGTATATTCTGGGGATAAAGGCTTTCATCATTAAGTATTTCTTCTACTGTGGACTGGGCTTCAGTGTTCAGGGTGGTATAAACCTTCAGCCCCGCATTATAAATAGCCTCATATGCCTCCTCACGGGTTTTATATTGCGGTAATGAGACAAGAATATTGACCAGTTCGTGATGCAAAACATAATCCACAAAATGCGGGTAGGGATATTCCCGGGTAGACAGTTCAGAAAGTACAATTTCTTCTTCTTTGGCAGCAGTCATTTCCTGGCGGCTGATATGTCCAAGTTCGTACATCTTGGAAAGGACCAAGGACTGCCTTTGCTTTGCACTGTCAAAGTTTACATAAGGTGAATAATAGTTTGGCGAACGGGGGATGCCGGCCAGCAGCGCCCCTTCTGCGATAGACAGCGCGTCGACACTTTTACCAAAATAAATATTGGAAGCTGTTTCTACCCCATAGGCACCGTGTGCAAAATAACACTGGTTCAGGTAAATTTCCAAAATTTCATCCTTGGAATATTGCCTTTCCATTTTAATGGCCAGCCACGCTTCCTGAATTTTACGGGAAAACTTTTTGTCCTGGGTCAAAAAAGCGTTCTTTACCACCTGTTGTGTAATGGTGCTGGCCCCCTGCCCGGTTGGGGTTCCACGGCGTAGGTTGCTGACAAACGCTCTTAAAATGGCCATCAGATCTACCCCGAAATGCTTTTCAAACCGTTCATCCTCTATGGAAATAAAGGCTTTCTGAACATGCACGGGGATTTTTTCCAGCGGTACTTCAACCCGGTTTTGTTCATCATACAGCCTGGTAATCTCTTTCCCCGAGCTATCGTAAATATAAGAGGTAACAGGCGCTTGCAGCACGCCTTTGTTAAATCCCGGGGCCCCCCTGACATAGGAGAACACAATAGTCAGTGCACCGGCACAAAAAAGAACAAAGAAAAAAAGAAGCAACAAAAAAGTGGCCTTCCAGAAATTAAACCTTCTCCGCTTTTTTTTGGCAGACAAACTGCTGCCGCCGCCCCGGGGGCGCATCATTTGGCTGCTGCTGTTTCCAATCCCTTTTGGTTTGTGTTTTTCAGGCATAGTTACACACCTCGCTGCACATATTATACCACAAGATGGGGCAGGGGGAAGCTTAGCTTAAACAGTGCAGTCTGCAAACTAAAGGGGGTAGACCTGTCTGTTGATTCTAAAAAACAGATCATATATAATTTGAACAGTGAGTGTATCTTCCCAGGGAGGTTTGAAGATGAATATCCTGCAGGATTTGGAGTTTCGGGAGTTGATCTACCAGGTAACGGATGCAGATGAACTGCAGCAAAGGCTGGCAGCCGGGCCTATAACACTTTATATTGGTTTTGATCCTACTGCCGACAGCTTGCATGTCGGCCATCTTTTACCTGTTATCGGTTTAAGGCGCTTCCAAAAGGCCGGGCATCTGCCGATTGCGCTGGTTGGGGGTGGTACAGGTCTAATCGGCGACCCCAGCGGCAAGGTATCTGAAAGGGCCTTGGGCCCCGCAGATCAAATCGAGGAGTGGACCGGTAGCATCAGAAAACAACTGAAACGCTACCTTGACTTTGATGCCAAAACCAACCCGGCGCGTTTGGAAAATAATTACCGCTGGCTGGGGGAATTGGAGGTAATCAACTTTTTGCGGGAAATTGGCAAACATTTTTCCCTAGGCTCCATGCTTGCCAAGGAATCGGTGCGCTCCAGATTGTCTGCAGGGATATCATATACTGAATTTAGCTATATGATTTTACAATCCTATGACTTTTTAAAGCTAAACGAACTTTATAACTGCGAACTACAGGCCGGGGGCAGCGATCAGTGGGGGAATATCACAACAGGCATAGATCTGATCCGCAGGGTTACCAACCGTAAAGCTTACGGCTTAACCTTCCCCCTGATTACCAAGAGCGACGGGACTAAATTTGGCAAAACCGAAGGGGAAGCAGTATGGCTGGATCCGGCCAGAACCTCTCCGTACCAATTTTACCAGTTTTGGTTTAATACAGATGATCGTGACGTAATTAAATTTATTAAGTTCTTTACTTTTTTGTCACATGCAGAAATCCTTAACCTGCAGGAAGAAGTGGAAAACAATCCCGGGAAAAGGGTTGCCCAGCGCACCTTGGCACGCGAGGTTACGGCCCTGGTTCATGATCAAAAAGCAGTAACAAAATCTGAAAAAATAGCGCAAACCCTGTTTTATGGTGATCTACAAAGCCTAACCGCTGCAGAGATAGAAGAAGCATTTCAGGGCATACCTTCCTTAACTTCTTCCGCAAAAGAGTACGGCCTGGTAGATCTGTTGGTAAAAAGCGGCCTTTCCTCATCACGCCGGCAGGCACGGGAAGACATCAAAAACAGATCTATCCGGATCAACAATATCCCCGAAACTAATATACATAAAGTGCTCCGGCTGGAAGATCGTTTATGCGGAAAATATACACTTCTATTAAGGGGCAAGAAAAACCATTTTCTTGTTAAATGGTTAACCTGAGTCATTTGCTGTGAATGTATTTCTATAAAAGACCCGCTGCATATAAATATAGGCAGGGGGTCTTTTATGTTTTTCTTTCAGCAGAACCTAAAGAGTATCCGTCGTTTTTTAAGGGAATGGTTGTTCGGGCGGGGCCTTTTTCCCTTTATCGTTCTTACCCTAATTGTATTTCTCATCCTGAAAGGTTTTTTTGTTATAGAAAGGAACCTGCGCCCGGCTATTTTATCGCTGGCCGAATTAAAAGCAAACGCAGTGGCAGTAGATGCTGTGAACATGGCTCTCATGGATAAAATGGCGCAGGGCATAGCCTACCATGATCTAATCGCTGTCAGGCAGGATGACCGGGGCAAAATAGTAATGGCTCAGATTAACACATTTGCAGTAAACCGTTTAATAGCAGATACTACGCTGACCATACAAGAGGCCTTAAAGGTGATAGAGGAAAAACCGTTTAACTTGCCCTTGGGTGAAGTATTGGATAACTACCTTTTTGCCGCCTATGGCCCCAAAATTCCCGTAAGGCTGAAACCTGCCGGCAGGGTCAATACCCGCCTGCAGGATTCCCTTGAAGAAGCCGGCATAAACCAGGTCCGGCACAAAATTTACCTGGAGGTACTGACAGAAGTACGGGTCGTAATTCCTTTTACCTCTACAAGGGTCGAGGTGCAGACCACAGTGCCGCTCACAGATGCTCTTTACCCCGGTAGCGTTCCCGATACGGTGATCAACCTGCAAACCGGAATGTTCGACCCGGCGCCGGGTGAATAATTAATTTGCGGGTTAAAATTGTTATAAAGTAATGATACACGGGAGGGGTGTGGCCGGGCGTATAAATGGGATCCGGACAAGATAAAGGCGTACAGGGTCGGCAGCAAAGGTTTCAGTTCTTATATTTTATAATCCGGAATACAATATTTTTGTCGAAAATAAGCTTGACAGGGTTTAAAAAGGGTGCTATATTATTGAACTGTAGCGCACACGTTGCGCTGGATAATACTGCAAGACTGGGGCGCATCCCCGGGTAGCAGCATAGCCGGGGGGTAACTGCCAGGGAAAAGGTTCCTGTGTGTAGTAATTTAGCACATTTTAGCGGTTATTAAGGTATATATCGGGAAATAAACTGCTAAAAAAATATTTTTCGGGACACCTTGACAAAGTATAAAAGCCATGTTATATTAGTTCTCGTGGCGTAAAACTGGTGGAAACAAAGCAACAGATGCAGTTAACGTCATAACAAAGGCACAACGGCACAGCAATAGGAGAAACAAGTAATAACAGCAACATTGACAATAAAAAAACGTGCCTTGACAAAACAAATTAAGTATGGTAGAATTTAAACTGCGCCATGTTGCGCAAAGATGTTGCAAGTTGTTCTTTGAAAACTAAACAAGGATAGGAAAAGTTCCTGTCAAGAACTTAAAGTTTCAAGTAAGCGTTTTAAGAGATACAGGATAGGCTTCAGGCAAGCTTATTGGATTATGCAATATTTATCCTGTCCATTGGACGGGAAAAATATAAAAGCTTAACTGGAGAG
>JAAYRR010000038.1 GCA_012518675.1 Bacillota bacterium
CCGCCACCACCTTTAAAAGGCTAAAATAACAAGCGTGAAATATCCTGAAAGGAAATTATAATAATCAGCAGTATCAAAACTGTAAAACCGATAAAATGAATAAACCCTTCCTTTTGAGGGTCAACAGGACGGCCCCTGATCGCCTCCCAGGCTAAAAAAACCACCCGGCTGCCATCCAGGGCCGGAATAGGCAGGAGGTTGATAATGCCCAGGTTTACACTGATAATTGCTGCCAGTGAAAAAAGGTTGCTTAACCCTGTACGGGCCACTTCGCCCACCACGGCCACAATGCCCACCGGGCCCGCCACGTCCGGGGGAATGGCCCCGGTAACCATCTGTGCCAAGCTGACAAAAATCAGTTTGCCAAAAAACCAGGTGTTAGTCATCCCCAAGGCAACAGACTGCAAAAGAAGAAATTTTTTATAAACCGGCGCAATACCGATCAGGCCCCGGCCGGCTTCTGCCTGGGGAACAACGGCAACTGAAAATTCCCGGCCCTGCCGCTGCACGCGTAAAGAGATCTCTTTTTCCGGGTTGGCGTTAATCTGTTCAATAACAGCATTCCAGTTTTCAGTTTGGTGGCCGTTGATCGCCAAGATCGTATCCCCCACCTGCAAACCAGCCCCTGCAGCCCTGCCGGTGGGTAAAATTTCTCCTATTTGTGCCGACTGGGTCTGCGGCACCCCTAAAAAAAGATAATAAACCAGGGAAAACAAGACAATGGCCAATACGAAGTTCATCAGGGAACCGGCCACTATTACAGCAAAACGCGAAGACAGGGGCTTTTCCTGAAAACTGCCTGCCTGCCGGCCCTCTTCGGGGTCATCCTCCAACAGCCGGCAAAACCCCCCCAACGGAAACAGCTTTAAAGAATAACGTGTGCCCCCTTTTTCCCAGCCTAAAAGTTCTTTACCGAAACCAATTGAAAACTCCAAAACACGCACGCCTGTTAACCGGGCCACAATGTAATGGCCAAATTCATGTACAAAAATCAACAGGGAAAAAATAACGATCGAGATTATCACCGTCTGCACATTAAATATTCTCCTTTTATTTTTTCAGGACCTTTGCAGCCTCTTCCCGGGCCCAGGCATCAGCTTCAATAATTTCCCCAAGTGTCGGTTTGGCCTGCAGGGAATGCCTGCCCAGAACCTTTTCCAAAAGAACCGGGATATGCAAAAAGGGCAGCTGCCCTTCCAGAAATTTTTCTACAGCAATCTCATTCGCTGCATTCAAAACTGCAGGCATTGTCCCTCCCATTTCACCTGCCTGGTATGCATAACGCAAACAGGGGAAGGTATCCAAATCCGGGGGTGCAAAATTGAGGCTGCATTTTTCCTCCCAACCCAGGCGGGAAAAGCTGTGGGCCCACCTTTCAGGGTAGCTGAGTGCATACTGGATCGGCACCAGCATACTGGGAAAACCCAGCTGGGCAATAATGGAGCCATCAACATATTCTACCATGGAATGCACAATACTTTCCGGATGAACCACCACATCTATTTGCTGCAATTGCAGGTCAAAAAGCCAATGGGCCTCTAAAACCTCCAAACCTTTATTCATCAATGTCGCAGAATCCACCGTAATCTTGGCCCCCATTTTCCAGTTGGGGTGCTGCAAAGCCTGTGCCGGCTGAACCCCGGCCAGTTCTTCTTTTTTCCACCCGCGAAAAGGGCCTCCCGAAGCTGTTAAAATTATTTTTTTCACTTCATGATGGGCCCCTGCCTGCAGGCACTGGAAAATAGCCGCATGCTCGCTGTCTACCGGCCGGATAACCGTATTTCGGGATCGGGCCTCCGCCATCAGCAGCTCGCCGCCCACCACCAAGGACTCCTTGTTGGCCAGGGCAATTTGTTTGCCTGCCTGCAAGGCGGCCAAAGTCGGCTTCAGCCCGGAAAAACCAACTAAGGCCACAACAACCAACCGGGCTGCTGCCTGGGTGGCCAGGGCGGTTAAACCTTCTTCCCCGGCAAAAATTTCGGTTTGCAGGCCTGCTGTTAGTTTTTTTAAGGCTGAAACATCTTTTTCCGCCTGCACAGCGGCAGCAAGAGGTTTATATTTTCTGATTTGTTTTGCAAGAAGCTCAATATTTTTTCCTGCTGACAGGCCCGTCACCTGCAGTTTATCAGGAAATTGATCTATAACCTGTAAAGTTTGCCTGCCAATGGAACCGGTAGAACCGAGAATAACGATCTTCTTAACCATAAAATACCCTCACAGTATACTTATTATAACAAATATAA
>JAAYRR010000039.1 GCA_012518675.1 Bacillota bacterium
AATAACAGGTCTTATAACTTCTAGCCCCCTGGAGGCTGCCCCCCACCATAGAAATATTGATAACGTTATGTCTTATCCCACAGTGAACAGGGCTACGCAGAAGGCTTGACGGGGGTCGGCAGGAGTATGGTAAGCAAAGGCCGGCTGCAGCCTAACCGCCTATTTTTTCATCAATTTCTGAAGAGACAATTTTACCCCCACCCAAGACTTCCTCCCCCCGGTAGAAAACTACAGCCTGTCCGGGGGTTACAGCTTTTTGTTTTTTATTAAAAACCACCTTGGCCTGCTTTCCGGCCGGGGGGTGCAAAACGGCGGGAATCTGTGGGGCGCGGTAGCGAATTTTCACTTCGATCTGCAATGGCTGTGCAGGCGGGGTTCCAGCTACAAAACTTAACTCTGAGGCCCACAGGTAGCTGCTGTAAGTTTCTGCTTCCTCCCCGACGATGAGGGTATTCCGAAGGGGATCTATTTTCACGACATAAAGCGGCTGCCGGGCAGTTAGGCCCAGCCCCTTGCGCTGGCCTACTGTATAAAAAGCTACACCGCGGTGCATACCCAACTTTTGGCCTGTGGTGGAAACGATCTCCCCGGGGGTCAGCACCCCGGGGTGTTCACGTTCCAAAAAACTGTGGTAGTCGTGATCGGGGATAAAACATATTTCATAGCTTTCCTTGTTTTGTGCTGCTTTGAGCCCTTTGCGGCGTGCCAATGCAACAACCTCGCTTTTAAGGCGGCCCCCCAAGGGAAAGAGCAGGGCCTTTAGCTGTTCTTGTTGTAGTGTATAGAGCATATAGCTTTGTTCTTTTGCTTTGTCTTTGGCCCGCAGCAGCCGGTAAAGGTTGTTTTGCGGCTCATAAACAATACGGGCATAATGGCCGGTAGCTAAATAGTTGATACCCATCGCCTGTACCTGTCGCAGTAAATGGGAAAATTTCAGATGTTTATTACAGGCGATGCAGGGATTGGGCGTCCTTCCCGCCCGGTATTCCTGTATAAAAGTGGTGACCACCTGTTCATAGAAGGCCCCCTGCATGTCAAGAATATGGTGAGGGATCCCCAGCGCAGCGGCTGTTTCCCGGGCGCTGTCAATGCTTGCCGGGGAACGGGGGCTTTGCCCGGCGGCGGCCGCCTTCTTTTCTGCAATGGGATCGACCCAGAAACGCAGGGTGACCCCCACGGGCTTAAAACCCGCCTCTTTTAAGAGCAGGGCTGCAACAGTGCTGTCCACACCCCCGCTCATCGCCACCGCAATTTTTTCTCCGGCCTGCAGCGCCGGCCTTTGCAGGTCCATGCCTGCCCCCCCTTACAATGGTTGTTTTGACTAAAAATTACACAAGGTAGAAAATTTGAAAGCTGCCGCATGTGAGGTTTTCCTTCCACACTTCCCCTACCGGTGGGAAAAGTGGGAAGGCAGATCAACTGCCCCCTTTGGCAGGTCTATAGTGATTTTTCCACCTGCGGTACCTTTCACCCAGCCCTTCATCCGACGGCACAGGCAGAAAGGGCAGGATAGCATTCCTGCACGTTTTCACTTCACAGCTCCCACCGCAGTAAGTCCTGCCCTGTTATTTTGCAAAAAAGTATGGCAATAGCTTTACAACTTAAACCCTGCAGCTAAAACCCGCGATCAACAGTCTTTAGTACTGCCCGGCCCCTGCCGGCAGCGGCAATACGACCGGGCAGCTCTTCCATTTTCCTTAAAGGGACCTTGCATTCTAGGGTAACATCCTGTCCGTAGTGAAAGTTTAACACCTTCCCCGCAGCAGCCTCAATTTCTTTGACTACAGCCCCTAAATAGTCATAGGGTACCTGCAGTACAGCCCTGGCCATCAGTTCCCGGACGCAGATCGTGGCGGCTTCCACCCCAGCTTCGGCGCAGGCACGGTAGGCACGGATTAAACCGCCGATCCCCAGTTTAACCCCGCCGAAGTAGCGCGTCCCCACCACCACAACATTGGTGAGCTGCTCTTTTTCCAGCACCGAAAGCAGCGGCGGCCCGGCTGTGCCGGCAGGTTCCCGGGCATCGTCACAGCGGGCCAGCAGTTCGGCACCAACGCCCACGCGGTAAGCATGGGCGTGGTGCGTAGCCCCGGGCAGTTCTGCGGGCACACCGCTGATAAAAGCACGCGCCTCTTCTTCTGTCCTGCAAAACGACAGGGAGGCATAAAAACGGCAGGCGCCCACAGCTATTTTGGTGCGTACACCGGCAGCAATTGTCCGGTAACGGTAAACATGGTCTTGCTTCATATTCTTCCCTAATTTCCCAATTATTATTGCACTGCGGCTTGCAGGTATAAGGCGCATTCCAGCCTCATTTGCTGCAAGTTGCAGTTTAATGCACTGGCCTTGTGCAGCTCTCCTTCTACAAAATAGGCGGTGGCTGCACACCCCCGTCCGCAAAGAAACCGTGCCCAACAATCAGCACAAGGTTCCCGCGTAGCAGAAGCCGCGGCCATCCTTTCCCCGATATCCCGCTGCAAAACAAAAGGTTCTTGTGTAACGTTTCCCATATAAAAGTCATCCAGGCCCACAAACTGGTGGCAGGGATACAAAGAACCGTCAGCCGCCACAGCAAGGTAGTCTACCCCGGCGCCGCAGCCGCTGAGGCGCTTATAAAGACAGGGCCCTTTTTCTAAATCAAGGGCAAAGTGATAAAAATGAAAAGGGTTGTCCGCTTTAAGCTGCGCCAAGTATAGATCTACAAGGCGTTCATATTCCTGTTTTATGGCCGGCAGATCACTCTCCCGAATGGTATAGCTTTCCCCCTGGGAAACAACCGGTTCCAGGGAAAGGGAATCGAAGCCCAAGGACAGAAAATGTTCGATATCACGGCAAAAGTCAAGGTTGTTGCGGGTATAGGTGCCGCGGATATAGTAGTTTTCTTTATGCCTGCTCTGCAAAAATTTAACGATGTTCTTCACAGTGCGTTGGTAGGAGCCCCGCCCGTCCTTATAACTTCTCATCAAATCCTGAATGCGGGGACGCCCGTCCAGGCTTAAAATTACGTTCATGTCTTCCCGGTTTAAAAAGTCGCCCTTTACTGCGTCTAATAGGGTGGCATTTGTGGTAAGTGTAAATTCAAATTCCAGCCCACGCCGGTCGGCTTGCTGCCGGGCATAGGAAACTATTTTTTTGATCAGGGGAAAATTAAGTAGCGGTTCGCCGCCAAAAAAATCGATTTCGCGGTGACGTCCCCCTTTTTGTTCCAGCAGCAGATCTACAGCTTTTTTACCCACCTCCCAGGTCATATGGGGAAGCCTTTGGCCGGGATCCCTTTGTGTAAAACAGTAACGACAGCTTAAATTACAGTCATGGGAAATAAAAAGACAGAGCGCCCGGACCCCGAAGGAAAAAAATCGGCTCTGATCAACAACGGGTTCGGGTGCAAATAGACACTTTTCCCGCTGGAGCTGCTCCACCTGCTGCAGGGCATTTTTTACTTCTGCTGGTGGATATTTTCCCTGCAAAAGGGAAAGTACTTTTTCCTTTGTGCACCCTCCTGCCAGCGCAGCAACGACCTCCCAGCCCAAGTTGTCTACCACATGTAAAGAACCGCTGTTTACATCGTAGATCAGCTGTAAATCCTTGTATTTAAACATGTGTATATCCTTATTTCCGGTTCCCTCCGGCACTAAACCACCTGCTTTCCACCAAAATATAAAGCCATAAACAACGCAAAGGAGCGCTACATTAAAAAGATATGTTGCATTCAAACCAACAACGACTATTTTTCCTTTCCTTCCCCGGTTGGGGAACGCCAGTGTGAAAGTCTTTGGCGGATCTTTTTTTCATAACCCTCCTCACCGGGGTAGTAAAATGTTTTCCCCCGCAAACCGGGGGGCAGGTATTCCTGTGCTACAAAATGACCGGGAAAGTCATGGGGGTAGAGATAACCCTCTCCATGCCCCAATTGAGCAGCCCCCTTATAGCCGGTACTCCGCAAATGCGGGGGTACATTTTCTGGGGGTTCATTTTTTACTGCAGAAATAGCAGCGTTGATAGCAAGGTATGCGGCGTTGCTTTTTGGCGCGGCAGCAAGGTAAACGGCAGCCTGCGCCAGGGGTATTTTCCCTTCAGGCAGGCCTACCTGCTGCAAAGCCTGTGCGGCAGCAACCGCCACACAAAGTGCCTGCGGATCAGCATTGCCGATATCCTCACTGGCACTGATAATCAGGCGCCGGGCAACAAAAAGCGGATCTTCCCCTGCTGCGAGCATCCGTGCCAGCCAATAAAGTGCAGCATCGGGATCGGAACCGCGAATCGATTTTATAAAGGCAGAGACCAAATCATAATGGTAGTCCCCGTCCGCGTCATATTTCAAGTTTTGCCGGCCCAGGACCTCTTGCGCCTGTCTTAAAGTGATAACCACTTTGCTGTCGGTGTTTTTTTTCCCAACAAAACTTGTTACGGTCATTTCCAAGGCGTTCAGGGCCACCCGGGCGTCTCCCCCGGCGACGCGGGACAGGTATTTAAGTGCCTCATCTGCCAGCTTAATGTTGTACCTGCCGAATCCCCTTGTTTCATCCCCCATGGCCTGCAGTATAATTTTTTGGATCTCCGCAGGGGTAAGATTTTCAAAGGTAAAAAGCAGGGAGCGCGACAAAAGGGGGGTATTTATGGCCATGAACGGGTTTTCTGTCGTTGCACCGATCAGGTAAACCAAGCCCTCTTCTACTGCAGGGAGCAGGGCGTCCTGCTGTGCCTTATTAAAACGGTGGATCTCGTCGATAAAAAGGATGGTTTTTTTCTGCCAGCCGGCCTGCAACGTCTTGGCTTCTTCCATTACGGTGCGCAAGTCCTTAACGCCAGCCAGTACAGCGTTTAGACGTTTGAATTGCGCTTTGGTAGTGGTGGAAATAATTCTGGCCAACGCTGTTTTACCAGTCCCCGGGGGACCATAAAAAATCAGGGAAGATAAAAGATCATCCTCAATAACCCTGCGCAGGGGCTTGTTTTTACCCAGCAGGTGTTCCTGACCTACAAATTCTGCCAAGGAACGGGGCGTCATGCGCCTGGCCAAGGGGCCGTTTTTTTTCATATTTTCCTCCCAGATGAAAGAAAGAAGATCCAAATTTTTTCTAAACCTCCCCTGCCTAAGCCGCCCGGAAAACCTTGGCAACAAAAGGGCATCCTGATCGTTTCACAATGATTAATTCCCCAAAAATAAAAACCCGGAAGGCTTTTCAGCAAAATAACCAGAGGCCTTTTCCGGGTTTTTTCTTGTTCATTTTTAGCCAAAAGCCTGTCAGGGCCTGCCTATTTCTGCATATTTCCCTGCCTGCAAACCTGGTTGCCAACGGTGCAGGATGTTTTGCAAGCGGACTGGCATGAAGCCTGGCATTCGTGGCAGCCTCGATCCTCTATTTCTGACAAATTGCCTTTGCGGACTAATTTAATATGCTGCATCATAACAGACCCCCTTTGGGCAATATTTTTCTTAAGTAGCATCTATTTACCATAATTATTTTATACCGAACCATACACCAGCGTCAAGTTGATGTTGGGACTGTGATTAAGGACTCTTAAAATTTTGCTCGGCAATAGCGTTCATTTCTGTGCTGCTGGCGGTCCTTCGTTCGTTCCCGGCGGCGGAATGTTATTTAATATTTCGTCCTGCTCTGTTTTTGATAGGGAAGTGCTGGGCCTGCTGATCCTTTATAGGCGGTGCCCGTACAGGGTTGGGCAGGGCAAACAGGGTATTATTTTAACATCTTTAATCATATAAACAATTAACAGCACTTTGTATTTCCACCATGATCTGGTAAAGTGAAGTGGCCAGTGATATTATTGACCCGGTAACAGGGCATACCAAAGGCCGTATGTAAAAAATAATTTTAAAAGGAGCGGTTTATATGCATTTTTGGCAGGCTTTTGTCAGTACTTTTTCCCTGATCTTTCTGGCCGAATTGGGAGACAAAACACAGTTGGCTGTTTTGCTTTTAGCAGCCCAGGGACGCCCCCTTTGGGGTGTGTTTTTAGGATCTGCCAGCGCTCTTGTACTCAGTTCTTTGCTCGGGGTGCTGTTGGGGGGGACATTAACCCGCTACCTGCCGCCTTTTTATTTACAAAAGGGTGCTGGCGTAGCCTTCGTAGTCATTGGCCTGCTGCTCTTTTGGGGAAAAACCTAAGCGGCGCTGTCTTTTAAAGACGTACAGACAGTCCTGATATCAGGAATTAATACCTAAGATGCCCCCCAGTGTACCGAAAGAAAAACCAAGAAAAAGTTTGGTGAGCAAGCCAAACCCCAATTGAAGCTCCACCCGAAAAACAATATTCAAAATGAAAAGAATCAAGACATAGCAAAGGCCCATCAAGCCGCCCCGCAGCCAACCTTTTTCTTCTGTCCGCTTCCCTACATAGATCGCCCCCCATAAGATACTGAGCAGGGTCCCGGCAAAAAGCAGGTAAGGCACGATAACCTCGGAAAGGGGGGAAAAATAAATCAGCAAGGCATTGACAGCTAAAAACAAAAAGGAAAACCCCAAGGCAACTAAGATCCCCCGCAAAATTAAGGACAGCGGGGAAAAAGGGGCCAGTGCACCACCCTGTGTCGAAGAACGCCCTCTATTTTGCATATTAACGACCACCTCCGATGCGGATTAGGAATTGCTGCCAGAAATACAGCAATCCCTTTTACTGCTTATATATGTTTGATCCGCATTTAATATACGCCCTTGGTGGTCTCCCTTCACCGCCCGGTTTAGGGATTATTCCTCCTCCCCCAGGATCCGTTCAATTCCCCCACGGGCCAACTTAATGTTGATATTGTCGGCAATACGCAATACCACCACATCTTCTTTTACCTCCCGCAGCATGCCATAGATGCCGCCGATAGAAACAACCCGGTCGCCTTTTTTTAAATTGGACAGCATTTCCTTCCTTTTCTTTTGTTGTGCCTGTTGCGGCCTGATTAACAAAAAGTAAAAAATTACAAAAAGCAAAATGAGGGGCAAGAAACTGGCGATAGCCCCAAAGTGTTCAGACATCGCTTTTCACTCCTTTTATTATTTGTTTTCTGGATTTTGGGGGACCGGCTGCAAACCGGCCCGAAACTCCTCATAAAACTGCGCCAACTTTTTTTCCAGGATAGCCTGCCTGATCTTTGCCATCAGGTTCTGTAAAAAATAAAGGTTATGGTAAGTTGTTAGGCGCAAACCCAATATTTCGTTGGCCTTTAGCAGGTGCCTGATGTAGGCCCTGCTGTAATGACGGCAGACATAACATTCACAACCCGGTTCAATGGGGCGCAGATCTTTTGCAAAACGGGCATTGCGCAGGGTTAAATACCCCCAGCTTACCATGACCCTGCCGTTGCGTGCAATACGCGTCGGCAGAACACAGTCAAACAAATCTACGCCGCGCCGCACACCTTCCAACAAGGCATCGGCAGAACCAACCCCCATTAGGTAACGGGGTTTATTTTCGGGCAGAAGAGGCAGTGTCCAATCAAGGATCCGGTACATTTCTGCCTTGGTTTCACCTACACTCAAGCCGCCTATGGCATAACCTGGGAAATCCATGGCAGCAAGCACCCGGGAACATTCCTCCCTTAAATGGGCAAAGGTGCCGCCCTGCACAATGGCAAATAAGGCCTGTTTTTCAGTATTTTGATGATGTTCCTGACACCGCCTTGCCCAGCGGATTGTTCTTTCCATGGCCTCCCGGGTTTCTGCCGCGGATGCCGGGTAGCCGACAACATGATCTAAGGGCATGATGATGTCTGCACCTAAGTCATTTTGGACGGTAACTGCTTTTTCCGGGGTAAAAACATGGGTTGAACCGTCAAGATGGGAACGAAAGGTTACCCCTTCTTCAGCAACTTTGCGTTGGGCGCTCAGGCTGAAAACCTGAAAACCGCCGCTGTCCGTCAGGATTGGGCGGGACCAGTGCATAAAGCGGTGCAGACCGCCCGCCTGCCTGATCAGGGATGTCCCCGGCCGGAGGTACAGGTGGTAAGCGTTGCTGAGCAAAATTTGTACCCCTATTTCCCGTAGTTCTTCCGGCGCCATCGCTTTTACAGTGGCTTGCGTACCCACAGGCATAAAGGACGGTGTTTTTATCACCCCCCTTGCTGTTTGCAGTTCCCCGGCACGGGCCCTCTGATCTTTGCTGGTAATTTTAAAGGTAATGGCCATAGCATTTTCCTTTGCTTAGATGATGAGCATAGCATCCCCAAAGCTATAAAAGCGGTAGCTCTGTTCTACCGCCGCCCGGTAAGCCCGGAGGGTGTTTTCCCGGCCGGCAAAGGCGCATACCAGCATTAACAGGGTAGAGCGCGGCAGATGAAAATTGGTCAGCAGCGCATCGACAGCCTTGAAACTGTAACCAGGGTAGATAAACAGAGCTGTCTCCCCGCAGCCTGCCTGCACCCGGCCTTCTGCATTGCTGCATGTTTCCAGTACCCGGCAGCTGGTCGTTCCCACAGCGACAATTTTTTTCCCGTTTTCCCTGGTACGGTTTATTTTCTGTGCGGTGGCAGGGGAAAGTGCATAGTGTTCGCTGTGCATCAGGTGTTGCTGTATGTATTTTTCTTTGACCGGGCGAAAAGTTCCCAAACCGATATGCAGGGTTAAAAAAGCCCAGGAAACCCCTTTGGCTTGCAGTTTTTCAAATATAGCCGGGGTAAAATGAAAACCCGCAGTTGGTGCGGCTGCCGAACCTTCCTGTGCGGCATAGACTGTCTGATAACGCTCAGCATCTTCTAATTTTTTTTTAATATATGGGGGCAGCGGAACCTGCCCGATGTGGGGCAGCAAAACCTTTAACGGTTCCTCGGCATGAAAAAGCACAATTCTTCCCCCGGCTGCTGTTTTGGCCAGAATCTCTGCTTCCAACAAGCCGTCGCCAAAGGTGAGGATTTCTCCCGGCAAGGCTTTTTTACCCGGTGAGCACAGCGTTTCCCAGGTTTCCCCCTTTAAACGGCGGAGTAATAGCAGTTCTACTTTGCCCCCGCTTTTTTTCCTGTACCCCTGCAAACGAGCCGGATAAACCTTGGTATTGTTTAAAATGAGCAGATCCCCTGCTGCCAAATAGTCGGGCAGCAGTGAAAAAGCGCTGTTTTCGATGTTTCCATCCCGGCGGTTTAATACCAAAAGCCGGGAACTGTCCCGCGGTGTCAGCGGTTCCTGGGCGATCAATTTTGCCGGCAGGTTGTAGGAAAATTCCTCTGTTTTTAACTTGTGGCTGTTTTTATATTCAACCTTCCCCATAGACAGGCCCCAATCTACCGTTTAACCGGCATTGCCGGCTGTTGCCCTAACGAAATGCCACCTCTGCACCCGGGTAATAAAAAGATAGTATTTCCCCACAGCTTTGCCCGGCCCGGGAGCGATTATAGGCACCGTACTGGCTCAGGCCTACACCATGGCCGCGGCCCTGCCCCTGAAAAACGAGGCCGGCAGCGGGAATATAGCCCTGCACCCGGCCCCCGGAGGCAAAAAACCGGTCCCCGGAAAGCCTGCTTTTAATATTATGCCCATCCAACACCCATTTTTCCTTTAATTCCAGTATACTCTCTTTATTTTGCCGGTTATAGTCTGCAGAAGCAACCCACAGCTGTGACTGCGGTGCGCTGCATACTGTAAAAAGCTGGCTTTCCAAGCCCAGCATAATGCGGGCATTTTCCTTTGTAATGGAAACAGATCTGCCGCCCCGGCCATACACAATGATTTCATTTACCCGGCCGCTGGCAAAGGAAGAAACTATTTCTACATGCTGCACCTCACCGGTATAACTGCCCCGGGAAGCAAGCTGCTCGCCTAAAGAATGCGGCGTCAGATCCACCGTCCACCGGGGACAACAAATGAAGGCAGGCAGCCCCAAGGGATTGGCCGGATCGTCATAGGGATCGGGAACACTGGCCAGGTAAGGCCGCTGTTCAGGCCAGACATTTTGGGAAAGCTCGGTATAGCCGCCGTTGCTGGCATGATAAAAAGGTTCGATGAGCTGTCCTTTAAAGGTCAATATTTCCCCTGCAGTTTCTTTCAGGGCCCGGTCGGTATAGGGCGATTCAGCGGCCCGTCCCCTATAAACCTGGCAATGCTGTTGATCGCAAAGGTGGTACATGCTGTGGCGGTGTGCCTGCAGGTTATAAAGTGCATATGTCCTGGCAGCCACAGCCTGTGCTTTCAGGGCTTCAAAACCGCCGCTGCCCCCCCAGGCGGCCGGCATTTCCCCAGGCAGCACCCCGCGCAGGTAGGATTCAAGGTCTATAATATTTACAGCCACCAAGGCACCGTCTGCAGGGATTACCTCCAGCGCACCGCGGTATTCGCTGCCGTAAAGGGCATTATGCAGCTGGAAAAACTGGTCTGCCGGCAAGGTTTCAGATGTTGCAGCAGGCAAAAGAAGCAAGGGTCCCTGTAAATATGTACAAAAACTGTCTTGGGTGGCGGAAATTTCGATCCTATCATCCACGCAGGTCAGGCTGTAGTGCCCTGCCAGCAGGGGCAAAGGCTCTTCTTCACCCGGGCTTACCAAATTGTACCCATTTTTTAGCGAAAATTCAAGGCCGTTACCCACAAGGCTTATCCCCACCCGTATATTTTCAGGTGTTTCACCAAAGGCTTCTGCAGAAACTTCTGCAGAAGCAATGGCCCCGGACCCTGCCAAGCTGGGCGGGAAAAACATAAATGCAAGCAGAAAAAAAACCGGTAAAAGGAAACGGACTTTCCCGCCCGGCCCTGATTTAAAACTTTCATAACCATCAACCCCGACTTTCATAACCACCAACACCCCCCGGTTTAAGTTAAAACAGCGTTCCCTACCCTGCAAAGCTTCATCTACGCCAGAAATTAAAAATCAGTGTTAAAATGATACTGAGCAGCAACATTGTGGTAAAGGGAATATAAACTGTCAGGTTTTCTCTTTTAATTAGAATATCCCCGGGTAAACGCCCCAGGCCCACCCTTCCCAGAAAAAGAAAGGCTAAGCCTGTCATAAAAATAATGCCGCCCAAGATTAGCAGAGCCTTGCCTATGCCTTCAGGGGTAAACAAAACCGTTCACCTCTTTTTTTGTTTGGCCAGTTTTCTAGATTCTGGGTGGTAACGTTCCTTTTCACTGTAAATACAACCGCAGTAACCCTGCCTGTACAGGTTTTTTTCCCGGGCCTGGTTCATGCTTTCCCGGAAGCCCGGACGCAAGTCGGCATAAACAAACTGCACGCCATGCGCTTGGGCAATTTCCGCCCCCATTTTCCGCAGTAGTTCATGCTTCTGGTAGGGGCTGATCAGTAAAGTGGTTGATATATTTTTCAGGCCCTTTGCCCTGGCCTGCCGCGCTGTTTCCTCCAAGCGAATCCGGTAACAGATCGGGCAGCGTTTTTCTGCAGCACAGGCTACGGCTGCCACTTGTTGCAGGTAGTCCTCCAGCAAATAGCGTTCGTCAATGAATACCTTGTGGCCTTCTTGTGCGGCCCAGGCACGCAGGGTTTCCATCCTTTTAGAAAATTCCTTATAAGGATGGATATTGGGGTTGAAAAAGTAACCATAAACATTATAACCTTTTTCTTGAAATGCCTGCCAGCTAAAAAGGCTGCAGGGGGCACAACAGGTATGCAAAAGTAAGTCCATTTTCTTGCCCTTTCCCGCTATATTATTTTATTAACTATTTTGCTCATATTTCATATAAACCAATCTTCAGGTGTGTGTAGGCTTTTTCGGTAACGACCCTTCCGCGGGGGGTGCGCTGCAGGAAGCCTATTTTCATCAGATAAGGTTCAAAGATTTCCTCAATCGTGCCCGCCTCTTCATGTATGGCGGCGGCAATTGTTTCCAGACCGACAGGACCCCCGTTAAAGTTATGAATAATCGCTTCCAAGAAAAGGTAGTCCATACGGTCCAAGCCGATCCTGTCAACGTCTAAGACATTTAATGCCTCCACGGCAACCGCCGCTGTGATATCCCCCGCAGCCCTGACCTGGGAATAGTCACGCACCCTTTTAAGCAGCCTGTTGGCAATGCGGGGGGTCCCCCGGGCAGCCGCGGCCACCACTGCTGCCCCTTGGGGAGAAATTTCTACACCCAATAGACGGGCTGAACGGGCTAAAATTTCACAAAGGGCTTTGGTTGTATAAAATTCCACCCTTTCTATGATCCCAAAACGATCCCGCAGGGGAGGCGAAAGCAGGCCGGCCCTGGTTGTCGCCCCAATAAGGGTAAAGGGAGAGAGATCAAGCCTGAGTGAACGCGCACTCGGCCCCTTGCCGATGATAATGTCCAAGGCGTTGTCTTCCATAGCCGGGTAGAGTATTTCCTCCACACTGCGCGGCAGCCTGTGAATTTCATCAATAAAAAGAACATCGCCCGGGGAAAGGTTGGTTAAAATTGCGGCCAAATCACCGGCCCTTTCGATGGCCGGCCCGGAGGTGATCCTGATATTTACTTCCATTTCCCTGGAAATAATCAGGGCCAGGGTGGTCTTCCCCAACCCGGGCGGTCCATACAGGAGAACGTGATCCAACGGTTCGCCCCTTTCCCGGGCCGCTGTAATATATATCGTCAACTTTTCTTTCAGGTTTTCCTGGCCGATAAATTCATGCAGCCGGGAGGGGCGCAGGTTGTTTTCATAAGAAAAGTCTTCGCTTTTTAAACTGGAAGAAACAATCCTCTCTTCCACCCCACAAAACCTCCTGTTAATGTTTGGCTAAAAAAAGCAGGACCTTTTTAAAGAGTGCGTCTACATTTAAAGGTTCTTCAATATGCAAATTTTTTTTCGCCCTGGTGATCTCCGGCAAAGAATAGCCCAAGGCGAGCAGGGCCTGCTGCACATCCTGCCATTGATCAGCGGTTACTCCTTCGTCGCCAGCCCCGGCCTTTGACTGCCACCCTGCTATCTTTTCCTTAAGTTCATAGACGAGACGCCGCGCTATTTTCGGGCCGATGCCGGGTATAGTAGTCAGGGTGGGTTTATCTGCCTGGGCGATAGCGGCTGCCGCCTCTGCCAGGGAGAGGTGCCCCAATACCGCTAAGGCTATCCGGGGGCCGATACCGGAAACACTGAGCAGCATCTTGAAAAACTTTCTTTCCTCGCCGCTGCGAAAACCGTATAGAACCGCCTGATCATCCCGCAGCTGTAAAAAGGTATGGATAGTCACCGGACTGCCCGGCGGGGGCAGATCAAAGTAAAAAGAGGCCGGGATATGTACATAAAAACCAAGGCCCATGACCTCTACAATAAGATGCTGTGGTGAACATTCCCGGAGCGTTCCCTGCAAATAACTGAGCACTGTTTTCCCCCATGCCGAGGTTGCCTGCTTTCCTGCCTCTGTTTTATTTTATGGTTTTTTTGGGGAAGGGTTGGACGTTAACCGCTGCCACCGGTAAGATTGAAGGTGGCACAGGGCAATGGCCAGCGCATCGGCAGCGTCATCCGGCTTGGGCACTTCCTCAAGCCGGAGAAGCTGGGTGACCATCTGCTGCACTTGTTTCTTCCCAGCACGCCCGTAACCCGCAACGGCTTGTTTAACCTGCAAGGGGGTATATTCAAAAACAGGCGTGTTTTCCCGGGCTGCAGCAGTAAAAATGGCCCCACGGGCCTCCCCTACCTGTAAGGCTGTCCGGACATTTTTACAAAAAAAAAGTTTTTCCACCGCTATTTCATTGGGGGAGAACTTAGTAATTAACAGCCTGACATTACTGTAAATAACATTTAGACGTTGACAACGTTCCATACCTGCAGAAGTGCTGATATGGCCATAATCAATTTTCCGGAAAGAACCTTGCGCCTCTTCCACCAGGCCAAAACCTACGATGGCCAGCCCGGGATCAATACCCAATACCCTCATGCACACTTCCCCATCGGTAAAATTTCCAAAAAATAGCGCTACTGTTGAAGACAAGTTCTACATTGCATCACTTTTTACCTGCTTTTTAAACCTCAAAATAATAGCCCTTTGCATAAAAAGATTGCTTAAAGCGTTTGCATAATTTCTTCGGGAATGTCAAAATTAGCATAGACATTTTGCACCTCATCATGTTCCTCCAGGGCCTCAAGCAGATCGAGTACCTGGGCCGCGGCGGCAGCCTCTTCAATGCGCACTGTGCTGGTGGGTACCATCGTAACCTCTGCCACAGTGGGTTCCAGATCCTCCCCCAAAAAAACTTCCTTCACGCTTTCAAAACTTTCAGGTGATGTCAGGACTACATAGCTGCCATCTTCCTCCTTGAAATCTTCCGCCCCTGCTTCCAAAGCCAAGAGCAACAGATCATCTTCAGAGGGCAAACCCTCTTTTTTGTCAATGCAAAGGTAACCTTTACGTTTAAACATCCAGGCCACACAGCCTGATTCACCCATATTTCCATCCCGCCGGGAAAAAATATGCCGGATCTCCCCCGCAGTCCTGTTACGGTTGTCGGTCATAATTTCTATCAAAACTGCTACCCCTCCGGGGCCGTACCCTTCATAATATAACTGTTCCAGGGCCAGAGTATCCCCTTCCCCGGTGCCCCTTTGGATCGCACGGTTGATATTATCATTGGGCATGTTTGCTTCCTTGGCCTTTTGTACTGCCAAGCGCAAACGGAAGTTGGCTTCCAGATCTGGACCACCTTCTTTGGCCGCCACAATAATTTCCCGGGCCAGCTTGGTAAATACCTTGCCTTTCTGGGCGTCAACTTTTGCCTTACGGCGTTTAATATTTTCCCACTTAGAATGGCCTGCCATTATCATCACCCCATACAGTAATAGACTTTTTTTAACCAGGCGCGCCTGCAGTACCCCGTATTGCCAGCCCTAACCCCCCTGCAACTTACAACCTGTACCAGCAATACTGCCAAGCCCCCTGGTTGCTAAGGTGCCTGGTGTTGTGGTAGCTGCCTGCTGTAACTTTTTTGAACAAGGGGGGTTTCTGATTTGGCCTTACACACCTGATACAGTGCCACAGCCGTTTACCCGCCGATCTGACTCATAAAGCGTTTGCCCCGGTACTGCTTAAAACGGCTCAAAGGGTTGTGGGCAACAGCGTGTGGATCCGTCCTGATATTTAAGGAAGCTCGTAACTGTTCCTTTATCTTTTCCTTAGAATCAAGGAAGGGGCGCAAATCAAGCTCTTCGCTAGAAAACAGGCAGGGTTTAATTTTTCCGTCGGCAGTAACACGCAAGCGATTGCAGCTGTCACAAAAATGACAGCTGAGCGGTGTAATTAAACCTATTTTACCCACAGCACCCTGTAGGCGGAAATACCGTGCCGGGCCGCGTGCATGATCATGTTCACCCGCAATAGTTTCCAAGGGGGAAATTTTTGCGGCCGCCTTTGTTACCTTTTCCAAAGGTAAAAAAAGATCCTGCCATTTTTTTGATCCCTGCATCGGCATATATTCGATAAAACGGACACAAAGGTCCTGCTCAACAGTCATAGCAATAAATCTTTTAATTTCGTGGTCATTGATCCCCTTCAAGAGTACGACGTTAATTTTCACGGGAACCAGTCCGGCCTGCAAGGATTTTTCAATACCTTTTAAGGTACTGCGCAGTTTCCCGCCGTTGGTAATCTGCCGGAAGTTGTTTTCATCAAGAGAGTCCAGACTGATGTTTACCCTTTTCAACCCGGCAGCCGCAAGATCAAAAGCCATGCTGTCCAAAAATATACCGTTGGTCGTCAAAGACAGGTCCTTCAAGCCCGGAATGGCGGCCAAACCGCTGGTTATTTTTAATATATCCGGCCGCAGCAACGGTTCGCCCCCTGTCAGGCGAATTTTAGTAACCCCCAGCTCTACCGCAGCCCGACCAACGGTTAGACAGTCTTCCAGCGTTAACAGCTCTTCCCCCAGTTCTTGACCGCACTCCAGGGGATGGGAACGGCAGTATATACAGCTTAAATTGCACCGTTCCGTAACTGAAAGCCGCAGGTAGCTAATTTTTCTGCCATAAGGATCAATTAATAATTGCTGCGACATAGGCTACACCTTCCCCAAAAAACAAGTTTACCTTGTTATTTATGCTAGGAACAGGATTCCATTAAATTGTAAAATTTTTGCGCCCTTAGATAATTTTCCTTGGTATTGACGTTATGAAAAGAAGACAGCTGCGGATCATATCGCTTTACAGCCGCTTCCCCGATAGCCTTAACCTTTAAGTGGGGGTAGATCCCCTGTAACTGCAGCTTGTTACTTTCCAGCCGTTGCGTAACAAATTCTAAAATTGATTTCCTATAAAAAGCATAAAGCGGCTGGTAATGCCCCTCCAGGTGAGGGGCAACAATATCATAATCTTTTATAAAACGGGACATATAACGGATTAAAGACAAAGATAAAAAAGGCATATCGCACCCTGCAATAAAGCACGCGGAACTGGTTGTTAGGGAAAGGCCGGTGTGAACGCCCCGCAAGGCACATTTTTCACTTTTTTTAAATAGATCCCCGGTAATTTTTTTAGCGGGCAAATAGTTAAAATCCTGCCGATCGGCGACGATGATAACTTCGGAAAAAAGGTGATCCAACTTCTGGAAGACAATATCGATCAACCTTTCCCCACCCAATTTTAAAAACGCCTTGTCCCTGCCCATCCTTTTACTTTCCCCTCCAGCCAACAAAACAGCTGAAAAAGGAAGTTTGGCTATTCCCACTGAAAAAGCCCTCCATTTAATTTAATTCTGTCTGTACATCATCCTTTAGCCGCCTGGCTCGTTTACGTTCGCTAATGCGAACCAGTACAAAACCTACTTCGTAAAGAACAGCCAAAGGGATAATCATTAAAACCTGTGAAAAGACGTCCGGTGGGGTAAGAATAGCTGATATTATAGCATTAATTAAAAGCGCATATTTGCGGTTTGCACTTAAAAACTGGGAAGAAATAAGCGACATACTTCCCAAAAACCAAAATATAAGGGGCACCTGAAATACCAGGCCAAAAGCAACCAAAAAAGAAACAACAAACGAAATATAACGGCTAATTGTAAATAAAGGCAGTAATTCTGCTGTGGAAAAGCCCAAAAAGAAACGCAAAGCAAAAGGAAAAACAGCAAAATAACCAAAGGTAACACCTGCAAAAAACAAAAATACCATCAAAAACAGCAGGGAAAGCAGGGTTACTCTTTCAACGGATCGTAAGGCCGGTGAAATGAAGGCCATAATCTGGTAAATAGTAAAGGGTAACGTAATAAACACGGCAGCGATAATAGCCAAACGAATTTGGGAGGTAAAGGCCTCTGCCGGCATAGTATAAATAAGTTCCAAGCCTTCAGCCTGCCTGGTCAAAATAAAAAGAATTTTATCGACAAAGCAAAAACAGACAACGGAAAGGATCAGGATAGCAATTACAATAATAATAAGCCTGTTTCTTAATTCATCCAAATGTTCAAGAAAAGACATATCCACGTTACTTTTTTGGGAGACCATGCCTTGCCCCCTTATTCCTTACTACTTATAAAACTTATAAAGCAGCCAAGTACACCTACACCGGAAAGCCCCTGTTTATTAAACGACTATATTTTATAATTGTACAAACACCTTCAAATGTTTTTCCTGCCTCTGCCTAAGCTTCTGCTTCCTTAGTTTCTTCTTCTTTGGCTTGCCCTTTTCCGCCGGCAGCATCTTTATAGTTCCGAATTGCTTCTCCCAAGGATCTACTCAACCCGGGAAGTTTGCCGGGGCCGAAAACAATAAGGACAATGGCAAGAATAAGAGCAACTTCCATCCAGCCTATTTTCCCAAACAACATACTGAACCCTCCCTCAATCAAAATAATGGCATTGCACCAAACTCTTACTTAAAATAAACTTAAGTTTGGGTGTTTCTTAGGAGAGGCCGCTTCCTTCTTGATTAATAATATATATTTTTAGAATAATGCTTTAAAGCGTTGCAGTTCTGATGCGTTGTAGTGTGGTGCGCTGCTATGTTTTTTTGTGCTGGTGTTTTTTTGTGCTGGTGTGTTGTAGTGCTGGTGTGTTGTTGTGTTATTGATGTTTAGGCCTGTTCGACTTCGCTCCCAACTTTCCCCTCTGTCGCCGGTTTAATTTCGGCAGGTTTGCTTTCAAGTGTACTGCTAGTTTCTTTCCCCTCTTCTGTCGCCTCTAAGCTGACACTTTTTTGCATTTCAGTGGTGGCCTTTTTGAACTCCCTCAGGCCCTGACCGATCGAACGCCCTATTTCCGGCAGTTTTCTTGGACCGAAAATAATCAAAGCCAGTGCAAGTATCAAAATTAACTCCTGGAGGCCAATTTTGCCTAACACATTTAACACCCCTCTTTTTAATATAGCTGGGGAAACCGTTAACTTTATTATCCCTTTTAATGCATCTCAAGTCAACCTTACTGTCGTCATTTATTTTTTAATTTTACAAACAGCAACGACAGCATCCTTCAGCATTGCTTTTTAAAATAAAAATAGCTCTATGCAAATTATATTTCTGCAAGAGCTATTTAAAATTTTCCGGCAAGGACCTACTCTCCCAGGGACTCGCGTCCCAAGTACCATCGGCGCTGGAGGACTTAACTTCCGTGTTCGGGATGGGAACGGGTGTATCCCCTCCGCGATTCTCACCGTAAACTTTTTATGCTAGTTACTACATAATTTTACTATACCAATGTTTCTTAATAAACAACTAATAAATGTTGTTCCCTGAAAACTGTACAGCGGATAATTTAAGGTTAAGCCGCTCGATCTATTAGTACCGGTCGGCTGAAGATGTTACCATCCTTACACCTCCGGCCTATCAACCAGGTCATCTTCCTGGGATCTTACATCCTTTTGGATAGGGAGGCCTAATCTTGAAGAAGGCTTCGCGCTTAGATGCTTTCAGCGCTTATCCTTTCCGGACTTAGCTACTCAGCTATGCCCATGGCAGGACAACTGATACACCATAGGTCCGTCCACCCCGGTCCTCTCGTACTAGGGGCAGCTCTCC
>JAAYRR010000040.1 GCA_012518675.1 Bacillota bacterium
TCGCTGTCCGCAAGATTGTGTCCGGCTTTACGAAACTGCTCTATCCCAACGGTGAGTTCGGCAAGCAGGACATTGAAGAAATACTGATCTTTGCTTTTGAAATGCGCCGCCGGGTTAAAGAACAGCTGAAGAAAATCGGGGGGATGGAGTTTTATGATGTGAATTTTTCCTATATCGACCATGAATCCTTTGCAGAGCGCTATGTTTCTGTGCCGGAACAGGGCGGGGGCAAGATCATTCCCGAAGGAATGACTAACCCCGGCAACGTCTACACTGTTTCCCGCGGCAAGAATGGGATGATCGGTGTTTACTGCCTTGAAACGCAGATGCTCCCCGGCAGCGGCAAGTTTGAGCGCACCGGGCTTGGCTCTGACCGTGAGGCAAAGGAAGCTACAAATACCGCGTTCAATTATCTGAAGGCCAGCGGCAACCAGATCAGCGGTCAACTCAGCACAACTACAAAGGACTACATCATCAACTATCAGGACATGAACGGCATCGGCATGACGAAATACCTGACATTGCCGTCTGTTGTTGCACTCGCCTCCTGCGCCCTTGGCAAACCTACCCTATCAAGCCTCGCTGTTCTGGGCGAAATCAGTATCAGCGGCACAATCATCAAAGTAGAGGAGCTGGCCGGCGTCCTGCAAGTCTGTCTTGATGCCGGGGCGAAGAAGGTGCTGATACCGATAACATCAGCCGCTGAACTCGGCACTGTACCATCGGATCTTATTGGCGCTTTCAGCTTGATATTTTACGCAACCCCGCAAGAAGCCGTCTTCAAGGCACTGGGCGTGGAATAAGGGATTAGACAGCATAAAATGAACCATAGAATGTTCGGGCAATGAAGCTGTGTTTAGTTGCCTGTTCCCTTTTCACTATTTTAAAAAAGCTGTTTGTAGACTATACTAAAAGTAAACATAAATATTTTTAAAGGTGGTATTTTGGCATGAGTACAGCAAAACAGTTTCTAAAGAGCCTTATTGAAAGCATACCTGAAAATGAGATTTTGCAGATTATAGATTTTATTAGCTATTTAAAGGTTAGAAGAGAAAAAGAGTTGTATAGAGAATTACAAAAGGCCAGTGAAAGCAGTCTGGAATTTTGGAATAATGAAATAGATGATGAGGTATGGAATAATGTATAAACAAGGGGATATATTGCTAATTCCAATTCCATTTACTGATTTATCGTCAAGTAAAAAGCGACCTGTATTGGTCATATCAAATCCTGAATATAATGCGAAAACAGAAGATGTAATAGTGCTGGCTGTAACATCTAATATAAAGGAAAAAGATTATTCAATACTATTTACAGATAGTGATATGGTTGAGGGAAACATAAAAGTTGATTCTTGTATAAGGGCAGACAAAATTTATACCCTTTCAAAGGCTATAGTAATAAGAAAGTTTGGAACAGTAAAAGCTGGGGTCATTGAAAAGGTCAAGAAAAGGATTGCATCCTGGATTAACGATAACGATGAAAAATAAGCAATCTTTTTTTGCGGCGATACCTTTCATTTCCTTATCAATACCCAGCATGGGGGTCACATGGGGACGCACCTACTGTGTCGTATGTTGACAATTCAAATCGCGGTAAAGTAAACCGCAACCCGCCCCATGGGAAGCAAGCAGTCAAGCGCTTGCTTTTTCTACGGGGCGGTCTTTTTCGGAGGGGATATATTTGAAAAAGAAAATCAGATGAGGATGGGGAAAAAGACGTATTGCTAATGGAACTAAGCTGCACATGGAACCTGATTTTCATATTTCCAAATGCGTTGTTTTCCCAAAAAAGGTTAGCAAGTAAAGGAAATATAATTTTATTGTCGAAATAATTGTATAAGAAAAAAGGCAATTTTCTTTCCACTTGGTGAAGAGTTCCACTATAAAGTTTTTTGTGCTAGCCCTAAAGGGGATTACAGTATTTTCTTTATTTAGGGGAGCTACTTGATAATTAAGGCGATTAGAAGGTGTAATGAAATGGAACCCAAAAACCAATTTACATGGATAAATTATTACACAAAGTTTGCAGATAGGCTATTGGCATACAAGGACAATCGCAGGGAACTCCTCACTTTAATTAAAGAAGTTTTTGAAGAGCTAAAGATGCATTATCCTTTTATGGATAATAAAAAACCCCTCGAAGATATCTGCCCTTTTACAGTATTTGGTTGTTTCAATAAAGGTATTACCGAGAAA
>JAAYRR010000041.1 GCA_012518675.1 Bacillota bacterium
CTGTCTGCTTTGCCTGGATTGCGTCGATAATTGCACACAAGGGGCTATCAGCTATCGCCGCTCCCTTGATATTTTGGCCAATGCTTGCGGTAATTGCAATAAAAAACAGACATTAAAAAAATAAATATCGTACAGTTACCGAATACCCGGGAAGGCATGGGGGTTGCCGAAACCAATGCAGATCGTAGAATGGGGAAAAGTAATTACCCGCCAGGTATTAACACAGTGGATAAACCTGATATAATATTTCAAAATATTACCCCTGGACACTATTGGTATCAGGAGTTCTGGTGAATAAAAATGACCCCAGTGACCCCTGAGGAACTTGAAAAGCAGATTTTTGAAACTAGAAACAGCCTGCAAACTGTTAGCGCAAAACTACAGCAGGTTTTAGGAGTAAACCCCCATGTTATGGCCCGGTTTACATCACTTCGCCAGCAATAGCCTGTCACAATCCATAGTTTTACCGCTGGCCTGTTGAAACAAGGCCAACAGTTCTTTCACACTGGTTCTTTGCCGCCGTTCCCCCTTTAGATCCAATATAATCCTGCCTTCATGCATCATAACGGTGCGGTTGCCAAACTGTAAGGCCTGTTCCAAATTATGGGTAACCATCAATGTGGTTAACTGAAAAGCTTTGATTATTTTGGCGGTAAGCTTCAATACTTTTTCACCGGTTTTTGGATCCAGGGCGGCTGTATGTTCGTCAAGGAGAAGCAGCTGGGGCGTTGCAATGGTGGCCATTAACAAGGTTAATGCTTGACGCTGGCCTCCAGACAGCAACCCCACTTTGTCTTTCAGCCGGTTTTCCAATTCCAGGCCGAGCAGGCTAAGCCGCTCACGAAACAACGCCCGATCCTTCGTGGTGATTCCCCAACGTATACGGCGGCGCGACCCCCGCCGCAGGGCCAATGCCAAATTTTCTTCAATGGTCATGGTAGCCGCCGTTCCCATCAAAGGATCCTGGAAAACCCGCCCCATTTTCGCAGCGCGAATATGTTCGGGCAGTGACTGGATAGCCTGCCCCTTCAATAGAATAGCACCGGCATTCACCGGGCAAGCCCCTGTTACTACGTTGAGGACGGTGGTTTTTCCCGCACCATTGCTGCCAATAATATTTACTACATCGCCCGGTTGCAGGTGCAGTGAAATATTTTGCAGGGCAACTTTTTCGTTTATGCTTCCCGGGTTAAATATTTTGCTAACCCTTAGTATCTTCAACATTGCCAACCCTCCGCATCATTTGTTTCGTCCTAAAGCTGTCTTTAATTACCGGAAAGGCCAGGGCAACAGTTACAATGACGGCGGTAAAAAGTTTTAAGTCCGTAGTGGGCAAACCTATTTGTAACACCACTGATATAACCAGCCTATAGATAATGGAGCCGATAACCACTGCAATTAACGCTCGCAAAAGACTTTTTGCGCCTACAAGTGCCTCGCCGATAATTACCGCTGCCAGCCCCATGATGATCATACCGATACCCATGCCTACATCAGCAAAGCCTTGGTATTGGGCCACCATGCTGCCGGAAAGGGCTACCAGCGCGTTGCCCATTGATAGGCCCACTATTTTCATGGTGTCTGTGTTAACGCCGAGTGTCCGAATCATTTGTTCATTGTCACCGGTAGCCCGGATCGCCATACCCATTTCTGTATTTAGAAAAAGGTAAAGGATGATAACGACAATAATTACTGCAATAGCACCTAAAATTATAGCGCTGCAGGCTTTGTTGAAACCTAAATTCATAATCCAGGTAAGCGCGGTTTCCATGCGTAAAAGGGACAGGTTGGCGCTTCCCATCACCCGCAGGTTGATGGAATAAAGGGCGATCATGGTTAAAATACCGGCTAAAAGGGGGGCGATCTTTAACCGGGTATGCAAAAAGCCTGTTACCAGCCCGGCCGCTGCCCCGCAGAACATGGCCGCTATCATTCCCCAAAGGGGGTTTAATCCTTCGATAATAAACCGGGTAACTACAGCCGCACCCAAGGTGAAGCCCCCGTCTATGGTTAAATCCGGGAAATCGAGCACCCGAAAGGTCAAGTATACTCCCAATACCATTACCGCCCATAGCAGCCCCTGTTCCAGGGCGCCGGACCATACAGCAATTGTCATCACAGCACACCGCCCTTAATTTTCTGCAGTCCCGGCCTTTCACGGCTAATTTATTCCATCCCGTTTACCTTGTTACTTGGACATCCCAGGATACCCCATCACTATTCTACTATGGAGGTGGCTTTACTTATGACCCCTGCCGGTATTTCCACACCCATCCTTTCAGCAGCGGCCCTGTTGACTACGATGTCTGTTCCCGGCAGGGTTTGTACTGCCATTTCCTTTGGACTTTCACCTTCAAGAATACGTGCCGCCATCAGGCCGGTAATCCTTCCCAGGGTATGGTAATTAATGCCAATGGTAGCCAGTGCACCGTTTTGTACCGAGTCGGTTTCCCCGGAAAATACGGGAATCATATTTTCTTCCGCGACGGCAATGACGCTGGCCAGTGCCGATATAACCGTATTATCTGTAGGCAGGTAATAGGCGTCTACCTTGCCCACTAATGACTGTGCGGCCTGCATCACTTCGTTGGTGTTGGTGGCGATCCCTAATTCTAAGTTCAGCCCTAATTCTGAAGCAGTTTCTGCTGCTATATCTACCTGAATCTGCGAATTTATTTCACTGGAATTGTAGAGCACGCCGATGGTTTTAACATCTGGAATAATTTCTTTAATTAAAGAGAGTTGTTCATGTACCGGGTTTATGTCTGATGTTCCCGTTACATTAGTGCCCGGCTGAGCATTGCTTTCTATGAGCTTTGCAGCCACAAGATCGGTTACTGCTGTAACCAGTATGGGTATCTCAGCCGTTTCGTTGGCCATAGCGATAGCCGAATCGGTGGCAATAGCCAGGATAAGATCCTTGTTGCCTTCTGCCAGGCTTCTGGCAATGTTTTGCAGGGCAGACATATCCCCCTGGGCGTTTTTATAGTCCACAACCAGTTTTTCACCCTCTATATAGCCTTCTTCTGCCAGGCCTTCCAGGAACCCCTCCCTAGCCACATCCAGTGATGGATGTTCGGCAATCTGGATGATTCCCAACTGTACCGTTTCAGCAACGTCCGCACTTTGTGTTCTGTCACCGCCACAGCCCCCTAATAACAAGGCCAATGCCAACAGCGCAGAAACTAAAACACCGATCTTTTTCATTTTTTTCTTCCCCCTTGTGTTTTTTTACAAATTAGTTCTTACGGGCAGGATATTGGCAAACCTTTTCTTGCCTTAGCGATAGACTAGGTTTTTTCCCATCCTGACCTTTACCGCCACTGCAACAACGCCTGCCCCTGCCAATATAAATGGCCACAGCCTTCGTTGGAGACGAAAACTGTGGCCTTCCGCGGTACCACTCCATTTGGTTAATAAATAACCATCTCATTTAGAGTAAGGGGATTTATTTTGCATATTTTATGTCAGGTTGGTTCCCAAAGGGGCAGGAAATAAAAAAAGCCTTTCATCCGAAGGGACGAAAAGCTTGGTTTTCGCGATACCACCCTTGTTGGCCTTAAAAAGACCCACCTCACATAGAAGTACGGGAAAAATCCTTATACTCCCTTCCTTTTAACGGTGGAAGCCTCCGTACGGGACTACTTGCTGCTGTTTCACCCCGGCTGCTCGGGAGAGAACTTCAACGGTTCATTCCTTGGAAATGTTCCCAGTCTGCGGCATTTCCTCCCTTGAAGGCTGTATACCGTCTACTTTTCTCCTTCATAGCTTTTTACTTTATTGATGATAAAATAATTGTAACTAATATTTTACCATACACCGCCCCAATGTCAAGCCCAAATTAACCCACCCCTTTTAGAAACCCCGGCTTTGTTCGTGGGGGGTGTGTCAATTAATAACTTATGTTTATAACTAATTTTATCCAAACTTTTTATTGTCCCTTTGAATTGTTATTCCTTTTCAACCCCGGCAACGTTTTCCATCACTACTGCTGCATTAAGAATTGTTAGTTCAAGGTTTTGTTTTTGCAGCACCCTTTGTAGATCTTCAAGTGAAAACTCAAGTGCCCGGAACTTTTCCTTGCTTAAAGACTCTTCCAGAACAGGTGCCCGTCTTGTAATATACGCAAGGCTTTCTTCCGCCTTTTCGTAGTCGTCGGCTGCAGCACACAAAACTGTATTTCTTAAGTGGTAGCCAAATTCATGAACAGGTAGGGCCTTTTGATCAGCAAAAGGCGTCATTAGCTCTGCTAAGTTACCGGTTAGCACGTTGGCTGCAACCATGGTGTTGAAATAATTTTGTTCATTGCTAAACACTGTAAGGGTATCCAGTTGCCTTTCAAAGGCGTCAATTTTTTCCGGGGGTACACTTTCTTTCATAACCTGTGGTTGCAGTTCATTCCATTTGGTGTGCAGGTTTGTAATGGTGTTGGCAATATTGTCCCAAATTACAGCAGTATCCTGGGGGATTTCCTTATTTTCCATTTCCAAACCCTCTGTTTTTAATAGTTCTCCCAGCAGGGTGTCTTCATAAGTCAGGTCACTGATCTGGGTTTTTGCTTTGTTTTCCTGTTGGTTGGCACCGGACGTGGCTTTTTCTTCCTTTTTCATATTTTCTTCTATTATGGGGATAAGATCAGCTTGTTGCATAATATTTAGGGTCTCCTTTTCAATATCCGCAAACGCTTCGGGGGGGGTTTTTTGTGTTTCGGGCTTTTGCCCAGATTTCTTTTCGCCACCGCAACCCATTCCAAGAAAAACAAGTAAAACCACACAAAAAACCAGGTGTTTAGTTTTTAAATTCATAGTAATCACCGCTGTTAGTATACCCAAACAAGTTCCAAGTTAGGTTTTGGTTCAAAATAAAATTTGCCGGGAAAAAGTAAAAATTCCCAAGAAACAATCGGGGAAAAATTCCCCCAAAAAAATAACAGTTGAATAAAAGCTATAGCAAGGCCGCGATCGGGGTTATCAACCAAAATAACCACTGCCGTGCGCATAATTTTTGTTTATGGCAAACAAGTGGGGAATAGGGTGGAATTTGGTGGTTTGCTGGGCCAAGCTCCTATTGTGCCGGTTAATGGCTTTAGTTCGGCTTACCTCATCAACCGGGGCGGCCGGATCCCTGCTCCTGTTCACAGCTTTAAGGACTGAAAAGGCTATTGGTACAGCGGGACCAAAACCGGCTGCACCTTTTTGCGTTTAATGAATGGAACAAGATTTTTACTGGGATGAAGCCATGCCATGGGCGCCTTGAACCGGCTGTGGTAGGAAGTCTATAAACACTAAAAGCAAAGGACAGTTTTCTGTTTGCAGCCCCCGTTCGCCACTGATTTGCCTTCACCTATTGGCCCAATCCTGTTGGCTGCTGGTTTGCATTTACTTGTCTATGTCCGGCAAACAGAAAACTGCCTCCGCGTTCTGTGCCTGGCAAAAGGAAAACCGTTTCCGCGTTTGTCCGTTTGCTTTTTCTGCCTGTTTTTAACCTCTCTCACGTTTGCCAAATTATGCAATTGACAACTTCAGAATGAAACTATAAGATATAATTAGTTTAGATGTATATACATATTATTAAGTAAGGCGGCAGCTAGTAATGGATGACTTGGAAAAACGTTTAAGAAAAATAAATAAATCCTCTGTTATCCCTGTTTACTACCAACTGGCCAGAATTCTGGAAAGAAGCATTCGTTTGGGTCAGTTGAAAAGTGGCGAATCTTTGCCTGCAGAAAATAAAATTGCATCAATTTGTGGTATTAGTAGAATGACTGTCAGAAGGGCTATTTCAGAATTGGTAGACTTAAGGCTGGTTTCTCCCCAGAAAGGAAAAGGAACCTTTGTTACCGGTTATGAACTTGATCATACGGTTTTTGAGTTTTATGATTTTTTTAAAGAAATGCGCAGAAGAGGTAAAAAACCAAGTTCTGAATTAGTTAATGTGAAAATAATTAAAGCTGGGGAAAAAATAGCAGAAAAGCTGGATATCCCCCTAAACACAAAAACTCTAGCAATTAAATTAGTTCTTAAGGCGGATGGTTACCCTATGGCTTATGAAGAAAAATACATCGTTTACGAAAAGCAAAACCCTATTATCGAATCCGAAATAAGGGATCCGTCTTTACCCAGCCTTGTTTCCTCACATTTACATAAATTACCTGTAAATAGCTGCAGAATTCTACACGTTACCATCATCGATGAACAAGTGGCCATTCTATTAAACACTAAACCACGCACTCC
>JAAYRR010000042.1 GCA_012518675.1 Bacillota bacterium
AGGCGACCCGCCACAAAACCGGCTTCAGCAACGGTAAACGTTTTTTTGCCAGTTCTGTGGTCAGCCCGGCTACCGGCCGGAAGGTACGCCCCCCGGGTAAGTCCGCCGCTGTTTCCTGTACGGGGCGCTATGCGCCACAGCATTTTTTATATTTTTTACCGCTGCCGCAGGGGCAGGGGGCGTTGCGCCCGATCTTGCCCTTTGCAGCCCTGGCCGCCGGGGCGCCTTTTTTAGGCCCGGCTTTCCCGGCCCCGCCTGCCGCCGCAACCCCGGCTGCCGGTAAGGATCCCGCCGCCCGGCGGCAGGATGGTGGCGCCTGATCCACCTTTACGTGAAACAGCAGGCGGATTACATCTTCCTGCAGGGAAAGGATCATCTCCTGAAACATTTCATAAGCTTCATGTTTATATTCGATCAAAGGATCCTGCTGACCGAAAGAACGCAGCCAGACGCCCTGGCGCAGTTCATGCATCATATCAATGTGTTCCATCCACCGGCTGTCAACCACCCGCAAAAGGATAACCCGTTCCAGTTCGCGCATCACTTCAAAGCCAATTTCTTTTTCCCGCACTTCATAACAAGCCTTTGCCCGGGCCAGCAGTTCCTCTTTAATTTCTGCCACGGCAAGCGATTCCAGTTCTGCGTCGTGCAGGTCTGTTCCAGGAAGGAAAATCCGCTGGGCATAGCCCCGCAACCCGCCCAGGTCCCATTCTTCCTCCACAGTTTTATCCCCTAAATAAATCAACAGGGCATTTTCCACTACATCATCCATCATCTGCAGGATACTGTCCCGCAGGTTTTCGCCCTCCAGCACCTGGCGGCGCTGCCGGTAGATGACCTCCCGCTGCTGATTGAGAACATCGTCATATTCCAGGATATGTTTGCGCATTTCAAAGTTGCGCCCTTCCACTTTCTTTTGGGCGTTTTCAATCGCCCGGGAGATCATGGGATGTTCAATCGGCACATTTTCTTCCAAGCCCAGCCGTTCCATGATGGAGCTGACATTGTCCGAACCGAAAAGGCGCATCAGATCATCTTCCAGGGAGATAAAAAACCGGGAGGCCCCGGGATCGCCCTGGCGGCCGGACCGCCCGCGGAGCTGGTTGTCAATGCGCCGTGACTCATGCCTTTCCGTGCCGATAATCTGCAACCCACCTGCTTTCACAACCTTTTCATATTCTTCCTCGGCCGCCTTTTTGTATTTGGCCTGCAGTTCCTGGTAAACCTGCCGCGCCGCAGCCACCTCTTCGTCACAGGGCCCGAATTCGACAGCCCCGGCAATCACCTCCGGTGTATAGCCCTGCTTGCGCATTTCCTGCCGGGCCAGAAAAGCCGGGTTGCCTCCCAGCACAATATCGGTTCCCCGCCCGGCCATGTTGGTAGCGATGGTTACTGCACCAATCCGGCCCGCCTGGGCGACAATTTCGGCCTCCCGATCGTGGTGCTTGGCATTGAGGACATGATGTTTAATGCCTTTTTTGGCCAGCAGGCGGCTCAGTTCTTCCGATTTTTCAATGGAGATCGTCCCCACTAAAACTGGCTGCTTTTCAGCATGAAGGGCGGCAATTTCTTCCACCACCGCCTGAAATTTAGCCCGCTCTGTACGGTAGATGGCATCGGGCAGATCCTGGCGGATCATCGCTACGTTCGTAGGCACGATGACCACATCCATCCCGTAAATTTTTTGGAATTCTTCCTCTTCTGTCACTGCAGTCCCCGTCATGCCGGCCAATTTTTCATACATACGGAAATAGTTTTGAAAGGTAATCGAAGCAAGGGTGCGGCTTTCCCGGGCCACCTTCACTTTTTCCTTCGCTTCGATAGCCTGGTGCAAACCTTCACTGTAACGCCGGCCAAACATCAACCGCCCCGTAAATTCATCGACGATGATCACTGCGCCGTCTTTCACTACATAGTCCCGGTCCCTTTTCATGAGGACGTGGGCCTTTAAGGCTTGGCGGACATGGTTTTCAATTTCATCCCGCTGTTCCGCTTCCTCTAAATTTTGCAGGCCTAAAAATTTTTCAACCTTGGCAAAACCTTTCTCATTCAGTTCCACATTGTGTGCCTTTTCATCAACTTCATAGTCAACGTCCGGCTGCAGCTGGGGTACAAAAGCAGCAAATTGTTCGTAATAAGCCGCCGATTTTTCACCCGCCCCGGAAATAATCAGCGGGGTGCGCGCCTCGTCAACAAGGATGCTGTCCACCTCGTCAACGATAGCATAATGCAAAGGGCGCTGCACCAAATGTTCCTTATAAATAACCATGTTGTCGCGTAAATAATCGAAACCAAATTCGTTGTTTGTCCCATACGTTATATCTGCCGCATAGGCCGCTTGACGCTCCTGGGCATCCAGCCCGTGCACAATCGCCCCCACGGATAAACCCAGGAATTCGTAGACCGGCCCCATCCATTCCCGGTCCCGTTTGGCCAGGTAGTCGTTTACAGTAACGATGTGCACACCTTTCCCTGTGAGGGCGTTCAGGTATGCCGGCAGTGTTGCCGCCAGGGTTTTCCCTTCCCCGGTTTTCATTTCAGCAATGCGGCCCTGGTGCAAAACCACACCGCCTAAAACCTGAACATCAAAGGGGCGCATCCCCAATATTCGCCAGGCTGCTTCACGGGCCAGCGCAAAGGCTTCCGGCAGGAGATCGTCCAAGGGCTCCCCCCGTGCCAACCGTTCCCTGAATTCTGCTGTACAGGCCGTAAATTGGTCGTCGCGCAGGGTTTCCATGCGTTTTGCATGGGAACTGACCGCCTCCACATGGCGCCAGAGTCTTTTAACTTCTTTTTCATAGGGATCCCCAAATATTCTTGTAAGCAGGCGACGCATTAAAACTCCTCCCCGTTTGAGAAACACAAAGATTTAAAACCTGATTTTACCACACTTTCCTATATTTTACCACAAATAACGGCGCCGGGACAGCGCCCTTGCATCCCAGGCAGCATTTAAAAGTGGCCTGCCTGGCGCAGTAAAATCATTTTACTAAAATCAGGGGGAAAATACAAGCGGCGGTGCCCGGCGGGAATCAGCCGCCGGGCGCATAATAGCGGGCCAAGTAAGCAGGCAGGCGGGTCATATCCGGCAGCACCGTCCGGGCGCCCTCCTGTTTGAAAAGGGCGCTGCCGGCGGCACCGCCCGGGCCGGTCAGCACAGCAGCGAAAAGTGCCCCCATTTCCCGGGCAGACAAAAGATCTGCCAAGGAATCCCCCACGGCCCAGCAGTTTCCGGGTGGCGGCGCCGGAGGAGGGGAAAACACCAGTTCCCGGTCGCTGTAACGGGGACCCCAGTAAGCCCGGCGAAAAGAAAAGGGGTGCGGTTTACCAAGGGAGATACCCGGCTGTATTTCCTGCAAAGCCTTTTCTGCCTTGCACACCTCATTAAAGGTTACAATCGCTGCCGGTTCAAAAAAGTTCCAGATACCCATCGCTTTTAGGGGGTGACGCAGTTCATGAAAGGGCCTTCCTGTAGCAATGCCCAGCGTCCAGCCCTGTGCCTGTAAACTGCGCAAAGCAGCCGTAATTTTTGCTGCAGGCAGCAGCGGCGTTTCGGCATATATCAGCCCTTTTTTACCGGGGGTTCCCGGTGCCCGCTTGAAAACATCCCGGAACCGTTCCTCCCCCAAATACCATTCCTGGAATACATCGCGGACCCCTATCCACAGGGCGGAGGCAGCAATCAGCACCCGGCTGGCGGGTTTCCCTTCCCCACCGGGCAAACGGGCAAAAAATTGTGCCGGCAGGGGCTCCCCCCGGGCAGCGGTAATTCCGGTATGCAAAACGGAGCCAAAATCCGGGCTCCAGGCCCTTCCCATAGATTTTAAAGAACGGGCCAGGCCCCGCAAAAACCCGGTAAAAGAAACTTCTCCCTTAAATAGCGCTGTAAACAAAAGGGCAGTGTCCTCCTGTTCCCATTCTTTCAAAACCCGGCACAAAGACAGCAACTGGTTAACAAAAGTTAGCGCAGCCAGGTCCCAATTGGAATTTACAGCCCGCTGTTTAAAAAAGGTGATCACCTTATCTTCAGCAAAAATAACCCGGCGTAAAGCCGCGATTTCCCGGGAGCTTACCCTGGTTTTAAAATCCAGTAGCCCGGGGCGGCGGGCCAGTCCCAGGTAGCGATTGCTATAGAGCAGCTCCCATACTGTCAGCGCCGCCGCATCCCAGTAGCGGTCCTCCCCGGTAATAACCCCATCCATATCAAATATAATTTTACCCCTGTTTGCAGTTCCATTCACAAAAACCGCCTCCCAAAGACATTGCTAGATTCCAACTGCAGACTTACCGCCGGCACATACCCTGTGGCTGATCCCAAAATCACAGGCAAAAAAGGACGACAGGCCGTGTGCAAACTGCCCGGGAATAATGTTTACCCGTTTAATTGCTGTTTTTGGGGTATGCAGGTTAACAGCCGCCGCAACTGGCACAGCCGCCGGCCCTGTAGCCGGTCCTCAAAACCCCTGGGCAGAGCCTAAGGCAAACAACTGTGCTACCGCTTAAAACCCGCCGTCGGTTGAAAGGTTAATTTGGATGGGCCCCGCCACGCCGGCCGTCATCCCCTTGCGCCATTCCCGGGGCTGCAAGGCTGCAAAAAGGGCGCCGCCCAAAGAGCGAAAAATTGCCTCCCAAATATGGTGGCCGTTGAGCCCTTTTAAAAGATCTAGGTGCAGGGTGCAGCGTGCCCCCTGTACAAAACCCTCCAGGAAAGCCTGTAAATCTTCCGAGTTGGTATTTTCCGTTTGCACGGGGATGGTGATGCCGGCATGGGTTAAATCGAGGTAAGCTCTGTTTTCAAAGCTGATGACAGCCCGCGCCAACGCTTCGTCAATTGTCGCCAGGGCAAAACCATAACCGACCAGGCCGGCAGAAAGCCTTCTTTCCACATATTCCCTCACAGCCGTACCCACGGTCAGGCCAATATCCTCACAGATCACATGGGACAGGTAAAAATCTTGCAGCTCCACCTCTACCTTTAAATTAAATTCCCCCCGCCAGATAAGATGTTCCAACATATGGTTAAAAAAAGGCATAGGCGTCTGCAGTCCCTCTTTGGGGGCGGCATGACGGGGCCCAAAGTCGAGCTCAACAACAATTGCAGATTCAGCAGTCTTTCGTTCACATCTAACTAGCAAATTTTCCCGGCGGGGCAGCACAAAAGCCCGGCCGGTACACCTCCTTTATTCTTAAAATGGACGGGTAACAAGGCCAGGTCAACAACCGGGGCAAACACAGGGACGGTCTTTGTCTACCGGTAACAGGATGCCCGGGTGTGAAGGGAACCGTCCGAAACCACTGAAAAAGGATGAATTCCCCCGGTACCAACCCGGAACAAAATTATAAAAGACAGGGTATTCAATGGCTTACAGATCCCCAACTTTTGACAGAAGGTTGAAAAGGGGACTTTTTCAGCGTTCCAAACCATCCCTGTGACACCGGCTAGAAAGGTAGGTTTGGGCGGGCCTTGCCACACCGGCCGGCACCCTTTGCGCCCTCCCCCGGGCTGCAGGGCTACCGGCTACTCCCTTTCCCTTACAGCTTGGGCGTGTGCCCAGAAACCTTCCAGTTCTGCAAAGCGGGCGGCAGTATCCTTTACTTTTTGAAATCCTGCCGGCGTTACATAGCCGAAGGCGGAGCGTTTTAGAAAATCATGGACGGAAACACCGGAATAGGTCAGGGCAAAGGAGCCGGTGGGCAAGACAGCGTTGGGCCCCAATATAAAGTTGGAAAGGGTCATCGGCGTATGAAAGCCAAGCATTATTTCACCGGCATTTTTAATTTGCGGCAGCAGGGCCAGGGGTTCAGCCGTTAAGACCTCTAAGTGTTCCGGGGCATAATCGTTCACAAAGCGGATTGATTCCTCCAGGCTTGCGGTTAAAACAATGCCGCCATAATTATTTAACACGGTTTCAATGTAGCTGCGCCTTTCCGCAGGCAGTTTGGGCAACAGCGCCGGCACAATAGCCGCCACTTTCTGCGCCAACTCCCGCTCATGGGTGACCAGCAGCGCCGCCGAATCCGGCCCGTGCTCTGCCTCAATCATCAGATCCAGCGCCGCCAGGCGCGGCTTTGTTGTCTCGTCCGCCAGGATGATTGCCTCGCTGGGGCCCGCCGGCAGGCCCACATCCAAAACCCCGTAAAGCTGCCGCTTGGCTGCATTAACATAGGCGTTGCCCGGACCGATCACTTTGCGGCAGCGGGGGATCGTTTCCGTGCCGAAGGCAACGGCGGCGATCGCCTGCATCCCCCCCACCCGGTAAAGCTCCCGCACGCCGGCAATATGTGCAGCGGCAAGGGTGGCCGTTTCTATTTGGCCGCCCTCCCCAGGGGGTGTGCAGACCACAATGCGGGGCACCTGGGCAATGGCAGCCGGCACGCCCAACATAAGCATAACCGAAGGGAAGCTGCCCTTCCCCCGGGGAACATAAAGACAGACATCTGAAATAGGGGTCACCTTTTCCCCGGCCAACAGCCCCTGGTCGATCTCCTGCAGCCACATTTCCTGCGGCAACTGCTGCCGGTGAAATTTTTTAATGTTTGCCGCAGCATATTCCAGGACTTCCCTTGTTTCAGAGTCAAGCTGCCGGTAAGCGGCGGCAAGCTCCTCTGCAGGCACCCTTAAGTCCGCCGCCTTCAGTGAAACGCCGTCAAACTGAAGGGTGTAATCCAGAACCGCCTTGTCACCCTCTTTTTGGACGCGCCGAATCACTTCGTCGGCAAGGCCGGCATGTGCCCTGATGTCGGCCTCAGCCCGCTGCAGCAGTTCCTTGTATTCCGGCCCGGAAAGCCGGGCGAGATCGTACAGCTTCATTTCCAGTTCACTTCCTCCGGTAAATATTCAGAACCTGCCAAATTGGATAATAACTATCGTGGAAAATTATTTTTCCCTCTGGCAGCAATTTAATGTTTATTCGGGGTTTAATTTGGGCCAGCAGCCGTTTTTTAACAGCAATCCTTCCTTTGCAAAAAAATTGTTATAGGGCTTTCATCCAAATAGCAATAAATGGGGGCAAGGTAGGGATAAAGGTGGCCAGCGCAACCCACCGGCCATCCTCCCTGCTATCTTCAAGGCCGGTAATGATGATGCGTGGGCCCAATTTCATCCACCAAGGCCCACAGCCCCCCTAGAATAAGGGAATGCGCCCCGCAAAGGATCGGTATTGCAGCCTCTACTGCCGCTTTGGTAAATTCCCGGATCACAGGGTTTTTAATTTCCTGCCAGTAACCTAAGTCTGAAAAAAAGCGGTCCTCTGCTGTCGGCCTGTGCCCCAAAAGATGCGACATTAGCACCCGCGTATCCAGAAAAGCGCACTGGGCCACCTTTTCCAAATAGCGCATAAATCTTTGGGGGCCGACCTCTTCCAGGAAAAACCCCATCAAGGAAACCACTTCTCCCTTTTCTTCCCGTCCCAGGGCCTTCATGCCCCGCTCCTCCGAAAAAACACGCAGGCGCAGCTTTAAGTTTTGATTGATGTGGGCAATTACCGGGGCCCCCACCCGCCCCAAAAGGATCGCTTCTTCATAATCTCCGGCCAGAACTTTTTTGGCCCTTTCCAGACGGGAAAGATCTAAATTCATCGCGTCCAGCACCCGGCGGGTCCGCGGACCGGCAGCGGGGCTCCCTGCCAAAATCAGCAGATCCGCCGGTGTATCCAGATCAAAAAGCAGCCCCGCCGTATTGCGAAACAGCCGCTGCTCCACACCAGCTTCATCCCGCAGCGACATTCCCAAGACATTATCCATCGCCGGCAGCACAATTTCATTGATCAGGCGGCCCGGTTTAAAGGCGATCACATCGGCAGACATAACGTTGTTGGCATAGATTATCTCCCGGGCGCCTAACAGTAAAGTGCAGATCTCCTGCAGTTCGGGGACGGTCACCAAAGGAATGCCGGCCCCGCCCATATAGAAAACATTTTCCAACTGTTCTAAATTGATCAGTGCGGCCAGCTCGGCTCCAAAATGAAACTGTTCCTCCGTCAGTTCGTTTAAGTAGATTTTTACCCCTAAGGACTGCGCTTCCGCTGCCAGTCCAGGATAATTAGTCAACAGGTAAAATGAACCAAAAGCAGCCACCTGCTTCATTTTTTCAAGGTTGTCCAGCAACACGGCATGGCGCACCTTAACCAGCAGGCGTTCAACCTCACTGCCGGGGCTGCCCCCTTCACAGATAACCACACTGACTTTCGCCTGCATCCCTCCCCCACCCTTTCTAAAAAAAATCAGCTACCTTGTGGAAAAAAACCGGCTGCCGCCGGTATTTTAAGTTCGAAAATTTTAGCAACCTTAGGCGGGTTCAATCAACCCGTAATTGCCGTCTTTGCGTTTATATAATACATTTATTTCTTCTGTGTCTGCGTTGGTAAAAACATAAAAATCATGTCCCAAGAGATCTAGTTGCAATATAGCCTCTTCCATGGGCATCGGCTTCATTACAAAACTTTTCATTCTGACCACACGGGGTTCAGCCGTTTCTTTTTCGGCTTTACCCAAACCGGCCAGTTTTTCACCCAGTTCCTTCAGCCCCTGTTGCCTTAACTTGCGGTTAATCCTGGTCTTGTGCTTATGCATCTGGCGCTCCAACTTATCCACAACCAAGTCGATGGAGGCATACATGTCCCCCGTCGCTTCTTCCGCCCGCAACAACAAACCGTTGAAGGAAATAGTTACTTCGACAATATGGTCCTCCCGGACAACATCCAGGGTAGCCTGTGCTTCAGCCTGGGTGTTAAAATATTTTTCCAGTTTACGCAGTTTTTTGACTACATATTCCTGTAAAGCCGGGGTAACTTCCACATTTTTACCACGAACATTGATCTGCACGCCAATCTCCCCTTCCTGCAAACTACTATTCTTTGCGGCTGATTAACACTCTAGTATTCCCTGTTTAGTAAAAAAATCCTTCCCTGGCTTCCCTGCACCGAACTTTTTTATAAGAAAAATGCTGTTTTGTCAACTATTAAAAAATGGGGGCGTTTTGCCCCCATTTATTTTGCGGAAGTAGTGGTAAATTGTAATAATTTAGTATTAACCGTCGTCCCGCACCCCACAGATTAAATCTTTACAACGTTGGCTGCTTGCGGTCCCCTATCCCCTTCCACGATTTCAAATTCAACTTTTTCACCCTCAGCAAGGGATTTAAATCCTTCTTCCTGAATGGCAGAATAGTGGACAAACACATCGCCGCCGTCGTCTCTTTCGATAAACCCATAACCCTTTTCTTTGTTGAACCACTTCACTGTACCCAACATAAAAAAACATACCCCCTAAAATATTTAAATCCGTGAGGTTGGGACTCACCGGAATTACTGTATCACAAGAAAATCAGCCTGTCAATGAAAAAAGGCCTGTCATTTTTTCTTGTTTTTTGCAAAATTATTTCCTTTATTCTACAGATTCCGGCAAAAGGTATATTTTTAGTTTCTGACGGCCAAAATTCCAGGCGTCTTTGTGCTTTTGAAAAAGAAGATCAATGGCTTTACCCTTAATCGCCGAGCCGGTATCCTCGGCCCGGGCAAAACCGTAACCTTCCATATAAACTAAGGATTTTAAAGGAATGACTGCCGGATCGACGGCGATCAGGTGGGGGTTGGCCTTGCTCCCATCACCGGCTACAGCCGGGACACCGGTGGCAGTATAACCGTCGTTGTAAAAACCTGTGCACTGTGATGCCCCGCGGGCATCGATAGGGCATCCGGCTGCCGCCGTTCCCGGGCAGTAAGCTGTAGCGGTCACTTCCATTACTTCCTTAATTCCCCAGTCCCGGCCGCCGCGGGAAATTGTTTTGATTACTGTTAAACCCGTTGCTTCGTTTGCCGCCGCGGAAGCTGTTTCTACCGGAAATATTTTCTTTTCAGCCAGGGCAGAAATTGTCCTGGTTGGGTACGCCCCTTTTCCCACCTGCAAAGAGGCTGCTTTTACAGCAGCCGCTTCCCCGAAAACCGACCTTCTGTTTTCCATATTTAAGGGGATCCCGACAAGCGACCTGTAAGAAACGTTCCCCGGAACCCTTGGCCGGCAATCCACAACCGGGGGCAGCCCCTCCCGTTCCCCCCGTGCAACCTGCACCATCCGGACCCTTTGCCGGCCCGGGGGGTTTAAAATAGTGCCCGGTCCCGGAAAAATACTTACCCGGCCCTGCAGTTCAACCCCCAGTTCCCTTAAAAGATCTGCGGCCGTCAGCGAACAGGTCCATACCTGCCAGGAATACCCGTCGACTGCCATGGTTATGGGAAAAGCCCTTTTGATGCTGACGATCTGCCCATGCACAACCTTTTCTTCCCAGCCGGGAATAAGCTGATCATATTTTCCTACCTGTAGTTTATTTTCTTCCAAAAATTCACCGACTGTCCGGCTAAAGGTCGAAAACTGTTTCCTTTCATTTTCCTCCACCACAATCACAGTTTTTTGCTGCCAAAAGTAAAAACACAGCAACAACAAAAGGAACAGGGGTAAAAAAACAACAGCTGCTTTCCAACCTGCACAACGTTCCTTTTTATAGTCCCCGCTCGTCCCCCGCTCAAATATAGGTATAGCTTCGCTCTCTTCCATAATAACCTTGATTTCCTCCTGTAAAATATTTGCCCTTGCGGGCGGTTCTAGAAGGTGCTAAACATGTACAAAGGTTATCTTGTGCAGAAAAAAGCATTTCTATACCTTAAAAAAATAAAAATAGCACCGGCCATCAAAATACCGGTGCCTGTTGCCCTGTTCTTAAATTTTTTTGGTTGGACAGTATTCTGCCAGCCTGCCCGCCAACCGGCAGGGACGCCCCCCCGGTTGGCCTGCCCCCAGCTAGGGTTTTGCCAGTATTTCAACCCGGACCCGGCCTACACCGTGTGATTTTAAGCCGATGGCCCCGGCAGCAGCGCTGGAAAGGTCAATAATCCGTTCCGGGGAATGTGGCCCGCGGTCGTTAATACGCACGGTTACACTTTTACCCGTCCGCAGGTAGGTAACCTGCACGAGCGTGCCAAAAGGCAGATAACAGTGTGCTGCAGTGTAAGCATGCTGGTCAAAAATTTCCCCGCTGCTGGTTCTTCTGCCATGAAATTTGGACCCATACCAGGAGGCCAGACCTTCAATCCCTCCACCCCCGGCAGACCGGGAAGCCAGCATTATCTTGGCAGGCGTCGGGGAACTTTTTGCTTTGGTGCCCACCGCTATAACCCGGGGCACCGGTTGTGAAAGCACAGTTTCCTTGATCAGTTTGCGCAGCAGCTCTCTCCCCCCGGCATAAACCACCCTGAACTGCAGCTCCTTCTTGCCTTCCTGCCCCGCCTGTAAAACATTTTGCCGCCCGGTTAAAAGGCGGCCGTCATCTTTCTTTTTTATTTCATAGGGGATCGTTTCCTGAAAAGTTTCCACAACTTCTTCCCGGCGGAAAAGAAATATTTCCTGCCCGGAATAAAGTGCCGCCTCCGGTTCCGGTTCAAAAACAAAACCGCCCGTCAGGGGAATACCCAGTTCCTTAAAAGCCCCAAAGGCCGTCGCAGCGTGGCTATGATGCCTGAAACTGCCTGTATCCGTGGTTATAGTGATCGTTTTGGCTCTTTGAATGGAAACCTGCCAGCCATCCTCCAGATATTCTTCCAACCCCGGGGAAACCAGATCATAGTCCCCTAAGGTAATGTCCTGTTCTGTCAGCAGGTCTGCAACTTTCTGCCCCGCCTTGGCATGCACCCGGCAAACCTCCTTGCCGGTGTCAATCGTAACCTCTACAGTATGAAACAGGCGGTAAAAACATAGGCTAAGGGTTAATAACAAAACACACGAGCAGAGGTAGACACAAAGTATAGATTTTGGCCGCATCTGAAAAATATTTTGCCTGCAGAATTTTGGGAGCGTTGAAAACGAAAAGAATCTGCTCATTGATCAAGCCTCCTCCTTCGTTTGGCGTTTCCTAATCTTCCACCCGGACCCGGGAAAATAAGCGCCGGGCATTTTCCAGGCAGGCCTGCCCTATTTTTTCTGCAGTTGTACCTCTCAGCTCCGCAATTTTTTCCACAATGAAAGTTGTATAGGCCGGTTCGTTTCTTTTTCCCCGCCAGGGCCCGGGCGGTAAAAACGGGGCATCTGTCTCCACCAGCAGCCATTCCCCCGGTATGGAGGCAGCCACCTGTTTTAAAGCATGGTTACGGGGATAGGTCACCGGACCGGCGATCGAAACATACAGGCCCATGGCAATCACCTTTTCCGCCAAGGCCAAATCACCGGAAAAACAATGCATTACCCCGCCGGCCGCGGGAAGTCCTTCTTCCTCCAAAAGCGCAAGGGTTTCCGGATGGGCGTCACGTGAATGGATCACTACCGGCAGGTTTACCTCCCTGGCCAACCGTAACTGCTGGCTGAAAACAGCCCACTGCTGCCAGCGGGGGGAACGATCCCGGTAATAGTCCAGCCCCATTTCACCAAAAGCCACCACCTTGGGGTGCCGGGCCATTTCCTGCATTTCTGCCAGGTAGTTATCCGGCACGTTGGCGGCGTCATGCGGATGTACGCCGACCGCTGCATACACCAACGGGTACTTTTCGGCCAAGGCTACGGCCTCCCGCGAGGAAGGCATGTTGAAACCAACGTTAACCACCAATTTTAAACCATAATCCACCGCCCGCTGGATCACAGCATCCCGATCCCGGTTAAAATTTTTAAAATCCAAGTGGGCATGGCTGTCCACCAGTGCAGGCAACTTCTTTAAATATTTATTCATGAAATTTTGCTCCCTGCCGGCAGGTCACCGTCAACGGCGGTCAGAAGAACCTCCCCGGCAGGGCTTGTAGCTGCTAAAACCATCCCCTCGGAAAGTATGCCGCGAATTTTTACCGGTTTTAAATTGGCTACAAAAAGAGTCTTTTTACCGGTAATTTCCTCCGGCTGATAATGTTCGGCCAGACCCGCCACCACCTGCCGTTTTTCTACCCCCAAATCGACCACCAATTTAAGCAACTTATCTGTTTTGGGCACCGGTTCTGCCGCCACTATTTCACCGACAAGAATTTCAACGCGGACAAAATCATCAAGCGTGATTGTCCCCACAGTTTTTGGCCTCCTGCCCTTTTTATCTTCTTTATCTTCTCTATGACCACTTTGACCCTTGCCTGCAGTTTTTTCCACTGCAGGGGCCGCCTCCTGCTTTTCTGCGCCCATCCCCTGCCCCCCCAACAACGCGGTCAGTTCCTTTTTAATGTCCAGCCGGGGGAAAAGATCATCGGTGCGCTCAGCTTTTGTTCCCGGCAATAAGGCTCCCCACCGGCCCAGGCTTTCCCAGGTGTGCAGTTCCGGTTGGGCCTCAATTCCCAACTGGGACCACATACGTCCCGGTGTCCGGGGCATGTAAGGCTGCAGTAAAACGCTGATAAAGCGCAGGACTTCACCTAAATTATAAAGTACAGTTCCCAACCGGCCCTTTTTTGCCTCTTCTTTGGCCAGCACCCAGGGTGCATTTTCATCGATATATTTATTGGAGCGCCTGACCAATACCCACAGGGTTTCCAGGGCCCCGCTAAGCTGCAGCCCGTTCATCTGCGCCTCCATCTGTGCCGGCGTAGCCAGGGCGAGCTCCCGCAGTTCACGATCGCTGGCCTCCGCACGGCCCTCTTCCGGGCCGGGAATAATACCTGCAAAAAAGCGTTCGATCATCGTCAGCGTCCGGCTAAGCAGGTTGCCCAAATCATTGGCCAAATCGGTATTGATGCGCTGCAACAGTGCTTGATTGCTGAAAACCCCGTCATGGCCAAAGGGAATTTCCCGCAAAAGAAAATAGCGCACGCTGTCAGAACCGTAGCGGGCAATCAAAGCCATGGGGTCAACAACATTCCCCTTGGATTTCGACATCTTCCCCTCCTTCATAATCAGCCAGCCATGGCCGAAAACCTGCTTGGGGAGGGGCAGACCGAGCGCCATTAAAAAAATAGGCCAGTAGATTGTATGAAAACGGACAATCTCCTTGCCGATCAGCTGCACGTCCGCCGGCCAGTATTTGTTTAAAAGGGTTTCATCCCCGGAAGTATATCCCAAGGCGGTAATATAGTTACTTAACGCATCCAGCCAGACATAGATGACATGGCGCGGGGCAAAGGGAACCGGTATGCCCCAATCAAAGGTTGCCCGGGAGACACAGAGATCTTCCAGCCCGGGTTTTAAAAAATTATTAATCATTTCATTCTTACGTGCCGGCGGCTGAATAAATTCCGGATGTGTGTTAATATATGCCAAAAGCCGTTCAGCGTACTTAGACATCCGGAAAAAATACCCCTCCTCGGCTACCATTTCCACCGGCCGGCCGCAATCGGGGCAGTTGCCCTCTTCCACCTGCCGGGCCGTCCAAAAAGATTCGCAAGGCGTGCAATACCAGCCTTCATACCGGCCCTTGTAAATATCCCCCTGCCGGTAAAGTTTTTCAAAGATATCCTGCACAGCCTGGGCATGACGCAGTTCTGTCGTGCGGATGAAATCGTCGTAGGAAATATCCAAAGCCGACCAAAGCTCCTCGATCCAGGAAACTATTTCATCTACAAATTGCTGCGGTTCCATGCCGGCTTCGGCAGCGCTGCGCTGAATTTTTTGGCCATGTTCGTCCGTGCCGGTCAGAAAACGCACATCATAACCGGTCAACCTTTTAAACCGGGCCAGGGCGTCAGCCGCTACAGTAGTATAAGAGTGGCCGATATGCAATTTGTCACTGGGGTAATAAATGGGGGTGGTAATATAGAAGGTTTTAGCAGACATGAAGCAGATTAACCCCCTTCTGGGCAGATAATTCGCAGATAACATGGAAACCTGCTAAAGAATTTTCTCAATAAAGCTCATGTTTTCTTAGCCTCACGCATGTTTCCTGATAAAACAAACAGCCGAATTCTGATTTAAAATTATACCATATAAATTTTTTAAAGGCAAATTTGCCATTTTTTTGGCCCTCCCCGCTGCCCCGGCCGGACGACGGCCGCGCAAAAACTAGAGCGCTTATATAAAACTTTGCTGCCGGGGGCTGGCTTGGTTCCGGCTATTCATAGTTAAGTATATCAACACGCAAAAGCTCCCTTGAAATGTCCGACACCTGCCCAACCTGCCTGCAGGCAGTCCGGCACTTAGTCTTGCAAAGGAAGTTATACCAATGAGCGTGTCATAGCGATTCCGAAAACAGCGAAAAACCTGTCTCGCACAAGTGCCCTACCCCCGCTTCTTTCAATTTTTTAACAGTAAATGGAGGATACATCTACAAGCTACTACTTTTTTAGACATAATTTACTTTTTTGTCCTGAAAGGTATTGCATATCATGGGAATTACTGGTATACTAAATGTAATATGTTGTAGTTATTTGTCGAAAATCATAAAAGAAAGGGGAAAACCATGAAATCAACCGGCATCGTCAGAAAAGTTGATGAACTAGGCAGGGTTGTAATCCCGATTGAACTGCGCAGGACTTTGGGGATCAGCGTTAAAGATGCGTTGGAAATTTATGTGGACGGGGAAAGAATTGTCCTAAAAAAATATGAACCGGCCTGCATCTTCTGCGGCAACGCAACCGGCACCAAGCAATTTAGCGGCAGGATTATCTGCCAGGAATGCATCAGTAAAATGCTCGACTAGCGCTTATTCATCTGTTTTTTAAAAATCAGGCCCTGTTTAAAATAGCAAGGATAAAAAGATCAATTACCATTCAGACTTATATCCCTTGCTATTTTTCATTATTTCAGGGAAAATAAATACAACTGAAAAACCTAACAGATTATAAATCGACACCATAAACAGCAGGTTCAGGCCGCGGGATCAGAAACAAAGTCAGGCCGCTTTCTTACCTGCCGGCGGAGAATTAAACGGGAGGAAAAAAATGGACGCCCTTTGGAATAAGACTGTCAGTAAGGCCCGGAAAGAAAAAAGAACCTACTTGCTGGAGCATGAATGTAAACAGGTACTGGAAAAAATAGGTATACCTACCAGCGGTGCCGCCCTTGCCCAGTCTGCAACTGAAGCTGTCACGCTTGCAGAATCAATGGGTTTCCCGGTAGTGTTAAAGGTTTTATCGCCGGAAATTGTACATAAATCGGATGCAGGCGGTGTCAAACTAAATTTGGCAAACGCCGCCGCCGTGGAAAAAGCCTACCAGGAAATCGACAAAACGTTTGCCGACAAAAAACTGGTCGGGGTCGCTGTGCAAAAAATGGCCCCGCCCGGGCTGGAAGCCATTGTGGGCATCAGCCGTGATCCGACCTTTGGGCCGGTCCTGATGTTCGGCTTGGGCGGGGTTTTTGTAGAGGTACTGCAAGACGTTTCTTTTAGAATCCTGCCGGTAACAGAAGAAGACATTGTGGAGATGATCCAAGAAATCCGGGGTTATGCCCTCTTGCAGGGGTACAGGGGGAAAGCTATAG
>JAAYRR010000043.1 GCA_012518675.1 Bacillota bacterium
CGTGGCCAACATAGAGCTGACGCCCGAGCTGGCCTTTAAAATGGGGCGCATTGCAGCCTCCTTGCCGGCCGACGCAAAACCCCGGCCGGGCCACCGCCGCTTTTTTCTATTGGGACGTGATACCCGCCTTTCCGGCAGCATGCTCGAAGGGGCGCTGACGGCCGGCATCACTTCTACCGGTACAGATGTGCAGCTTCTGGGGGTGCTGCCGACCCCGGCCGTAGCTTACCTGGCCGCGCACTTAGGGGCTGCCGGGGCGGTGATGATCTCTGCCTCGCACAACCCGGTGGGAGACAACGGCCTAAAATTTTTTAACAGCCAAGGCCATAAATTTAGCGAGGCAGAGGAAAAAGAGGCCGCCAGGCTTTATTTCCAGGCCGAAGATAACCTGCCCCGCCCCACAGGCCTGGCGATCGGGCGTTCCTGGCAGGCCGCAGCGGCTGTGAAGGATTACCTTGCATTTTTGAAAAAAAACGCCCCTCCCCTGCAGGGCCTGCGGGTTGTTTTAGACTGCGCCAACGGTTCCCTGGCTAAAATTGCCCCGCACCTGTACCAGGAACTGGGGGCCCGGGTTTTCCCCTACAATAACGCCATCGACGGCGAAAAAATAAACGTAAACTGCGGTTCCACAGACCCCTCCCTGCTGCAGCAGGCTGTTTTGCAGGAAAAGGCGCATCTGGGGCTGGCTTTCGACGGCGACGGCGACCGGCTCATTGCCGTCGATGAAAAAGGAGCGGTGGTCGACGGCGATGCAATCATGGCGGTCTGTGCCGCCTACCTTTTGGAGAAAAACCGGCTGCCCGGCCAAAAAATTGTGGCTACAGTGCTCAGCAACGGCGGTTTGGACTTAGCCGGGGCCGAAAAAGGTTTTGCTGTTTTGCGCACCCGGGTGGGTGACCGCTATGTCTTTGCCGAAATGCAGCGCGGCGGTTATGCCTTGGGAGGAGAACAATCCGGCCATATCATCTTTGGCGAGCTGCTGCCCACGGGCGACGGGCTTTTATCATCACTCCAGCTCCTGCGGGTGATGATTGCAAAAAACGCACCGCTGTCCGCCTTGGCGGCTATTATGCCCCGCTTGCCCCAACTGCAGGTGAACTGCCGGGTGGAAGATAAAAGCGGGTGGGAAACAAACCCCCACATCAAAGCCTCTATCAGGCAGGCCGAAAAACAATTAAGCGGCCGGGGCAGGGTTTTGGTGCGGGCTTCCGGCACAGAGCCGCTTATCCGCATCATGTTGGAAGGCCAAAACAAGGCCCTTTTAAAAGAACTTTCCCAGGTGTTGGCCAAAGTTATCAAACAGGAAATGGGCGCCCTTTCCTAAGCCGGAAAACCCATTAAAATCAATTAGCGATAAAAAACCGGAGGAATGAATATGTCTGGAATCGTCGGGTACATAGGGAAAAGGCAGGCTTACCCGCTGCTGCTTGCAGGTTTGCAAAAGTTGGAATACAGGGGATACGACTCGGCCGGGATAGCCCTGCAGGGCGCCGACGGCATTAATATTATCAAGACCAAAGGCAAAGTGGCCGACCTGCAAAAAGAAGTGGGTGCAAACCTGCCGGTCGGAAACGCCGGCTGCGGCCATCTCCGCTGGGCCACCCACGGGCCCCCTTCCAAAGCCAATGCTCACCCCCACAGCGCCTGTTCAGACGATTTTGTCATCGTGCACAACGGCATTATTGAAAATTACCTGCCCCTGCGCGGCTGGCTGGCAGGCGAAGGGCACCGGTTTGCCTCCGAAACCGATACAGAGGTGTTGGCCCACCTGATTGAACATTACTACCGGGGAGACCTGCTGCAAAGCGTACAGGAAGCCCTGCAAAAGATTACCGGCTCCTTTGCCTTCATTGCCGCCTGCCATAAGGAAAAGGACAGGCTCATCTGTGCCCGCAGGGACACCCCTTTGATGATCGGCCTGGGCGAAGCAGAAAACTTTATCAGTTCCGACCTGGCCGCCCTGTTGCACCATACCCGTAAAATCCATATCCTCGAAAACGAGGAGACAGCTTTAATCACCTCCTCTGCGGTAAAAATCTATAATTCGGAATGCACCGTCATGCAAAAAAGAGCCCAGGAGATCACCTGGGACGTTACCTCTGCCGAAAAAGGCGGCTACAAACATTTTATGCTCAAAGAAATTATGGAACAGCCCCAGGCCCTACGCGAAACCATGCGCGGCCGCCTGTCAGACGGGGGCCAAAAAATTAACTTGGCCGAGCTGAATTTTAAAGCCCAGGAAATTGAAAATATTTCCAAAATCTTTATCATAGCCTGCGGCACAGCCTACCATGCCGGCTTAGTGGGCAAATACCTTATGGAAAAAATACTGCGCCTGCCGGTAGAAGTAGACGTCGCCTCCGAATTTCGCTACCGCGATCCCTTGCTGTGCGCAAAGACCTTAGTCATTGTCATCAGCCAGTCCGGCGAAACGGCAGACACCTTGGCCGCCCTGCGGCTGGCCCGGGAAAGGGGCCAACAGGTGCTGGCTATTACCAACGTGGTGGGCAGCTCCGTAGCACGTGAGGCCGACAAAGTACTTTTTACCTGGGCCGGCCCCGAAGTGGCAGTGGCTTCCACCAAGGCCTACCTGACCCAACTGCTCGCCCTTTATATGCTAACCCTCTACCTGGCCGCAAAACGGCAGGCCCTGCCGCCGGCACGCCTAAAAGAAATCGGTTCCGCCCTTTTCAAACTGCCCGCCCAGGTGGAAAATATTTTAAGCCGCGAAAAAGAAGTCGCCGCTATCGCCGGTTACTTAAAGCGCTGGGAAAGCACCTTCTTCATCGGTCGCAACTTAGACTTTGCCGTAGCCTTGGAAGGGGCCTTAAAGCTAAAGGAGATCTCCTACATCCATGCCGAAGCCTATGCCGCCGGCGAACTAAAGCACGGCACCCTGGCTTTAATAGTCGAAGGTATCCCCGTTGTGGCCCTGGCCACCCAAAAAGCAGTCCTGGAAAAGTCGCTCAGCAACATTAAAGAAATCAAAGCCCGGGGGGGCTATGTGCTCTGCTTCGTACAGGAAGGCATGGAAGCCCTGCAAAACGAAGTAGACAGCATCTTTTACCTGCCCACCACCGCAGACATTTTCCTGCCCATGCTGGCCGTCATACCGCTGCAGCTTTTAGCATACTATACCGCAGTGGCCCGCGGCTGCCCCGTCGACAACCCCCGCAACCTAACCAAAAGCATAACTGTAGAATAAACTGTAAAAAAACAGACTAAAAAAAGGAATTTAAGGGAAAATGTCGTATCTTATAGATTAGTGGTAGACTAAAGTATACCCCTATATATTTTTTTATTACTTAATGCAGGAAACAAAGGAAGTAAAAAATGACAGAAAGAATCTACCTTTCTTCGCCCCACATGAGTGCTGAAGGCTATGAAATGCAATACATTAAAGAAGCATTCGCTACCAACTGGATCGCCCCCCTGGGGCCAAACGTTGATAAATTTGAAAAAGAATTCGCAGCCAAAGTCGGGGCAAAACATGCTGCAGCCCTGTCTTCAGGGACAGCGGCTATACACCTGGCCCTTAAAGCCGCCGGGGTAGGGGAGGGGGACATTGTGTTCTGCCAAAGCCTAACCTTTTCCGCTTCGGCTAATCCCATTATCTATCAAAACGCCACCCCCGTATTTATTGACAGCAACTATGAAACCTGGAATATGGATCCCGGGGCTTTGGAAGCAGCCTTTAAAAAATATCCAAATGTAAAAGCGGTTATTGGAAATGCAATGGGGACGTTTTGGAGTGACCCCCTAATGGTAGACACTTAGGGTACGGTTGATATCTCCTTCTTTTTCACATACTTAGCTGGGTCTGTTTATAGGTTCTTGTGGGCATGCCCCCAAGAAATTTCTGGGGTCTATAGTTGATGCAGTAATCCATGTATTCATCAGTAATTAGTTTTACATCATGTTCATCTTCTAGCTTGTCTTTCATCAAATAGATGCTTTCGCATTTAAAATGACTAAAGAAACTTTCGGCTTTGGCGTTGTCCCAACAATTACCCTTCCGTGACATGCTTTGCTTTACCTTTAATTTTTCTAGTAAATTCACAAAATCTTTATTGGTGTAATGAATGCCACGATCGCTATGGATAATACTGCCCTCTAAATCATACTTCTTAGCCAAGGTTTTAACTGTCTTCAAACTCAGGTTCTTATCAGGTTGTACAGGAAGTCCTAACTGTTTCAATCTGCCCACAGTATTTCCTTTTCTGGAAGATAATGCTTGACAAGGGTATTTTTCTGCCTTATAATTACGCTATAAGGCTTAATAAGCGGGCCAGGGTAAAGTTGGCAGGCGTTAAATAAGTTATTTTCAGCAGCTTATCCTAAATTCTGAAAGGGGGTGTAAAAAATTAAGGAAAAATATATGAGATTCGGGGATTACATTAAGCAAAAGAGGCTGCAGCATCCGGAC
>JAAYRR010000044.1 GCA_012518675.1 Bacillota bacterium
GCACCCCATACCGTCATTCCACCGCCGATAATACATACGTTTCTACTCATAACAAACCTCCGTTCCGAAATAATTACTTAATAAAACCCACTTATATGTCTTTTCAGAAGCATAAAACTTTCTTGCCCTTTCTCATTCTTCATTACTATTCGTGCAAGGGCAAACGATGGTGGGAACTTTTCGAACATTATGCCTATATGCCTATATGCCTATGAAATGATGCTCCCGCCATCTAAAGAATTGGTTTTTTATGTGCCTATATTGGGAACCCTGCTTTTTTGACAACTAACACCTTTTATTTCAAAATTTGATTAGCAATAACAATCCTGTGTATTTCGTTGGTGCCTTCATAGATCTGCATTATTTTAGCATCCCTCATATATTTTTCGACCATATATTCCCTGGAATAGCCATATCCCCCCAAGACCTGCACTGCATTAGTAGTTACCCTCATGGCCATATCGCTTGCATAAAGTTTGGAAATAGCAGATTGTCTTGAAAATGGCTTTTTTTGGTCCTTAAGCCAAGAGGCTTGATATACTAGCAGCCTTGCGGCTTCAATTTCTGTCGCCATATCTGCCAAAATAAATTGTATTCCCTGATTGTAAGCAATGGGGCGACCAAACTGCACCCTTTCCTTTGCATGGCTGACAGCCGCTTCAAAAGCTGCCTGAGCAAGCCCTACGGCTATAGCCCCCACGGTAGGGCGGGCCATATCAAGCGTTTGCATCGACAACCTAAAACCATCGCCTTCTTTTCCGATCAAATTTTCTGAAGGAATTTTTACCTCTTCAAAAATAATTTCAGCGGTATCAGAAGCACGAATTCCCATTTTAATTTCTTTTTTACCCCGCACTACCCCGGGCAAGTCTGCTTCCACCATAAAAGCAGATAAACTCTTGGGATCATTTTTGTTTGTTTTAGCAAACACCGTATAATAATCAGCATGGCTTCCGCTTGTAATAAAACATTTGTTACCGTTAATGATGTATTCGTTACCTTTTTTTTCAGCAGTAGTAGAAACTGCCCCAACATCAGAACCAGCATTAGGTTCTGTCAAACAAAAAGATGCGAACTTCCCGTTGTTACAAATAAAAGGCAGATATTTCTCTTTGAGTTTTTGGCTTCCCCCTAAAATTAGCGGGTAAAGGGCCAAAGAATTGCAAGCGGCGCTAGTCGCTACGCCGGCACAACCAAAAGCTAGCTCTTCAATAATAATTGTTGCGGAAAGGCTGTCGACCCCTGGACCACCATATTCTTCTGGTACCGCTAAATTAGAAAGTCCCAACTCGTCTAATTTCTTAATAATTTCGAAAGGGTATTCCTCTTTATCATCAAGATCCCTTGCTACTGGAACAATTTCTTTTTCAGTAAATTCTCTGACCATTTTTTTAATAGCCTTTTGTTCATCATTTAATTCAAAAATCATCATTAATACCTCCCTTTTCTAAATGTTATGCTTGTTCAACTTACCGGTACCCCGGGCCGCGGGGTTATTCCAAGGCTGAAGGGGTGTTGTATGATCTCCTGCATCCTTTTTCCGGTTATGAAAACGGCAAATTTTTTTGTCTGTTATTTACCTATTTCAGAAAACTGATATTCATAAAAAACATCATCACTACAATTTAATTTCTCGTTTGAGAATTTTTCCTGTAGGACTTTTAGGTAATTCCTCAAGAAATTCCACAGCCCGCGGAACCTTATAGGCAGCTACCCTA
>JAAYRR010000001.1 GCA_012518675.1 Bacillota bacterium
AATCCCACTCTCTCCGCCATTCACATGCCTTAAGCCCCTTTTTAAAAGGGGTCTTTTCATGTAAATTACACATTAATTTCACATTATTTGTTCACAAACAAAAAAAGAGTTATTGGCCCCAAATAGTTTCTTCAATAATTTATGCAATTTGCTCCCGAACTGGGCGCTCCAGGTGCCCATAAAGATCCGTGTAAATTTGCGTCATGCTCTGTCCAAGGCAATCCCTGCCGCCCTTATTTGGCACGTTTTGCCCAGCCATTAAAGCTGCATTTGATTAGCAAAGATCATGAAACCTTATTTTTGGTAGACCGTATTTTTTCATACGGGCCGGAAATGTACAAGACATGGGAGAAGGATTAAAAGGCGTGCCCTCCGGCGGCCCTGATTAAAAAGACAAATATGTTTACAAGTTAAGATCCTGTCCCTACTGTACAGGGTTTTCTTTTACTCCTTGGGGCAGCGCATAGCTGATCAGGACAGCCGGTATACCGCCCAGCAGGGCATTATAGAATTGGGGCAAGAGCAGAGCCCCTGTTATGGGCGGGGGCAGCGCTAAAATGTAAGTGGCTGCGCCGGCGATAACTAAAAATTTGATAGCGGAACCCACAGCCACGCCGGCCAACCCCCCGGCTTTAGCAGGCAGGGTGCGGTTTAGCAGCCCTATTGAAAGCGCGTAAACGGCGTTGCCGGCCATGATAAAGGGGATAGCCGGTGCCAAGGGGGCAGGCAGGATGCCTAAGAGCAGGGCGGCCCAGGGGGTCAGCAGCCCGATAAGAACCCCGCTGCCCATCCCGATCCAGACTGCCGCCAGCGCCAGAAACAGGTTGACCGCAGGGCCTGTAAAAAAGGTTGGCAGGCGCAGCCCTTGTACAGCCAGCGTCAGCGCTAAAAAAAGCGCCGTCCGCGTCAGAAAATTTGTATTCAACCGCATTTAAAAGACCTCCTTATGTCCCTTCAAATGAAAAATCCTTTAAAAAATATAAAACCCTTTATTACTTATGCAGGCGAATGTTGGCAAGTAATTTTCTGCTGGCCCAGTCAGGAGCACCGGCAGGAACCTTACAAAACAGGGCGAACAGATGCTCTACCCCCCGATATAGCCCAATAATAAATTGCCCTAAAAAAATTTATTGCGGGCAAGGGAAAAAGATATGCTGTGATCTTTGATTAAATAAAATTTAAACAGTTGTAACAAAAGTATATGAATAACGGTGGCAAATTATTATTTTTAGAGCGGCCGGGGAGGCCTGGCAGGGGCTTCTGGGGTGTGGGCAGTTTTGGAAGGTTTTAAAATTTAAAATGGTTGTTTTCGCTTGTTCTTGTGCATGTATTTTTTGTGGCCGGAGAGGCAAACTTTAACTGTATGCTGCCGGCCTTTTTATTTGTACGGGCTGCTCTGTGCAGGCAGCTGTGAGGGGGTTTGACTTTTGAAAAAAACAGCGGCGCAACTGCGTGAAAAAACAAAAAATAAATACCCGGAACTGGATGCTGTGCTACAACAATATAAAGGGCGGGGGGGCGTTTTGATTAAGGCCCTGCAGGAGGCCCAGGAAATATACGGTCACCTGCCCCGCGAGATCCTGATACATATGGCCTATGAACTCGATGTGCCCTTAAGTGAAATTTACAGTGTGGTCAGCTTTTATGCACTGTTTAAAACCAAGGCCGCCGGCCGCTGCCACTTAGAGGTCTGCAGCGGCACAGCTTGTTATGTGCAGGGGATGGAGGAGCTGCTGGAATATCTAAGGGATAAACTGTCGCTCCGGCCGGGTGGGGTAACGGCCGATGAAAAATACAGCTTATCTACCTCAAACTGTATGGGGGTTTGCAGCTCTGCCCCGGTTTTGAAAATTGATGGTGAACTGCATGGCGAAATGACCCTGCAACGCCTGCAGCAGCTTTTAAAGGAGCATGCAGACGATGAATAAAGAGCAGGCAGAGAGGGCCTTTTTTCAAAAACAGCAGCGGCTGGTTTTAAGAAATTGCGGCGTAATCCCGCCGGAGATCGGCGCTTACCGGGACAATCAGGGTTATGCAGCCCTGGCCAAAGCGCTGACTGAAATGACGCCGGCAGGGGTTATTGAAGAAATTAACCGTTCCGGCCTGCGGGGCCGGGGTGGCGGCGGCTTCCCCACCGGCAGGAAATGGCAGCTGGCCCGGGGCACACCCGGTGCAACCAAATATGTAATCTGCAACGGTGATGAAGGCGACCCGGGGGCCTTCATGGACCGCAGTATTATGGAAGGCGATCCCCACAGCGTGCTTGAAGGCCTAATATTGGCCGCTTATGCCGTGGGCGCTTCGCAGGGCTATATCTATGTGCGGGCCGAGTATCCCTTGGCTGTAGAAAGGCTGGAAACGGCAATTGGCGAGGCCCGGGAAGCCCATTTCTTGGGGGAAAATATCCTCACACAGGGGTTTTCCTTTGACGTGGAAATCAGGGTTGGTGCCGGCGCCTTCGTCTGTGGTGAAGAAACCGCATTGATCACCTCCGTGGAGGGATCCCGGGGCGATCCCAACCCCCGCCCGCCTTTTCCAGCGCAAAAAGGTGTCTGGGGGCAGCCTACAGTGATAAATAATGTAGAAACATT
>JAAYRR010000045.1 GCA_012518675.1 Bacillota bacterium
ATAGCTCAGTGGCGGGAAAGAAATGAACGAAAAAGAAGAACCGACCATGATTGGCCGATTCTCTCTGTTTGGTACTTATTGACATATTGGGACAAAACTCCCGTCCCCGTGTCCCTCTTCTAAAAAAGGTCATCAAAACTGAAGGTAATAGACAGATTACCAATAGAGTAATTTTTTGGTAGTACTTTACTAGAATTCTCTATGCAAATAACTAAGCTGTATCCAATAAATCATATAAACTTAATTGAACATAACGGGGCTGCAATGCCTTAACAAACAACCTTGCCAGTTCCGATAAACTTGGTAAAATGACTTCGATGCTATTTTTAAATTCTATTACCCTAGCAGTAATATTTCCTAGCTTTTTAACCAATGTTTGAATGCCCATATTTCCAATCTTGGATGAACTGAATGCAGTGTTTTTCATTAATACAATCAGATTATGAGTAATAAATACCAACCATAGGAAACCATAGATGCCATAGAATTTAGACGTTCTTAAATTTTTAATGCCGTATATTTTTTTACAGGTTTTAAAAAAAGCCTCTATAGTTTGTCTTTTATTATAAAAATGAAATAACTCAACTGCATCCATTTCATCGGACTTTATGTTGGTAAGCAAATGGGAATATTTAATTTGTCCATCCTTACCGATGAATTCACAAACAATAATTCTCAGATCTGTTGAAGTAGGAATCTCTGCAACATGTACTTGGATATTAATTTCTTCCCATTGATGGTCCTGTATTGATTTTGCAAGGTTTCTTGATTGTTGGGTTGAACAACCTTTTATAATAAATTTTGCGCCTGTAGTTTTAAGAAGTTGTATATTTTCGAAAGAGCCATATCCCGAATCAGCTCTGACAATTAGATTACCTTCGGTTAGATGTTCCCTAAATTTAAAGGTGGTTGCCTTTAATAAATCTTTGAACCTGCTATTACAGGATATGTTACCCGGGTCGAAAAACATAGAAACTGTTTCAGCTGTGTTCCCCACAAAAGCAGCAGATAGTTGATATCCCGTTTTGCCTCTTTTTCTGGGGAAATAACCTCTTTCAGCTAATTCATAGGTTTTACCGCTTGCTAAAAGGCCACTCATATCAAAATCTACAATAACAGGATCCTTGTTTGACAGTGCCGGGCTATTTTCCATAAATAGAGTGTGATGAATAGATTCAAGTTGTTCCACATTTGTTTCATCAAATTTGCTTAAGAAACGGTTGATTTGGGACTGATCAGGAAATCTGTCCATTCCTAAGAGTTTAGCAGCTATTGTATCAGGGACTAATTTTTCGTTAATATCATTAGTATAGCTGCATCCTGCTAAAATAGAAATAACCAGAGTTTGTAATCTGTTAATATTTGTATAATGAACACTTTTCATACCTAAATCAAATGATTCAAATGCATCAAAAAAATTGATTTCTTTAGCAAATTGAATCACAGAAACAAGCCAAGCAGAAGTATTTGTTGTTTCACTTTCATCTAGTTTAAATATTATATCTTTCATAGGTGAAATACCGCCTTTCATAAAAATTTTTTTAGTTATAAAATACTTCTATGAAAAAACCATTTTCACCTCTAGTTAATTTTTAGCAATACTTATATGCCAAGTTCAGGAAAATGTTATAGTTCTGTTTGTGCAAAATCTAGGTAATTAGAGATAACAGACAATATTTATGGCAGTATCTATTTTTCGCAAAGTCTTTATTTTTATTTTACCATATTTCCGGAGTTTTTAAACTATTTTTTATAGTTTCAGGCGGTATGAGAACCCACCGGTTACAGTTAACACCCAAAAAACCATCCCTGTATCACCCCTGTGTTCGGAAGAACGGGAAGGAGCGGGAGGGAGGGGTAAGCGGGTGGTGAAAGCGGCAGGCAAGCGAACAGGCAAGCGAAAAAAGAAGAACCGGCCGCAATTGGCCGATTCTCCCTGTTTGGTACTTATTTACATAATGGGACAAAACTCCCGTCCCCGTGTCCCTGGGCCAAAAAATCTATATAGCCCGGTTCCTCTTCCATGGCCAATTCATGTGCGGCATCAACAATTTCCCTGGTATGACGTAGTTTAAGCCGTTTTAATCCTTGTTCCAAAACCGCCCTATCAGCCACGGGTATTTTATTAATCACTTGCTGGCACCCCCATAGTAGCTGGTATCCCGTTTTTCAACGCGGACTGAATATGGCAGGCCAGGGTTGGCTTTGCTGTTGTTATTTGGCGGCTTGGGCAGGCTATGGGGCGCTTTAATTTGCCTGTCTATTATTCTTTTTAAGATGCCGTATCCAAAGGCACCAAATGCCAGCGATCTGTTCATGGCTCTACTGATGGTTGCACCTTCATGTTGTTTGGCCAGGTTAATAATTTTCTCCATCTGCTCCCTTAAATGGCCGTGTCGACTGCTACTTAAACCTTGTAGGTAATCGGCCGCTTCAGGTGCCAGGCTCTCAAATTTGGCTTGCAGGGCGTTTTTAGGTCTTTTGGCAGGTGCATTGTGCAGTGGGTAATGCTCGCTGCTAATAATGGTCTCATTTTTACCGGAGGCCAATGTATGTTTAGCGATGATACTCTTATCATCTAAAATCTCAATCCTGTCCTCATATCGGAGGTAATGTACTGTTTTACGAGCCAGGTGTGCCGGTACTGAATATTTGTTGGCATCAACGGAGATAAGTGCTGTTTTGCTGGCCTGGCGTTTTTCTGTAACGGGTAGTGATTCGTTCATCTGCGGTAGCGGGTTTAGGTAATCTTTTTCTATTTTACATTGGATTCCACTTTCCCCTTACTTTCGGCGTCATTCACCCAACATGCTTTGGGGGTAAAACCATATTTTAGGCAACATGCATCAGGTTTTCATTGAAACGGACTGCAGTGCCCACTCGCTCTGATACCACTGTTTTGGCATTGTCGAATAGTATTGTTTCCGGTACGCCACCCACATAGTGTAAGGCACGGTGCAGGCAGCCGTTAAATACCGCTGAATTAAGCGAAGTAATGAATTCGACGTATCGTTGTCTTGACCAGGCCAGGCAAAATACAAAGGCATATAGTTTTTTGCGCCTACCATCTTCCACAATTTCGCCCATATGCCCCCAGTCAATCTGGGCTTGTTCGCCGGGTAGTGTTTCGTAAGGTTTGTACTCTCTTGTGTTTTGTGGCCTGATTTTATTTACAAAGCGCCTGACTGTACGGTCGGAGCCGGTATAGCCCTGCGAAATTATTTCTAAGAATAATCTCTCGGCTGAAAGTTGCGGCCATTTCTCCAACCGGCTTGTGATATACTCCTTGTATGGGTCCAAGATGGAGCCCCGGTGGTAGGTTGGTGGTTGTTTTTCCGGATCGCTACAGTCCCAGTATTTTGCTACTGTACCCCGATCTAGGGAAAGTATCTTTGCCACGGTTTTTTTGTTAAGACCCGCCTGTCTTAGTTCTTGAATTTTCACGATTTCCCACACTCCTGTCAACTTTGCTCGCTCCCTCTCTCATGTTATTTGGCGATAAATGAGATATTCGAGGAAGCGAGTTTTATTTTCCTTTTTATCTGGCCATTCGTGCGGGTTTTTCGTGACCATTTATGCGGATTTTATCATGTCCATTAACATTAAATGAACCTGTTCAAAATAACCATACCTAACAATAAGGGGGTGATACCAATTTCACTTCGTGAGGATCGAAAAAAAGAGCTTAAAGAAGAGATCTATCTGCAGGCGGTGCGGCTATTTAAAGAGAAGGGTTATGAAAATGTTACGATCGAAGACATCACTTCCGCTTGTCGGATTGCCAAAGGTACTTTTTACAATTATTTTCCGCGGAAAGAATCAATTCTGCTCCACCTGGGACTAAGCCAGATGGAAGTCTTAAAAGAGGGCATCGCCCGGAACTCTGAGGTAAATGGGCTCAAGGAAAGTTTAAAATTAATCTTTAAAGATTTAATGCTTCGAAATGAACAAGATCCTTCTTTATTTAAAGCTCACCATCGAAATTATTCGTTCGCCCCTATTAGAAGACGAACTGCAATTAATTAAAGAATTTAAATTGGCCCTGGTTCCATATTTAGAAGCAGCCTTTAATAAAAATCAAATAGCGCGAAAGTGGGACCCCCAGCAAATTGCCTCCATTTTAGTAGGTATGTATTTTTATACTATCTTGACCAGTCTAACCGATACAAAAGCCAATCCGATGCTCGCTCAATTTTACACTTATCTGGATATGCTATGGCAGGGTATAGAAGGGGAAGTGAATTAGACAATGGCTAAAAAACATTCAGGAATCATTGTCATCTTAATTATTGCCGTCTTAATTGCTTTAATTGCTTACGCAATCCACGTGCGGGCAGTGAAGAAAGTTGATGGAGTCTGTATGATCGACGAAATTGACGAAAGCAGGCCCTGGAGGAACGGCTTTTTTCGGCCGGGGATCTGCTACGGATAGAGGGGTTAAACCGACAGATTATTTCGACAAATTTCGGGGAGGTCGAGTAGAGGCAGGTCTCTACCTAAGCTCTGAGTCTTGGCTTGCACCTACCCCCCCTCACAGAACCGGACTTGCGGTTTTCCCGCATCCGGCTCTTCATTTTACCATTCACGGAAGAGCCCTAACGTTTGTTCGCCGTTCGAAAATGTTAAAGTGAATTTTCGGCCTCGGTAAGGGGTATTTCCTAAGGAAGAGCACGAATTTATCCCAGGTGTAGCTTCTTCTTTGATTTCTTCGGTTGAGGTTCTTGAACAGCTGTCTTTTGACCTCATCTAGGAATTTGCTTAGCATTTTGCTGTTATCCGTGATTCCATAGTACTGATAGTGTCCCTGTAGTTTACGTCCCAGCATTTTCATCAGCTCGGCTTTTAACATGTGCCGGTTCTTTTGGATCCAGAGTTTGACCCGTAGCAGACTGGCCCGGAATTTCTTCCGGCTGGTTTTCCGTTTAACACGGAATCTCCCGTTTGCACCGATGCTGCAGTAATGGGGTAAACCCAAGAAAGTCAAACGTTTCGACCCCGATGGAGCCTATCTGGTCTTGCCAAAACGCCCAGATAGATGTTGCCTTCTGCACTGTCCACTGCATCGGCCTTCCTGCTTTTAAGGATTTCGGGGCTCAATCACTTCAGCTTTCGCTTCCGGCCTGTTAGTTTGCTGTCTACGCTTAGAAACGTGGGTCGCCCCACGCCTCCCAAGACTCGCTATAGGATAGTTGGCTAGACTTTTCCTAGTGGGATTCCCACCCACTATATGATACGCCCTTTGCTTGGCGCACGGACAGACCCCTTCTGGGAGGAAAAGGAAGACCCCCGAAGATTCTCTTCGAAGGCCTTTTCCGACCCGAGCAAATCATTATCTTTCTCCCAATCCTATTTTTTCACAATTAAAAATACACCAATAACCAAGAATACTATTCCGCCCAGTCTAGCCAAGGTAATGGTTTCATGTAATAAAACTATTGATAAAACAACACCAAAAATTG
>JAAYRR010000006.1 GCA_012518675.1 Bacillota bacterium
ATTGCGCCGTCCGGCCCCATCACAGCAATCTCTGCGGTCGGCCAGGCAAAAACAAAGTCGGCCCCCAGGCCGCGGCAGTTCATGGCGATGTAGGCGCCCCCATAAGCTTTGCGTAAAACTACGCTGATTTGGGGAACAGTGGCCTCGGAATAGGCGTACAAAATCTTGGCCCCATGCCTGATAATCCCCCCGTACTCCTGATGTACACCGGGGAGATAACCGGGAACATCAACAAAGGTGACCATCGGGATGTTGAAACAATCACAAAAACGAACAAAACGGGCAATTTTATCCGAACAGTTGATGTCCAGGCACCCTGCTAAAAACTTGGCCTGGTTGGCAATAATCCCCACCGTTTGTCCGGCAATGCGGGCAAAACCGATCACTGCATTCTTGGCATAGTGTTCCTGCACCTGAAAAAGCTCGCTATGATCAACAACCCTTTTGATCACATCCACAACATCATACCCTTTGTTCGGATCGGCAGGCACAATATTGACTAAGTCATCTACCGGGAGGGTCGGCTCAGCCGGCTCGGCAGCAGGCGGATCGTTTAAGTTATTGGCAGGCAGGTAACTGAGCAGTTTGGCTATTAAAGCAAAACATTCCTGTTCATTTTTGGCCCGGAAATGAGCCACCCCGCTGATTTCATTGTGAGTTGCAGCCCCGCCAAGTTTTCCTGAGGAAACCTCTTCACCCGTTACGGCTTTGATAACCTGCGGCCCGGTAATAAACATATAGCTGATATCATCGACCATAAATATAAAATCAGTCAACGCCGGTGAATAAACAGCCCCGCCGGCACTGGGGCCCATCACAACAGAAATTTGGGGAATTACCCCTGAATTGACCGTATTGCGGTAAAAAATGTTGGCATAACCGTCCAGAGATGATACACCCTCCTGAATACGGGCCCCCCCGGAGTCGTTGATACCTACCAATGGGGCACCGTTTTGAGCAGCCAGGTCCATAACACGGCAAATTTTGGCGGCATGCATTTCACCAAGAGAGCCACCGGAAACAGTAAAATCTTGAGCAAAGGTATAGACCAGGCGCCCATCCACTGTCCCATAACCGGTTACAACGCCCTCGCCCGGCATGGGAATGTCGATCACGCTGGCATCCTTCAGATCACTTTGGACAAAGGTCCCGACCTCCACAAAGCTCCCCGGATCCAACAACTGGTCCAGTCTCTCCCGGGCAGTTTGTTTTCCTTTTTTATGCTGATCTTCGATGCGCTTTGTACCACCGCCCTGGAGAATAACGTTTCTTCTTTGTTCTAGAAAATCCAACTTTTCTTCCACTACAAGGCACCTCCTGGTTATTCTTGATCATCTAAGTTCCCTTTATAATGAACCTGAACCGCTATTACCCTCAAAAAGTACCTTTTAATACAGAGGCGTTTAGTAAAGCTTATTAGTTCCTTTTTATTTGCTTTTTCTGCATTTATCTTTATTCTTTACGTTTTTTAGTATATCAAGATCGACAGCCTTTTTCAATCTACCACTATTATTAATTCGTAAAAGAAAATAAAAACCCTTCCTTAGAGTTGCGCTTTTTGCAAACTATCGACTTTTTGGGTAAGTTATGGTATACTCACTTTGTTTAAAATCTGGAGGGAAAAATGAAGGTCTATGCTCTTGTCGGGCCCAGCGGTTCCGGAAAAAGTCATCGTTCCACACAGGTCGCCTACAAAGAAGGGATAGATTATATTCTTGATGACGGGCTGTTAATCAAAGGCAACCAGGTACTGGCCGGCCGCTCATCCAAACGGGAAAACACCAGAATTGGTGCCACAAAGAGAGCCATCTTTACAGACCCGCAACACACCGCGGAGGTAAAGGCCGCCCTTAAAAAATCAAAACCGGAAAGTATCCTCATTTTAGGTATTTCTGAACGCATGATTGAAATTATTGTACAAAAACTAAATCTTCCCGTGCCCCATAAAATAATCTATATTGAAGATATTGCCTCACCCCGGGAAATTGCCCAGGCGTTGGAAACAAGGGCCAAGAAAAACCGCCACGTTATCCCTTTGCCTACATTTGCGCTTGAAAAAGCATTCCCCGGCTATCTCCTTGATCCCCTCAAGGCCTTCTTCAAGGGCAAAAGCAGGACGACGGCACCCCGCACGCTGGAACATTCTATTGTCCGGCCGGTTTATAGTTCCTTGGGGAACCTTTACCTTTCCCATAATGTCATTGAACAAATTACAGTTCATGTTACTATGCAAACCAGCAATGATATCATAAAAATCAGGAAACCGGTTATTGGTTCCTGCAACAAAGGCCTGGTAATTAGCATGGATGTGTATATTAAATACGGCTTAAACATACCACACCTGCTTAAAAATGTACAGCAGGAAGTAAAAACCAGTTTGGAATACCTGACCGGTTTTCAAATTTCGAAAATAAATATCGCGGCGCGTGGAATTATATTACCTGAATAAACCACAGTATACCGGAGGGGGAACTGCAAAAACCCGGGGGGAGTTCAAGTGACACAAGGCGGGTGTTTTTCGTGTTTTTCCAAACAGCAACCGTTTAACCTTTGACGATATACTTCTTTGCAAACAGTAACTGCCTGGTTAGTTTTTACGGTATCAGCCAGCTAATTAATATCTGCAAGGAAAACAAACGCCGGGGTCTATTTTCCTTGCAGATATCAACCCCCTGCATCACCGTCAGTTTTTGCAAGCAGTCCTTTATGCCCGATTCTCTAAAAACTGCAGCCAACGTTCAGAAAGATCATCAAGATGTGCGGCCACATCTCCTTCCAAAACCTGTTCTGCACCGGGATGGGTCGGGTAGGCCCCACTTTCCTTCACCATTGCCCGCAGAGCCGCCGGCGCGTCAATGATGGGACAAGGTGCCAAATGATTTTTATTAAAGGGCTGTCTTTTTTGATAAGCTTTAAATAATGGGTTTTGCAAAACTTCCTTCAAACTTTTATTTTTTATATTGTCCGCAGCAAAGTGTACAAAGGCACATGGTTCAACGTCACCGGCAGCATTGATGTGACAGTACTGCCTACCGCCGGCGATGCAACCACCCGTAACCGCCCCGTCATTCCAAAAGTCAGCGATCAGGATAGGTTTGGTGTTGCGTAATTCCTTCACTCGCTCAAACATCCAGGCACGCTGTTCCGGAGTCAGCATTAAATTTACGTTGGGGTTGCGGCCAATAGGAATATAATGGAATGACCACATATAAGCAACCCCCTTTTCAACAAGGAAATCGATGAAGTCATTACTGAACATTTCGGTAATGTTATCACTCATTGAAGTTACAGAAGTACCGATGAACACTCCCCTTTCCCGGAGGAGATCCATAGACTTGATAACCTTATCAAAGGTACCTTTTCCACGACGTGCGTCGGTTTTCTCGCGCCAACCTTCCAAACTGAAGGCTGGGGATAAGTTAGCCATTTCTGCCAAACGATCAGCTACATCTTCATCAATCAGTGTCCCATTAGTGTAAACCATAAAAACCATGTCGGGATGTTCAGCAACCACGTCCAGCAAATGGGGATAACAGAACGGTTCCCCGCCGGAAAAGACTATCCAGTAAATACCCAGTTCCTTGGCTTCACCTATAATCCGGTTAAGCAGTTCCGGTGCCAACTGTTCCTTTTTACTGTACTCCCCCGCCCAACAACCCTCGCAACGCAAATTACAGGCAAAGGTGGGATCAATCAGTAGCAGCTGGGGAACGGAGGCCCCAATTTCTTCACTTACTTTTTCACGTTTTGCCCTGCCAAGGAAAATTCCATTAACAACCCAGGAGTTTATTAAATTTGAAAGCATTTTGGGGTTGCTGGCAATGCGTTTAGTTTGTTCCATAATTGGGGAGTTGTCCCTAAAGTGCGTTTTTAAAGTCCTGACAGCATCCCTATGGCCTGGATCAATCGCCACCCTTTCCATAAAGTCAAGGAGAATTGAAAGATTTTTTTCAGGATCCCTGGTTACATAATTTACTGCCCGTTCCAAGGCAAACTCTGCAGCCAACTTTTTCACCGAACCAAACTCCATTTTTCTCCCTCCTGCTTTTTTTATATTGTTACTATATTATAATATAACAGCCCCTGCCGTGCAAATATTGAACATAAACCTGTAAAAAACGGTTACTATGTAACTTTTGGCAGCAGTCATTTTACAGTATTTTCATAAAACTCCACGCCACCCTGCAATGTACAAAACCTGGGTTTATGCGCACCAGTTTTAAATACCCCCCGCTTCTTTGCATCACTGAAACACCTAAAAACCTCTACAGAAAAATCCTGTTTTCATGGGTATAAACGTTCAGGCGCCGCCCGCGTACAAAACCCACCAGTGTAATTCCCATTTTAGCAGCCAGTTCTACACTTAACGACGTTGGTGCAGAACGGGACACAATCATAGGCAGACCTAATTTTGCTACTTTAATAATTATTTCTGAAGAAACGCGCCCGCTGGATAACAGGATTTTATCCCCGAAGGGGATATTTTTTAAAATACACTCCCCTACAATTTTATCAATTGCATTGTGGCGGCCAATGTCTTCGCTGTAAAACAGTATTTTATCCGCAACCGCCAGGGCTGCAGTGTGAACCCCACCGGTTTTTTTAAAAAGTACAGAGGTCTTTTGCAATACAGCCATCAACGCAAACAGTTCGGCAGCCTTTACCTGCAATGCAGATTCAACCCGCCGGCCTTGCAGTAAATGCAGGCTTTGAGCAAAAAGTGTACCCTTGCCCAACCTGGCAGTAACAGCCCGGGGGCCATACATTTTCTTTGGCTGATCGGGGGGCATTTTCACCCTGACAAAGACTTTGCCTGCTTCGGTATCTACAGCTATTTCCTGCAGATCTTCGCTGCATTTTAACAAACCTTCCAAACGCAGGAAACCAACTGCCAGGTAATTTAATTTTTCCGGTGAACATAAAAGTGTCACAAATTCCTGCCCGTTTAAAAATATGGTCAGGGGCACCTCCCTAACCAGGAAGTCCTTTTCCCTGCTTTTTTGCTTTTCCCGGATTCTCGTAATCTCCACCTCTTTAATGCCTTGTGTATCTAATCCTTTATCAACCATCCTTCTCCTCCTGTCTGCGCATAGCTGATGGAAAACCTTTCCCCCCCATGCCTTTTGCCCAAAAAAACTTCCCCTTTATCGAAAAGGGGAAGTTTATAATAATAAGCATCTGCTACAAATTATAACCTATTTTTCTTTATTTGTTAAAATCATTGCTTTAAGCGCCGGCTGTAGCCAATTTTTCCATTTTCACTGCACAGATCTTAAATTCGGGGGTTTTAGTTACAGGATCGAGGGCACTGCCGGTAAGCAGGTTTACAGCAGACTCACGGTAATGAAACGTCACATAGATCACTCCCGGCGGGACCGCATCTGTAATTGTAATCCGTACCGCTATATGCCCCCGGCGTGAAGACAGCTTGACCGTTTCGCCTTCTACTACCCCCAAATGGCCGGCATCTGCCGGGTTAACCTGGGCCACTTCTTCCGGTTTGAAGGGTTCAATAGCGCCGGAATAACGGGTCATGGTATTATAGTGAAAAAGAATGCGGCCTGTAGTCAGCAGCAGCGAATAATCGCTGTCAGGCTCTTCAGCCGGTGGCTGATACTCGACAGGGGTAAAAAGGCCCTTGCCACGCACAAATTTATCCTGGTGCAAATAGGGGGTTCCCGGGTGCTTTGCATCAGGGCAGGGCCACTGCAGCCCACCCTCTTTTTCCAGGCGCTGGTAGCTAATCCCCGCATAAGCGGGATTCAGCCTGGCGATTTCCTGAAATATTTCTGCCGGTGTTGCATAGTTCCATTTTAAACGCAGTTCCCGGGCCAGTGCAGATAAAATTACCCAGTCCGGCTTGGCTTCACCGGGAGGGTTAATCGCCTTGCGGACCATCTGCACCCGCCGCTCCGTATTGGTAAAGGTTCCCTCTTTTTCTGCAAAAGCAGCTGCCGGCAGCACTACGTCGGCATAGGCGGCGGTTTCTGTAAAAAAGATGTCCTGAACCACTAAGAAATCAACCTTTTCCAAAGCCCCCCGGACATGGTGCAGGTTCGCCTCAGTAAGCGCCGGGTTTTCGCCCATAATATAGAGAAATTTGATCTCCTTTGTGTAAATCGCGTCAAAAACCTCGGTAATCGTTAGTCCCGGCCGGGGATTAAGCCTTGTTCCCCAGGCCCTGCCAAATTTAAACCGTGCACCACGTTCTCCCACCCCCTGGTAACCTGTAAAAACATTGGGCAGAGCCCCCATATCGCAGGCACCCTGCACATTGTTCTGCCCCCGCAGTGGGTTAACGCCGCTGGAAGGTTTGCCAACATGGCCGGTAACCAGGGCCAGATTGGCCACAGAAAGCACACCGTCGGTGCCGGTTGTATGGTTGGTGATGCCCAGCGTGTAAAAAATAGAAGCATTTTCAGCCCCGGCAAAAAGGCGTGCTGCCCGGCGGATATCCGCCGCCGGAACACCGGTAATTTCTGCGGCATATGCAGGTGTATATTTCTTGACAACAGCTGCCATCTCCGGAAAGCCTTCCGTTCTTTCCCGGATAAATTTTTCATCGGCCAAACCTTCTGCCAGGATAACATGGATCATACCGTTAAGCAGCGCCTCGTTTGTTCCCGGACGCAGCCTTAAAAATACATCGGCATAATCCACCAGCTCAATCTGCCGGGGATCGGCCACGATCAGGGTTGCCCCGTTTTTTGCAGCCATTTTAAGCCGGTAACCGATCACCGGATGGGCTGCCGTAGGGTTGGCGCCGATCACAAACATCACATCGGCGTTGTCTATTTCCCCGATACTGTTTGTCATAGCACCGCTGCCAAAAGCTGTAGCCAGACCGGCTACGGTCGGTGCATGTCAAAGACGGGCACAGTGATCGATATTGTTCGATCCCAGCATCCGAAAAAGCTTTTGAAAAAGATAGTTTTCTTCATTGGTCGCCCGTGCCGAAGAAAAACCGGCCATTTCCCGGCCTCTTAACCCCCTCATTTTAGAAGCGATTAAAGACAAAGCTTCCTCCCAGGAGGCTTCCACCATTTCACCATTTTTACGCATCAGGGGTTTTTGTAAACGATCCGGGCTGTGCAGGAAATCCAGGCCAAAACGGCCTTTAACACAGGTTTGCCCGCGGCTCACCGGGCTGGCCGGATCCCCTTTTACCCCGACTACCCGGTCATCCTTGACGGACAGCTCCAACCCGCAGCCGGTCCCGCAGAAGGGGCAGGTAGTGCGCACCTTCTGCAGCTCCCAGGGGCGGCCCCGGCGCAAGCCCTGTTTTGGCGTTAAAGCCCCTACCGGGCAGACATCCACACACATGCCACAAAATACACAGGAGGAAGCCTCCAAAGCATCGTCAAAAGCCGGGGCCACCTTGGTATAAAACCCCCTGTTGGTAAAATCAATAGCCCCGGCCCCGTTGATTTCGTGACAGACGCGCACACACAAACCGCAGAGAACACATTTATTTAAATCCCTGATCAAGAAGGGGTTACTTTCATCCAGCGCATATTCCTTCCGGGCCCCTTGGTAGTCGCTTTCGGCAATACCATAGCGATAACAATATTCCTGTAAGCGGCAATCCCCATTTTTTTCGCAGGTGAGACAGTCCAGGGGATGGTTGGCCAACAAAAGCCGCAAATTTTCTTTGCGGGCGGCATGCACCCGTTCTGTATCCGTATGCACCGCCATACCCTCCATCACCGGGACGCTACAGGCCGCCATCAGCGCCCGGGCTCTTTCCACCTCTACCAGACACATCCGGCAGGCCCCCGCCGGGGTGAACCGCGGATCATGGCAAAGGGTGGGGATAAAAATGCCCAACTTTTCAGCCGCCTCCAAAATGGTGCTCCCTGCTTCCACTTCTACACGATGGCCGTTAATTGTTAAAGTAATCACCGCTTTCCCTCCTTTGCAATTATTTTGTTTTTATAGCGTCAAATTTACAACGTTCCACACAGTTCCCACAGCTGATACACTTTTCCTCATCAATCACATGCGGTTCTTTCTTTTCACCTGTAATCGCCTCTGCCGGACAAACCCTTGTGCAAGCCCGGCAACCGGTACACAGCTCCGCATCGATATAATAGGTTAGCAGCGCGCTGCACTGTCCCGCCGGGCAGCGGTGCTCCAAAATATGTGCCTCGTATTCATCCCGGAAATACCGCAGTGTGGTTAATACTGGGTTGGGTGCCGTCTGCCCCAAACCGCAAAGTGAACCGTCTTTGACGGCTAAGGCCAGTCTTTCCAGGCGGGGGATATCTTCTGCTTTCCCTTTCCCCTGGGTAATGCGCTCCAAAATTTCCAGCATGCGTTTCGTACCCTCCCGGCAGGGCGTACATTTACCGCAGGATTCGCTTTGTGTAAAGGCCAGGAAATAGCGGGCCAGATCGACCATACAGGTGCCTTCATCCATGACCACCATCCCCCCGGAACCCATCATCGCGCCTGCAGAGTGCAAGGAATCGTAATCCACAGGCAGATCCAGCAGGGACTCCGGGATACAGCCCCCGGAAGGCCCGCCAATTTGTACCGCCTTAAATTTTTTCCCGCCCTGCAAACCCCCGCCGATATCAAAAATTATTTCCCGCAGTGTGATCCCCATCGGCACTTCGCAGAGGCCGGTGTTGTTTACCTTACCGGTCAGCGCAAAAATCTTGGTGCCTTTGCTGCCCTCCGTGCCAATGGTGGTATACCAAGCAGACCCTTTGCGTATAATCAAAGGGACGTTGGCCAGGGTTTCCACATTGTTAATGCAGGTAGGCTTTTCCCACAAACCCTTAAACGCCGGAAAAGGCGGACGTGGACGGGGCATACCCCTGGCCCCTTCAATTGAAGCCAGCAAAGCTGTTTCTTCCCCACAAACGAAGGCGCCGGCGCCTTCTTTGATGTTGATTTTAAAATTAAATTCTGAACCTAAAATATTTTCCCCGGCAACCCTATATGCCTCCGCCTGGGCAATTGCTGTCCGCAGGCGGCGGATGGCCAGCGGGTATTCTGCCCGCACATAGATATAGGCTTCGTCGCTGCCGATCGCCCGGCCGGCAATCATAATTCCTTCCAAAACAGCGTGGGGATCACCCTCTAAAACACTGCGATCCATAAAAGCCCCCGGGTCCCCTTCGTCAGCATTGCAGACCACATACTTTTTATCCTGGCGGTTGTGGTAGGCAAATTCCCATTTCATACCGGTGGGAAAACCGGCCCCGCCGCGCCCCCTTAAGCCGGAACCTTTCACTTCATTGATAATTTCCTGGGGCTCCATGCGTAAGACCCTTTCCAGGCCCTGGTACACGCCGCGCATAATATATTCGTCAATATTTTCCGGATCTATGACCCCACAGTTGCGTAAAGCCAATCTTTTCTGTTTACTATAAAAAGGTATTTCTGCATGGGAGGTAATGCCCTCCCCGGTTTGGGCATCCTTATAGAGCAGCCGTTCCACAATTTTACCTTGCAGCAAATGCTCTGTGACCAGTGCGGGTACATCTTCTGCACTCACCCCGCAATAAAAGATATCTTCCGGATAGACGATGAAAATGGGGCCCTTTTCACAAAAGCCATGACACCCTGAAAGAATAATGCGCACCTTTGATTCTAAACGCTGTTTCTGCAGCTCTTTTTTCAAGGCCTCATAAACCTGCATCGAACCAGAGGAAATGCAACCTGTGCCCGCACAGATTAAAATATGTTTTTCTTGCATTTTTCTACCTCCTTCCGTTTACCATGCTTTAATATTCCTGATAACCGGCACTATGAGTGAGACGCCGGACAATGGCTTCCCTTTTTTCGCGGCAAACAGGGTTTTCATGACATAAAGGACCCGCCAAACAACATTCAATGAACTGTGTACATGGGTTTTCTTTACTGTTAAAACATTCCGCACAACACGAGTCAATAAATTTTTTCATGGAACGTCCCTCTCCTTCCCAAACCTGCTAAAATTTTTTCAAAATAGCCTGCACCTTTTCAGGAGCAAGTTTTCCAAAGGTCTGTTCGTTAACCATCATCACCGGCGCCAAACCACAGGCGCCAATACAGGCTACTTCTTCATAGGTGAATTTCAGATCTGCTGTGGTTTCACCCACACCAACCCCTAAAAGCTCCTTGGTTTTTTCTGCCACCTTAGTTACACCCCGTACATGGCAGGCCGTCCCGCGGCAGACACGAATAATGTTTTTCCCCCGTGGCTGTAGATGAAACTGGGCATAAAAAGTGGCCACACCGTAAACCCTGCTTACAGGTATACGCAGCCTGGCAGCCATGTATTCCAAAGCCGGCCGGGGCAGGTAGCCAAATTCATGCTGGATCTTTTGCAAAACAGGAACTACTACCCCTTTTTTTCCCACAAATTCCTGTAACAACTTTTCTACCTGTTCATAATCAAAATCCATGGTCTTCGCTACAACAGTCGTTGTTTGCAAGTTCAGAACCCCCTTTTTACACTCTTCACAATTTAGTGAACATATTTAAATTTCTATATTAAATGGCAAAAGTCCTTCTTTTTGGTAAAATTATTTTATTGATAATATTCTGAATACTAACTGCAAAAAAATCCCCCCTAGCCCTTTTATTTAACCCAAGGGATCTGGAGGAAACTAAGTTAATCGTCTGCAACTGTTACTTTTTTATTTTACAGCCCTGTAAAAGCTTCTAGAATTAATATGCCCGTGCAAAATAGGCAATTTTACCCTTTTGCCCACAAAACAAGCAGGGGCCGGTTTCTTTTTGTGCTGTTTCCAGAGGCATACAGCGAATTGTTGCCTTTGTTTCGTCTTTTATTTTTTCTTCACAATCTGCAGCACCACACCAAAAACCTAGCACAAAACCTTTTTTTTCTGCTAGCACGTCTTTAAATTCCTGGTAACTATGAACCCGGTGTGTATTTTTTTTCAGAAAATCTGCAGCCTGTTGAAAGAGGCTGGCCTGGATGTCTTTTAAAAACAAAGGTACCTGCTGCGCCAGATCTGCTAAAGGAATGGCACTTTTTTCCCCGGTATCCCGCCGTACAGCCAAGGCCACACCCTGTTCCAAATCCCGGGGGCCTACCTCCAGCCTTAAAGGTACACCTTTCATTTCCCACTCATTAAACTTCCAACCCACGGAATACTCTGCGCGTTGATCCAGATGTACGCGCACAGTGCCGGTCAGCTCCTCCAGAATTTCCCGGCATTTCTGCAGCACTGCTTCCCGCTTTTTCTTGGTAATGACGGGCACAATTACAGCTTGCAGCGGGGCAACCTGCGGGGGAAGCCGCAGTCCCCGATCATCCCCGTGGACCATAATTAAGGCGCCAATCAGCCTTGTTGATACCCCCCAGGAGGTTTGCCAGGCATACTTCAGCTGTTTATCCTTGTCCAAATACTGGATGTCAAAAACCTTGGAAAAATGCTGGCCCAAATTGTGTGATGTCCCTGCTTGCAAAGCACGTCCATCGGCCATCAAAGCCTCTATAGTATAGGTGTGCAGCGCCCCGGCAAATTTTTCCCGCTCTGTTTTCAGCCCGCTGATCACAGGCACAGCCAGTTCACTTTCCACAAAATCTTTGTAAACACCGAGCATTTGCAGGGCCTCTGTTTCAGCTTCCTCCTCTGTACAATGCACCGTATGGCCCTCCTGCCAAAGAAATTCAGAGGTGCGCAGGAAAGGGCGCGTTGTTTTTTCCCAGCGGACAACGTTACACCACTGGTTTATCAATAAGGGGAGATCGCGCCAGGACTGCACCCACTTGGCATACATACTGCAAATAATTGCCTCCGAAGTAGGCCTGACCACCAGACGTTCGCTTAATTTTTCATTGCCGCCGTGGGTAACCAGGGCTACTTCCGGCGCAAAGCCCTCCACATGCTCGGCTTCTTTTTGCAGAAGCGATTCCGGTATAAACAGGGGAAAGTAGGCGTTTTGGTGCCCCGTTTCCTTAATCCGCCGGTCTAAAAGTTCTTTCATATTTTCCCAAATAGCAAAACCGTAAGGCCGGATAGCCATACAGCCCTTAACCGGGGCATAATCCATCAGTTCGGTTTTTAAAACAAGGTCAAGGTACCACTGTGAAAAGTTTTCTGTGCGGGGTGTAACTTCCTTGACAAATTCTTTTTCATTCATACCCAACGTAAATTAACTCCTTTCCTGGAACCGGGGCAACACCTGCTTTCCCTTAATCTTGCCGAACAGGATAAACAATCGAAACGGCATGCAGATCCTCCCGTAAATGTTCATACAGCCTCTTTTCCAAGTCCTCGATTTTGATTTCCTCCAAAAGATCCAAGATCTCGAAAAAATCAATCTGCCGGAAACGATAGGCCAGGTAATTGTTGGCAATAAACTCCAGGGAATTAAAACTTCGCAGCAGCTGGCCCCGCATCTTCCTTTTATAGCGGGCAAAACTGTCTGTTCCCAAGCCTTCCTTTTTTATTTTTTTAATTGCAGCCAGCAATCTTGCATGCAGCTTTTCCGGGTGTTTGGTCCTGCCACCCAACAAAGTATAGCCGTAGGAACATTCCCCCGTAAAACCAAAGTCAAAGTGTTCATCGATGAGACCTTCTTCATAAAGGGAGGTAAAGAATGGCCCACCTTTGCCAAAGATCATCTCCAGCAGCAGTTCAGTAGTCAGTTCCCTGACAAACAGCTCCCGTCCTTGCAGATCCGCATAGGTGTCCTTAAAACCCAGGTTTAGAAGGGGTTGTGAAACAGACAGTTCCCGGGTAACCTTTTTTTGATGCACTGCTGCCCCCTCCCGGGGGTAAAGGCGCTGGGTAGCATGAAAGGGGGGGAAGGAACGCCCGGCTATATTTTCTTCTACCAACCCGCAAACAGCCTCCGGTTCCAAGTCCCCTGTAACAAAGATTGCCATGTTGCGGGGATGATAAAACGTATAATAACATTTATAAAGCAGCTCTTTGGTAATTTTACTGATACTTTCCGCCGTCCCGGCAATATCGTTGCGCACCGGATGGCGGGTGTACAGCGCTTCCAAAATTCCAAAAAAAACGCGCCAGTTGGGATTATCCTGGTACATGCGGATTTCCTGCTGGATGATGCCCTGTTCTTTGGCCACACTTTCTTCTGTAAAATAAGGGGCCTGGACGAAATCCAGGAGCAGCTTGAAATTTTCAGGAAAAAAATCAGTACAGGAAAAAAGATAGGTGGTGTGCGTAAAACTGGTAAACGCATTCGGTGAAGCGCCGTAATAAGCAAAGCGATCAAAAACATTGCCGTCTTCTTCATCAAAAAGTTTATGTTCAAGAAAGTGGGCTACCCCGTCAGGCAGAACCACCTCCTCTTCCTGTTCATTATCGACAAAACGAAAGGCATTGTCAATCGAACCAAAGCGTGTGGAAAAGATAGCATATTTTTTATTATATCCTTGCCGGGGCAGGATGTAGAGGTCCGGCCCGCCTTTTAGAGCTGCATGAAAAATTTTTTCCTTGAGGGATGCGTTTTGTTTAACCTGCAAATGCATTTATTCCTGCTTCCTTTCATCTCCATTTGTAGAACGGAGAAAGTAAATTGTATCTAAATATACCCTGTGCGCCACGGCTACGATATCTTCTTCTTTTACTTCGGCAATTCTTTGCATAAGATGTTCGGTTTCCTCTGTTCTTTTCCCGATTAAACCATCCATATAGAAACCTACCAGGCTGTAGGGGCTGTCCCCGACTATTTTTAACCCATTGAGCAGTGCCCTTTTGGTATTTTTCATTTCCTCTTTGCTGATCTGCCCCTTTTTAATCTCTTCCACCTGCTGCAGAATAATTTCCAGGGCCTGTTCGTAATCAGAAACCTCTATGCCTGAACCGATTAACTGGATCCCTTTATGTTTTTCCAGGCGGGAAAAAACATAGTAAGCCAAGCTGGCCTTTTCCCGCACATTTTGGAACAGTTTGGAATGGGGAAACCCACCCAGAACAGCATTATAAAATAACAGGGCGGGGTAGGCCTCATCCTGGTAGGAAATATTGGTCCGGTAACCCAAGGTAAGTTTGCCCTGGTTGATGGGTAATTTCTCCTCCTGGTAGGAAACTTCAGCGGGAATGTTTTCCACCTCCACCGGCGGGAGTTCCACCAGATTGCCGGCCCGGGAAAAACTGAAGGTATCCTGAATTAAAGCAAAGGTATTTTCTGGATCGATCTCGCCGACAACAAAAACATCCAAGGGGTTTTCCTGCAAAATATTTTGGTAATATGTATACAGTTCCCCTGTGGAAACCGGTTGCAGCTCTTCCACACTGCCATATTTATAAACGCCAAACCTTTCTTGGGAACACATTTCTTGTATGCAGCGTTCCAGGGCATAGCTTACCTTATCGTTCACCAGCCCCCTAATTTCTTTGGTCAGCTGTTCTTTTTCCTGCTGTACATAGTCCTGGCGAAAACCGCCGTTTTCAAGTAAAGGATCGGTAATCACATCCTTTAGGATAGAAAGGCCTTGCTGCAGCAATTTTTCGCCGGGGGTGAATTTGTCATTGATAATTTCCAGGGAAAAAGATACCAGCTGCCTTTCACCCTTTTTAACAACATCTGCAGAAAGGGCCGCGCCATACAGCTCTTCCAGGCGGACTTTTAAATCTCTGAAAGTAGGATATTGGCGCGTACCCCGCTTTAAAACAGCCGGTAAAAGGGCAGTTTTTGCAGCTAATTCTTTGGCCAGAGCTTGTTGTAAAAAAACTGAAACAAGCGTGGTTTTAAATTTAGAGGTCGGCAATAGATGAATATTGACATTTACAGGCAAGGTTTTGCTTTCCAGGGATATCAAGGGAATATTTTCCTTCCTTTCTGCATCTTTTTTGGGAAATAAATATTTTAGAGCTGTTATTATGTTGCACTATATTTCCATTTCAAAATGTAAATCTCCTGCAAGAATGCAATAATTTTGTTCAGGCAGGCTTCACTCTTTATCAGCCCCGGGCGAAAACTTTTTGGAAACAAAGCAAAAGCAGGGGTAAGGCCCCGTAAAGCATTGTTGTCGCTGCAGCCACCACGCCGGAATCATTGACAAAAAAAGCGGTGAGGCTGCCGGCAATAATACCCCCCAGCGCTAGTTTGAAACCGGGTTCGTCCTTAAAGAGCTGCCGTGTCAGGCCTACGGGATAGAAATAAAGCAGGGTAATCAAAAAAGTAAACAGAAAAAACACCCTGCTCCACAAAGAATAACGCAAAAGTTTAAGGTTCATTTCCATTTTGCGTTGGGCAACATTGAACAGTTCCTGCCAACCATGGCTGCGTACCAGTTCCCAGGTACGCCCCACGTGAGAAACAACGGCATCGGCATGGCGGGCGGTATTCAGAAAATATAGAAACGCAACCGTAACCAGCCCAAACCCGGCCCACAATAAAATTTTTTGTGGAAACAAAAAAGGTGCCGGTCCGCTGCCTTTAACCCGGCAGTACCTTCCGGGCAACAGGCTGTATCCTTTTTGCCGCAGTAGGGCCAGCATGCCGCCCCAGGTAACAGCCAAGGCTACCCCCGCCGTAACCGCCCCGCCAAAGTTGGCCCCATACCGGGGCGAAGCCAAAAGGAAAAGGACAAAAAAGGACAACAGAATAAATAACCAGGTAGTAAAAAACACCCCCGCCCGGTTCTGTATTCTGCGACCCTGCAGGTTCAATTTTTCCTGTCTGAATACAAGGGAGGTAAGGGAACCGAAACCAAGGATGAAGGCCCCGATCAAGATCCCCATAAATTCATTTCCCAAACCATAAAAGCGCGCACCGCCAACAGGATCATACCCTAAAAAGGATCGGCTGTTCAGATGGGCCCCCAGGCAGAGATCCAGCGTTAATAAAACAAATACCAAGCTGCCTGTAAAGGAAAACAGGGGCATCAGTTTTCTAAAAAACAAAAGGGTACCTGCGGTCAGCAGCACCGTCAAAGATAGCAGGACCAAAACATTAATATAAAGCGGCCCGGCCGGGAAAAAAGGCAGGGACGGCGCCAAAAGGAGGGCCAAAGGAAAAAACAACAGGGCATAAAGCCCGGGGCGCAAGATTACAGTCGGCTTAAAACGGTAGATCAACCCCGCCAACCCGCCCAGCAGTAAAATAATCTGCGCCAGAATATAGCCCTTGATGATCGCCGGGCGCTGGTTATGGATACGGGCTATGCGTTCTGCAAGGACCAGCAGCTTTTGAAGATGATTTTTTTGCGGGAGAACTTTTAGCGGTGCACCAAAGAAAAACGTGGCGGAGTTTACCCCCAGATATTGCAATATAGAAGGGGCAATGTCAATGTTTGTGATCAACCCCGGCCGCCTGGTTGTTGCCGAAGTAAGAACCCCCCCCTGTGCAGAATCGGCACTGCACCAAACCGCAGGTGTAAGCCGCTGTCCGGCGGCAAAGGCAGCATTGGGCGGCGAAGGTGTTACAAGCAACAGGCTGGTCCTTTTGTTTAAATAAGGCTTGATACTTTTTAAAAATTGATCAAGCTGTAGCAGGGAAGCCTGCAGCAGTGCGCCCCGCCGTTCAGCAGGCAAGCGTTCCAAGTAACCGTCCAGGCGGCTGGTATCCCCCCATTCCATCACAAATAAAGAAACCTTTTGCTGCAGCGACTCAAAAACCTCGCAATAGGCCTCGGGATCACAGCCCCGGCCAAAAGGAAAATCAGCTCTTTCCTGCAGCAACGCGGAGCTGACATCCCCGTAGGCCACGTTGCCGGCCTTGTCCATGGCAATGGTAACAACCTGTCGTTTGGGGTTCCCGTTATCCGCATTCCCCAAAACAGCGACCCCCAAACCTGCATTGCTTAAGGCTTCCCCCAGGGCCCCCACACATGCCGGGTAAGGGCGCTGTTCATTCAGGCGCTGCAGCGCACCGCTGTAAAGGTGTAAAATTTCTCCCGGGGGCGATTCTGTTTTACCTGTATGCCGGCGGTAAAGTGCCTCCACTGTACCTTCCCCGGACAAACTTTCTTCCCTGTTAAAAGCCTGGCCTGTTGTCCAGTTGCCCAACAAGCGTGAACCGGCACCCAACGTCAGGTAACCGCTGTCCGTACCAGGGTTACCGGCTGTATTCACGTTCATCAACGCCACAGCACTTCTGTTTAAAAGGGCTTTCAGCTCCGGGCCGGCATGGCACAACAGGTCCTGCAGGGTAATTTTATCCAAAGTTAACAAAATGACCTGCCTTTCAACGGCCCCCCCCGCCGGCCCGGAGC
>JAAYRR010000046.1 GCA_012518675.1 Bacillota bacterium
AAATATATTGTAAAGAGTAACAAAGTAAATAAACTCTGGAGTATTCTCTTTATAAAGGATTCGCATTTGCTCAAGAACTTTTTCTTTTACATCCTGGACAGCAGCGTCATCCTCCCATAGCTCATTAAAGGCTTGTAAAAAACCAATGGTATAATCCTTACCATACAAACACATATTACTATCTAATCTGTTGGAAGGAGTGATACCCAGGCCATCAGAAGTAAAGTCTACTGTTCCATTTATGGAAACATTATCTTCAGGGTTTTCTATGTAAACCAACCTTGGTTGAGCTGGGTTTGCTTGCCTTAAAGACTTAATTTCCGCTTTCTTTTCAAGCCACTGGGCACATTCCTTGGCTATAGCTGCCTGCTTCATTTCATTTCTGAGCTTTATTTCAAATTCGTTCCCGGACATTTTTTTCTCAGGATTACGCTCTATGTAATATTCCCGAATAAGCTCCTGGTCCTTGTGCACAAAAGTAGGTTCGGTAAAAATGAACCTCATATTATCTATCTTGCTCAGTTCTTTTTTTAATTCTGCGTAAGCGTAGATTGTAAAATATGCTGAAACAACAGATAGCTTGGAACCTTTGTTTAATACTTCTTTTAATTCATCTACGACCCGATATTTTTTATTATCTAAAACCTTAGGTAGTTTCATATAATCAACCCTCCGACACTAATTTACCCGCCTCACTATTCGTTGGCCGTTTCTTAGTTTTCCGTCTGTCTGCAGGTTTCTTTGCATCCTTGGGTATAACCCAGACATCGCTGAGCTTAAAGGCTCCTTCTACCCTGCCTTCGCCGCAAAGTATCTGGACCCTCCGCCTTGAAATATTCCATTTTTCTGCTGTTTCCTTTGCTGATAAATAATCCATTAACATTTACCTCCATTAAAAAGATCGCGAATTTATTATATTCCTATGTGCGAATAATTACAAGAAATATTTGGCTTTTGTTTCCAAATGCCCGCAGAGGGGGTTGGAGAATTGTGAGAGGTGGTAAAAGTTGGCTTAGGGTCGAAAGAGGTTCTGGGAAAGTTGATATTAAGGTTTGAAGTTGAGGTTGGGATGGTAAAAGAACTTAGGGAAATAACCGGAAAATAAATAGACAGTAAAAATTTACTTTGAACATGGTATGTTAGGTGATAGAATCAAGGAAAGAATAGTGTTTTCTTTAATCCGGGGATTTCTGGCAGAAAAGCAAATATCTGCAGTAGAAATTTATTTATTGGTAGATCAGCAGGAGGAATATTAGTGGGGAAGTTGACTGTTGGCGATCTGGAAATAGAGTTAATCAGGAAAAATATAAAAAACATCCATCTTGCGGTGCTGCCGCCGGATGGCAGGGTGCGGGTTTCGGTGCCCCAAAAACAGGATGATGAGGTGCTCAGGTGGTTTATTGTTTCTAAGTTATCCTGGATTAAAAAGCAGCAGGCTAAATTTAAAAAACAGAAAAGGCAGCCGGCCAGGGAATATGTTTCCGGTGAAAGCCATTACTACCTGGGGGAACGCTACCGCTTAAATGTGATCTATACCAATAAAGGGCAGCAGGGGGTCGAACTTCACAACCGGACCCATTTGAATTTGTTTGTGCGGGAAAACAGCACGAAAGAACAAAGGCAGAAGGTGATGAAGGAATGGTACCGTTGTGAACTAAAGGCTTTAATTCCTCCTTTGATAGAAAAGTGGGAGCCCCTTATCGGGGTCAAGGTAAACTCCTGGGGGGTAAAACTGATGAAAACCCGCTGGGGCAGCTGCAATATTACTGCCGGGAGAATCTGGTTAAACCTTGATCTTGCCAAGAGAAACCCGGCCTGCCTGGAATACATTGTTGTTCACGAAATGGTGCATTTACTGGAACGGCTGCACAATGCAAATTTTGTAGCTTACATGGACAGGTTTTTACCCGACTGGCGCAACATTAAAGCCGCATTGAATGGGTTGGTTTTTGATGAATAAAGCAGCATTTTTTGATCAGGGAAACCCCTGGTTGAATAACAGATCCTTCTATTTTTAAATAGGTAAAAGACAGCAGGTTTCATAAAAAGTTTAACCTGCCGGTTTACAATTTTATAGTGCGTTTTTGGATGCCCGGTGTAATTACCTTTTTACGGAAGATCAATATTCCCTTATCTGTTTCCTACCAATAAAATCGGCCCAAAAAGGTCGGGCAGGCTTTGGCTACCTAAAATTCCCCAGCAATTGACATGCTGGAAAATTGACTATATAATTATTTTGACAAAAAGCAGGAGGCCCTAAAATGAAAAGCAGCGAAATTCGCGCTAAATTCTTGGATTTTTTCCGGGGAAAGGATCACTTGGTTCTACCCAGCTTTTCCCTTGTTCCCCAAAATGATCCCTCTTTGTTACTGATTGGGGCTGGTATGGCCCCGCTGAAACCCTATTTTACCGGGGAAAAACCCCCGCCAAGCCCGCGTTTGGCTACATGCCAGAAGTGTGTCCGTACGCCGGATATCGATCAGGTGGGGGTGACGGCCCGGCATGCAACATTTTTTGAAATGCTCGGCAATTTTTCCTTTGGCGACTACTTTAAGGAAGAAGCAATTGCCTGGGCCTGGGAACTGATGACAGAAGGCTACAATATACCCGTGGATCGCCTTTATGTGAGTATTTATGAAGACGATGACGAAGCCTTTTCCATCTGGAGGGACAAGATCGGCCTGCCTGCAGAAAAAATATACCGTTTGGGAAAAGAAGATAACTTTTGGGAGATAGGTTTGGGGCCTTGCGGGCCCTGTTCAGAAATATATTATGATTTGGGTCCCCAGTATGGCTGCGGAAGCCCCGATTGTGCGGTGGGCTGTGAATGCGACCGTTTCCTGGAGGTCTGGAACCTGGTTTTTACGCAGTTTAACAAAGAAGCCGACGGCAGCTACACACCTTTGGAAAAGAAAAACATTGATACCGGCGCCGGCCTGGAAAGACTGGCCATGGTTATGCAGGGCGTCGGTTCTCTTTATGAAATAGATCTGATGAGGCCCTTGGTGGATTATTTTGCAAATTTAGCAGGGGTTTCTTATGGGCAGGATAAAAAAAAGGACGTTTCGCTGCGTGTGCTTACTGAACACCTGCGCGGGATGACTTTTATGGCGGCCGATGGGATCATGCCGGCCAATGAAGGCCGGGGCTATGTTTTGCGGCGTATTTTACGCCGGGCCATGCGGCACGGCAAGCTTTTGGGGCTGGAACTTCCTTTTCTCAGCGCAGCGGTTCCACGCGTGGTGGAAATTATGGGTGATGTCTACCCCGCACTGCAAGAGAAAGAAGATTACCTGCTGCGCATCATCAGTATGGAAGAAGAGCGTTTCATGGAAACGCTGGAACAGGGTATGGTTATTTTGGAAGAACAGATCACCGCTTTGCAGAAAAAAGAAAAGACTGTTTTATCCGGAGAAATAGCTTTTAAACTTTACGATACTTTTGGTTTTCCCCTGGATTTAACCCGGGAAATCCTTTTGGAAAGAGGGCTTTCCCTGGACGAAAAAGCTTTCAACGTTGCCTTGGAGCAACAGCGGGAACGAGCCCGCGCCGCCTTAGGCACCCGGGAACACGCCTCTGTTACCACCTTAGCACCTGCCCTACTGGCGGCTATGAAAACAGAATTTGTCGGCTATGAAACATACAGCGCTGCCGGCAAGGTAATCGGCCTGCTCGACCTTGTAAAAGAGGAGCTTTTGACGGAGGCCGGCCCCCAAACTAAAGGGGAAGAGCTGTACCTTATTTTGGACAAAAGCCCCTTTTATGCTGAAAAAGGGGGCCAGGTGGGGGACACAGGTCTCATCAAGGCTGCCGGCGGGACAGCTTTGGTGAAAAATACATTGCCCGGTCCCGGGGATAAAACATTGCAGCTGGTGGAAATTAAAGAAGGCTGCATCCACACCGGTGAAAAGGTGGAGGCCCTGGTTGATCGGGAACGCCGCCGGGAAACAGCCAAACACCACACGGCCACCCACCTGCTCCACCGCGCCTTAAAGGATCTTTTGGGTGACCATGTGCAGCAGGCCGGTTCTTTGGTGGCCCCGGACAGGTTGCGTTTCGATTTCACACACTTTACGGGCCTGGAGGCTGCAGAAATCAAGGAGTTGGAAGAAACGGTCAATGCGCTGCTCAGTAAAAACTTAGCGGTGCAGGTATCATCTGTAGATCTGCAGCAGGCTTTGGAAATGGGCGCTACAGCTCTTTTTGATGAAAAATACGGGGACAAGGTTCGCCTGGTAAAAATTGATGACTATTCCCTGGAACTCTGCGGCGGTACACACGTGCATACCACCGGGGAGGTAGGCCTCTTTAAAATTGTTTCCGAAGGCAGTGTAGGGGCCGGGGTACGCCGGATTGAGGCCTTGGCCGGCCACAGCGCTTACCGCCACCTTGCCGGGCAGGACGAAATTTTGCAAGAGATTTCCGGGCTGCTCAAAGTTCCTGTGGATAAACTGCCGGCAAAGCTGTCTGAACTACTGGAGGCCCAGCGGGAACTGCAACGCAACGTTAAACAACTTTCCCAAAAAATAGCCCGGCAGCAAATTGAAAATATATTAAAACAAACTGATCATTCCTTGGGGGTGCCTGTCCTCAGCGTGCAGGTTGAAGCTGAAAATATGGAGGCCCTGCGGGAATATCTGGACTATTTTCGCGATAAAATGGGCAGCGGTATTGTCACCCTGGGCAGCGTGGCCGCCGGGAAGGTGCTGCTTGCTGCAGCCGTTACGCCCGATTTAATAAAAAAAGGTTTTCATGCCGGCCGGCTGATCAAGGAAGTCGCTGCTGTTACCGGGGGAGGCGGGGGAGGCCGCCCGGATATGGCCCAGGCAGGCGGTAAAGACCCGCAAAAATTGGAACAGGCACTTTCCCAGGTCCTGCAGGTAGTTCATGGACAGCAGCAAGCAGGAAAAAAATAATAGGGAGTTATTCTCCGGGGAGGGGAGTAAAAATGGTCGGGGATCAATTTAACCATACCATGAGATTCAATGTCAGAACGGAAGAAGAAGTCAACGAAGCGCGCCTGGTTTTAAAAAATGTATATACCGCCCTCCAGGAAAAAGGATATAATCCCATCAACCAGCTTGTCGGCTATCTTTTGTCCGGGGATCCGGCATTTATTACCAGTCACAATAACGCCCGCAGCATTATCCGTAGGCTGGAAAGGGACGAACTGTTGGAAGAACTGTTGCGGGTTTATTTAGAAAAAGAACTGCAAGGGGATAGGTGAATCTTTTGGAATACCGGCTGTTGGGGAAGACCGGCCTGCGTGTTTCCAGGCTTTGTTTTGGCACCTTAACGTTGGGGCCCCTGCAAGCGCATCTTCCCCTGGAGGAAGGTGCTGCCTTGTTGGCAGAGGCCTACCGCTGTGGTATAAATTTTTGGGATACGGCGGAACATTATCAAAACTACGCCTACCTGCGGTTGGCCCTGAAAAAAATTCAGACGCTGCCTGTCATTGCCACCAAAACCTATGCTTATGATCGCGCCGGGGCCCAGGCCTCCTTTGAAAAAGCACGCCGGGAAATGGACATTGATACTGTTCCCATTTTCCTTTTACATGAGCAGGAATCGGCGCTAACCCTAAAGGGACACCGGGAAGCGCTTGATTTTTTTTTGGAGGCCAAGGCCAAAGGGTTAATCGGGGCTGTAGGAATATCAACCCATACCGTTGCTGCGGTCCGGGCTGCAGCCGAAGCAGGCCATCTTGATGTTCTGCATGCCCTTATTAATTACAAGGGTATCGGTATCAAAGACGGCACAGTAGAAGATATGCTGAAAGCGCTTTCCGGGGCCTATAAAAAGGGGCTGGGGATTTATGGAATGAAGGCCTTGGGCGGAGGGCATCTTATATCCACAGCAGAAAAGGCACTTAAATTTGTAAAGAATCTAAAGGAGCTGCATTCCTTTGCTGTAGGGATGGCCAGCTCTGAAGAACTGCTGGTTAATTTGCATTATTGCCAAGGTTTAAAGCCGCCGCCGGAAATAGAGGCAAGGCTGTCCCTTAAAAAAAGGCGCCTGGAAATAGAGGAATGGTGTATTGGCTGTGGCTCCTGTGTAGAAAAGTGCCCCCAGGGGGCACTCTCCCTGGAAAAGGAAGAACCTGTCCGGGCAGTTGTTGATCCTGAACGCTGTATCCTTTGCGGTTACTGTGGGGCTTACTGTCCGGAGTTTTGCATAAAAATATTTTAACAGATCAGCATATATATAAAAGAAGGAATTTTATTGATGCGTATTTTAAGCCTGGATGTGGGGGAAAAAAACATCGGCGTGGCTGTCAGCGATGAACTGGGCATTATCGCCCAGGGACTGGGCGTAATCAGGTGGCAAAGCCGGCGGCAGGTGTTTTCTGTTCTGACAGGGTACTTGAAGGAGTACGGAGTACAGGAAATTGTAATCGGCTTGCCCCGCAACATGGATGGTTCAATCGGTCCCCAAGCTGAAAAAATCCTTGCCTTCAAGGAAAAATTGGCAAAGTTTGTTAACATACCGGTGGTTACTTATGATGAACGCCTGACCACGGCGGCTGCCAAACGGACTTTGCTAGAAGCGGACGTCAGCCGCAGGGGAAGGAAAAAAGTTATTGATAAACTGGCTGCAGTTTTTATTTTGGAAGGCTACCTAAGGTACAGAAAAAGGCATCAGGCAGATGAATTAGAAAGAAATGGGCAGGGAGAAGGCTCAAAATGAATGTTTGGCCGGGCTGGTTTAAAAGAAAGAAAAGACGGAAAAAAAGCAGGTTTTATATTTTTAGGTTAACTGCCCGCAGAATCTGCGCTTTTGTTATAACTTTTTTTTTACTTTCTTGTGGCCTGACCTACTGGTGGGTTAACTTCCAGCTGTTACCTACAGGCAGCAGCAACAGTTACCAGCCTAAAGAAATTTTTATACCCTATAACTCCTCCACAGCTGAAATTGCTGCTATTTTAAAAAAAGAGGGCCTGATTAAAAATAGCTTGTTTTTTTGCTTCTATGCCCGTTACAGGGGTTACCATGCCAAATTTCAGGCCGGGAAATACCTGTTGTCCGGGGAATTGTCCCTTGATGAACTTATGGGCATGTTGCAGCAGGGGGTAGTTTTAAAAAAGGGATTCCGCTTTACTATTCCTGAAGGTTTTACTGTAGAACAGGTTGCCTTACAGCTTGCAAGGGAGGGCCTTGTGCAGGAGGATGAATTTTTGCTGGAATGCCTCCGATCACGCCAAGAGTCCTCTTTTCAGTTTTTAAGGGCTGTACCCCCGGGGGTAAGGTATACCCTTGAAGGCTACCTGTTTCCAGATACTTATGAAATTGAACAAACAGCGGTCAGGCCAGAAGAAATTACTGCGCTGATGCTGCAACGTTTTCATGAAATTTTTGATGCAGAATTTTACCGGCGCGCTGTAGAGCTGGATTTTTCCGTCCACGAAATAGTAACGTTGGCCTCTCTTGTGGAGCGCGAGGCAAGGGTACCGGAAGAACGCCCCCTCATTGCCGCTGTTTTTCACAACCGCCTGCGTTCTGAAAACATGCCTTTTTTACAATCCTGTGCTACGGTACAGTACGTTTTAGGTGAGGTAAAACCAGTTTTAACATACGCAGAGTTGGCGGTTGATTCTCCCTACAACACCTATCTTTACCCCGGTTTGCCCCCGGGGCCGATAGCCTCACCCGGACAAGAAGCTTTAAAGGCCGCTCTTTACCCGGCAGATGTGGACTACCTTTATTTTGTTTATAAGGAGGACGGCAGCGGTACACATTATTTTAGCACCACCTTGGAGGAGCACGATCGTTATAAAGAAATTGCCCGCCAAAATAGGGAAAACCGGAAAAACAGGTAAAACCCAAAGCTGTTAAAAACCAACCTCTTTGTAACAGCAACAGTCCAATAAGACAAGAAACCTGTAAACAGGCCGGGCAGTGCTTTTTTATTGTCCGGGGGTTAAACCAGCCGGCTAAACGCTCCAAAGAGCGTTTTTTTTATATCCGGAACGAGGCATAATTATAGTAAAAAGGGTCAAAAATAGCTTTTAAAAGAAAAAAGGCATTTTATAATTTTTGCAGTTTCCCTGCTGCAGGAAACTTGCCGTACGGCGTGACCCGTTGCCTGCAGGGGGGGATCTTTTCAAGGGGGGAACCCGTTATTAACCGTAAGTCCAGGCAGCAGCAGAGAACTATATTTTTACTCCTTTTAAGCACCTTGTTTTTTATATTTTTAGGTGGCCGTTTAGGCTACCTGCAACTATTGCGTAACAACAAACTAGCCGTGGAAGCAGTCCGACAAAGGGCACAAACAGTTCTTTTGGATTACAGGCGCGGCGAAATTCTGGATCGCCATGGCATTTCCCTTTTAGACGGGGCGGAAGAAAAACTATTGGTTATTTTCCCTGCCCTGTTAAAGGATGATGATACAGAAGTAGCTGCAATGATTTCCCACCATTTTCCCCAGGCAGCTGCTGCCGGCAACCCTTTTGTCGCCCTCCGCAACGTTGATGCCCAGGAAGAAATAACGTTTAAAAACCTGCAAACACCGGGATTGCTCGTTGTCCCCTCCTGGAAAAGATACGGTTGCCGGGCCTTGGCTACACATGTGGCCGGGCACACCGGGCCCTATGATGGAGAGGGCAAAGTGGGCCTGGAACTCACCTTTAACAGTGAATTGAAAAACAGCCCTGCTGTGCTGGCGGCTATCGTTGACAACAACCATAACCTTGTAGAAGGTTTGGGTTATAGGCTTTGGGAAAACAGCAACGCCCCCGGCAAACCCTTGGACCTGGTTTTAACCATTGATCACCGCATTCAGAAGAAGGTTGAAGAAATTATGGATGCCCGCCTGGTCAAAGGTGCTGTAGTGGTCATGGAACCCCGTTCCGGGGAAATTTTGGCCATGGCCAGCCGGCCCAATTACCTGCAGGTGGATCTTTCCCGCTACCTGAATAATACTGAACAACAAAAAGACTTTTTAAGCTCGAAACCCTTTATTAACCGCAGTGTGCTCAGCTATCCTCCCGGCTCTATTTTTAAAATTGTGGTTGCTGCTGCAGCTTTGGATACCGGCAAAGCCCGGCTGAATCAAAGTTTTGACTGTCCCGGCTATATCCGGGTCGGGGAACAGGTTTTTCACTGCCAACACGGCCCGCACGGAAAGATTACCCTGGCTGAAGCCTTTGCACATTCCTGCAACGCTGCCTTCATAGAATTGGCCTTGGACCTGGGGAAGGAAACGATCTGCCAATATGCTGAAGCCTTGGGTTTGGGCCGGGAAACAGGTATACCCTTAGGCAGCGCCGCACAAGGCGGGGAGGTTAAAGGCTGTATTCCCCAGCCGGAAGAGATGCCCTTTCTGGGAGATTTGGCCCTAACGGCCCTGGGCCAGGGCCGGGTAGAAGCCACCCCGCTACAGGTAGCCCGTTTGACGGCTGCAGTGGCCAATGGCGGTTATTTGGTGGAACCCCGGCTGGTTAAGGCGGTTCAAAACAGGCAGGGCCTGGTTTTCACCAAATTTTCTACAGTGACCCCCCGCCAGGTTTTAAAGGCACTGACCGTAAACAAATTGCGCTATATGATGCTGGGTGTCGTTGAATATGGTACAGGGAAAGCCGCGGGCAGCAGTACGCTAATCTTGGGCGGGAAAACCGGAACGGCGGAAACAAAAAGAATTGTTAAAGGCAGGCCGGAACTGTATTCCTGGTTTACAGGCTGCCTTCCCCTGGAAGATTGTCAAGCGGTAGTGACGGTCTTTATTGAAGAACCCCTGCAGGGTAATGCTGCCGAAACGTTTAAAGAGATTGCCCAGGGGATCGCTGCTTTTTTGCATTGATCCCGGCCTTTTTGAAGGTGCCAAATCTACCGTACTGTTCCGGGCTTTTGTATTTTCCCCCTGTTACAATAAACCCCCGGCAATAATCCCCGGTGCAGCGATCTTCCCGCGCTGCTATTTTTTCACTTAACCCCCCCGCAATTTCAATAAACTGGTGCAAAATTAACCATCATAAAGAAATTAAGACAATGTTGCAGAAAATACTGCAGGAATTTAGGCGATTTATGACGAAAGCAGTAGCGATAAATTACTTTTCAGGGCTTATAGGGGCCCCCCTGTGTATGATTGTTCCCTTTTTTGTCGTAAAGCGTCGATTTCTTTTAATGTGGTTCAATATAGAATTACGGGGGTAAAAATGAGGGAAGTAGTTGTTACCGGTTTGGGCCCGGTAGCCCCGAACGGTGTCGGTAAAAAAATGTTTTGGGAAGCATTGCGGGAGGGAAAATCGGGCATTCGCCGGATTAGCCGTTTTCAAACAGCCACATGCCTTTCCCAGATTGCCGGCGAGGTTCCCTCGGAATGGGTGGAGGCTGTAAAACCCTTTCCAGATAAAAACAGAAGCTGGAGCTCCCATATGCTGATTACCGCCTCCCATTTGGCGTTGGAAGACGCCGGTATAAATAAAAAGGAACTTGCCTCCAATAAGGCCGGGATTTTTTTGGGCCTTAGTTCCAGTGACATGGAGTTGGGGGAAAGGGAGTACGCTTTTTTCCAACAGACGGGTTCCCCCAAACCCCATGTGATTGCAGCCTCTTTCCCGCATGCAGCCGCGCATGAAGTTGCCAGCGAGTTTAAGTGTCCCGGGCAGGTTATCACTGTTTCCAGCGGCTGTACGTCGGGGCTTTTAAGCATTATCCAGGCGGCAGCGGCTATCGGCCGGGGGGAAATTGAAATTGCCCTGGCCGGCGGGGGAG
>JAAYRR010000002.1 GCA_012518675.1 Bacillota bacterium
AACGCCTTATCCCTGTGAACGTACGCGTTGTTGCCACCGCCAGCCGTTTCCTGCCGGCAGAAATCAAAAAGGGTACTTTCAGGGAAGACCTTTTTTTCCAAGTTAATGTTCTAAACCTGCATATTCCTCCTTTAAGGAACCGGAAAAGCGACATTCCCTTACTAGTGGATTATTTTGCACACAAGTTTCGTAAAAAAGATAATCGCAAAGAACAGTTTCCAGCTTCTGTTTACCGTTTCCTGGGTGACTATGACTGGCCGGGCAACGTACAGGAATTGGAAAACTTTATGGAAAAGTATGCCATCCTCTCTGAGGGCAGCAAGGACAAGGATAATTTTCGCCTGATGGAGGAATTGGTGGATGAACTTTACCGCTTTCGGGAAGATCCCGGCGCGATGCTGGATGATCAAGAAAATTATCTTACTGTCCAGGTGGGCACACTGGAAGAAATGGAACAGGAAATAATTGAAAAATTATACCGGCAAACCGATCTGGATAAAAAGAGCCTGGCCAACCGCTTGGGGATCAGCAGGACAACGCTGTGGAAAAGGTTGAAAACGCTCCGGGGTTAGGGAGTTTATGAACAAAAACTATTAAAAATAGTGATTCAGGCCAACGAAAAGTTATTGGAAAGCTTAACAACCGCTATGTATATATGTATAGCAGTGTGTTTTACATGTTGGTCTGGTACATACCGTTTGGCAGTGATAAACAGCCTGGGCCTTCAAGTAACTGCTTTCCATTTTCACAGGGGGCCTGGGGAGTTAGATAAATAAAGTTCCTTTGGCAAGTTAACTTGAAAATGCGGGGTGATGCGACAGCAAAATTAAAAACCCAGAATTTTGAAGGTTATTTGCGGAGGTTAGGTTTATCTAAAAAAAACAGTTTTGAAAGGAGGGATTCCCGGATTTTTTCCGGGGACACTGTGAAAAATCCAGTAATTGTAGGTGCAGTACGGACGATCGCAGGTAGGTTTGGAGGCAGTTTAAGCAGCCTTAGTGCCGCAGATTTGGGCGCCGCTGTAGTGGAGGAAGTTGTTAAAAGGGCAGGGATTACCCCTGAAGATGTGGATCAGCTAGTTTTTGGCTGCGGCTGGCAGGCCGGTCTGGGGCCAAACGTAGCACGTATTTGTGCAGTCAGAGGGGGTTTGCCAGAATCGGTGCCCGCCTATACGGTTAACATCCGTTGCGTTTCCAGTTTGCAGGCGGTGGCCGAAGCTTGCAGGCATATTATTGCCGGGGATGCTGAAGTGGTTATCGCCGGTGGCACGGAATCCGGTTCAAATGTTCCCTATATTCTGCCGCAGGCTCGTTGGGGAGCACGGATGTGGGACTTTACAGGTTATGATGACCTGCACCTTGACGGTTTCATGTGTAAGTTGGCAGGTATGCTGATGGGCAACACGGCGGAGGCGCTGGCAGTTAAGTACGGCATTGACAGAAAAGAACAGGACGAGTTTGCCCTGAGCAGCCACCAAAAAGCGGCAAAGGCGTCTGCAGAAGGCAAGTTTGATGCGGAAATTTTACCGATAGAAATTACACAAAGGAAAAAAGGAACAGTAGTTGTAGATAAGGAAGAGATTCCCCGTGCCGATGCAGCATTGGAAAAAATGCTTAAATTACCGCCTGTATTCCAAAAAGATGGTGGGACGGTAACCGCTGGAAACAGCTGTGCGCTTAGTGACTGTGCTTCTGCTGTGGTAATTATGTCCGCAGAAAAAGCAAAGGAAATGGGCCTGACACCTTTGGCAAAAGTACGCAGCTATGCCGTTGCCGGGGTAGATCCCAAATTTATGGGTATCGGTCCGGTGGCAGCTACACCAATCGCTTTGAAAAAAGCTGGATTAACAATTGAAGATATTGACCTGGTTGAGTTAAACGAAGCTTTTGCAGTGCAGTACTTAGCTTGTGAAAGGGATCTGAAGTTAGACCGTGAAAAAGTGAACGTTCATGGTGGGGCTATTGCCCTGGGACACCCCGTAGGGGCTACCGGTACCAAGCTTGTTTGCACCAACCTTAACACTTTGAAAATGTACGACAAAACCCTTGGTTTGATTACCGCCTGTGTCGGTGGTGGACAGGGTTTTGCCCTTATACTGGAAAGGTTAAGCTAAATATTTAAATTACCTGGAAGGAGGACAATAACTAATGAAAATTAAAAAAGGTTTTATCCTTGGCGCAGGTATTATGGGGACTGGGATTGCCCACCTGATGGCCCAAAAAGGTGTAGAAGCCATCTTGGTAGATATTAATGAAGAAATTTTGAAAAGCAGCATCAGCAATATTGAAAAAATACTGAATAGGCGTGTTGAAAGAGGTAAAATGACCGCTGATGAGGTTAAGGAACTCGTTGGGCGGATTACAACAACAACAGATATGAAGGCTGCTGCTGAGGCCGACTTTATTATTGAAGCAGTGGTTGAAGATGTAGGGTTAAAGCAGAAGCTGTTTGCGCAACTGGAAGAGGTAGCCAAGCCGGACGCTGTTCTGGCTACCAATACGACAGCTTGTTCCATTTCAGAAATTGCTTCAGCGCTCAAAGATCCCAGCCGTTTGGTAGGCATGCACTTTTTCAACCCGGCGGTAGTGATGAGGCTGGTTGAAATTATGCCCGGCCTGGCTACAGACCCGAAAATTGTAGAAACAACGCGGGAATTTGCCGAGTTTTTGGGCAAAGAACCGGTAGTAACGGACAAGGAAGGTATCGCCGGTGTTGCCAGCAGGGTGCTGGCCGCCCTGCTCAACGAAGCGGTCTGGGTGCTGGAAGAAGGTATCTGCAGTGCTGCAGATATTGACAAGGCGATGCAAATGGGTTCCAACCATCCTATGGGCCCGCTGACCCTGATTGACCTCATTGGTATCGATACCCACCTGGCCAAAACCAGGACTCTTTATGAAAAGCTGGGCGATGCACGCTACCGTCCCTGCTACCTCCTGGAAAAAATGGTTCATGCGGGTTACCTGGGACGCAAAAGCGGAAAAGGATTCTATGACTATTCCGTAGATCCCCCAGTACCCACTGTTTTAAAGTAGTTTAAATATAAAAGTAAAAATAACGAAACAACGGAGGTGCCAAGGATGAATTTTGATCTGAATGAAGAGCAATTAGCTGTTCAAAAAATGGTGCGTGATTTTGTAGCCAACGAAATTACCCCCAACGCCAAGGAATGGGATATCAAGGAAGAGTTCCCCATGGATCTGTGGAAGAAGATGGGCGACCTGGGCATTATCGGGACATCCATTCCGGAAGAATATGAAGGCAGCGGGATGGACTTTATCTCCCATGCCATCGTTGCAGAAGAATTGGGCTACGGCTGTAGCTCTATGCGGGGCACTTATTCTGTTAACATTTCCCTGGTAGCCAAAACTATTTTGAAGTGGGGCACCGAGGAACAGATTAAAAAGTATGTGCCACGCATTGCCACCGGCGAAATCTTTGGTTGCTACGGCTTGACTGAACCTGATTCCGGCAGTGACGCCGCCAGCATGAAAAGTACGGCCGAACAGGATGGGGACTATTACATCTTAAACGGCAACAAAATGTGGATCACCCATTCCGACGTTAGTGAAGTATCTTTAATCTTTGCCAAGACGGACAAGGACGCCGGTGCACGGGGCATCACCTGCTTTTTGGTTGAAAAGGGCACACCCGGGTTTACCCCCCAGCCGATCCATGAAAAAATTGGCTTAAAGGCACAAAATACCGGGGAAATCAACATGGACAACGTGCGTGTACACAAAGACACCATTTTAGGCCCTGTGGGCCGGGGTTTTGCTGTGGCTATGTCTGCCCTGGACAACGCCCGCTTTACAGTAGCGGCCGGTTGTGTAGGGACTGCCCAGGCAGCCCTGGATATCGCCAAGGAATATGCCAGGGAAAGAGTTCAGTTTGGCAAACCTATCGCCACCAAGCAGCTGGTCCAGCAGTTAATCGCCAATGCAGCCCTGGAAATTGAAATGGGCCGCTTGTTGGTCTACCGTGCCGGGTTCCTCAAAAACAAAGATGTTCGCAATACCCGTGAAACCTGCATGGCCAAGTACTTCTGCGGTGAAATGGTAAACAGGGTTACCTATGACATGATGCAAGTACTGGGCGGCTACAGCTTCTCCGGTGAATATCCTTTGGAAAGGATGTATCGTGATTCCCGGATTAACACCCTTTATGAAGGGACCTCCCAGATTCAGCAGTTGATTATCGGTAACGCCGAACTTGAAATGCCGGCATTTTAAAGAAAGTTATTACCGGGGGAAGAAGGGTTTAGCCTTTCTTCCCTCTCCTTTATCAATAATTCATTAATGTATCAGGAGGAAACGCGATGTATAAATATCTTTTATATGAAAAAGAGCCCCCGCTGGCTACTATAACCATTAACCGCCCTGATTCAATGAACGCCCTTTCTAACGCCCTTACAGATGAACTGGGCCAGGTCTTTACAGAGGTGGAAAATGATAAAGAAGTGCGGGTTCTGATTATTACCGGTGCCGGAGACAGGGCTTTTATGGCCGGTGCGGATATTACAGAACTGCAGGAACGTGACTTTGTTTTAGGGCGCGAACAGACTAGAGCCCGCCAGACAGTTCTTAATAAACTGGCAGAGATGCATATCCCGGTTATTGCCGCAATTAACGGCTTTGCTTTGGGGGCCGGCCTGGAAATGGCTATTGCCTGTACCCTGCGTGTCGCTTCCAGTAAGGCCCGGATGGGTTCGCCGGAAGTTAACTTGGGCATTATCCCCGGGGATGGGGCCACACAACGCCTGCCCCGTTTGATCGGTTTTGGCCGGGCCATGGAAATGGTGCTGACCGCCAGAATGATCGATGCGGAGGAAGCCTATAATATTGGTCTGGTTAATAAAGTTGTTGCCCCGGAAGATTTGATGGAAGAAACCAAAAAGATGGCCGGTTTTATAACCTCCAAGTCGCCGTTGGCCATTCAATATGCCAAAGAAGCTGTAAACCGTTCCTTGGAGGTCGGTATTTACGAAGGACTGGCGCACGAATCATATCTGCATGCCTTATCTTGTGCCACCGAGGATAAAAAGGAAGGCGTGGCCGCGTTCCTGGAAAAACGTAAGGCGGAATATAAGGGCCGTTAACTGCTCTTTGTTTTTGTGTGCCTGACTGCAATGCTAATGTTTGGCTGCACATTATTACAGCTAAATATGTTAAGAAATGCCGAGGCCGGGGGACGATCCCCCGGCCTTGCTGCTGAGATAAAAGGCCCGGTTACCTAAAAATATGTTTTGTCCGGTTGTAACAAATTTATATTGCTTTTAGAACAGCTTATGGTTATCACTGGGCCGGGTGGGGTTTTGCCCGGCCACCTTCATAAACCCGTATAAGTTTGCATCCAGGTTATATTTTTAGCCGGTTATGTTAATTTCGACAATATCGCCTTCTACTAAAATATATTCCCGGGCTACAGTCTGTCCTTCAAATTTAGCCGAACCCCAAACACGGGCATTTTTAAAAAGTTCGGGAAAATCACGGTGTATGTTATAAGCTAAGTCCAATACGGTACCACCCTTTTTCAGAACAAAGGGGGTTTGCAGATCGGGTTGTCCTCCCGGGGCCTTGGTATAAACCCTGATGATGTCCAGCCCGGTGTAGATTTCTTCTTTCAGAAGATTCAGTTTTGTTTTTTCTGCTGCAGAAACATTCAGCAGGGGAAGGGCAGGCCAAAGTTCCTGCAGGACGTCAATATTTTCCTTGCTCGGGGGCAGGTCACATTTATTGGCAACGATCAGGTAGGGAATGTATTTAATGTTATCCGGGGTAGAATCTGCTGTGTCAGTTTTTCCGCTTGTCTTTTTGATCACTTTTTTTTCCTGTAGGAAAGAAAGGGTTCCGTCTATTTGTTCCAGGCATTCATCGCTGCTTACATCCAGAATAATAAGCAGCAGATCCCCTCCTCTGAGGGTGTTCAATAATTCGGGAGGTGCACCTTCGGCGCTGAGGGGGGGTGTGTCCACCAGTTGAATAAGAATATCCTTGTAAGGCATCATGCCGGCCAAAGGCAGGTTGGTTGTAAAAGGAAAGGCGGCAATTTTGGGTTGGGCCCTTGTTAAGGCGGCTACAAGTGAAGATTTGCCGGTATTGGGGTAGCCAACAAGGATAACCTGGCCAGCTCCCTGTTTTTCAATGTAAAAAGGGTTATAACTGGCTGTTTGGGTTTTTTTATCACCTGCTTCACGCAGTTTGGAAAGGCGCCGTCTGAGATTGCCCTGGATTTTTTCGGTGCCCTTATGCTTGGGGATTACTGCCAGCATTTCCTGCAAGGCTTCTATTTTTTCCTCTACAGTTGTGGCTTTGCGGTACGCTTCCTCGGCAACATAATATTGCGGCGTCAGGTTGGCGGGCAAAAACTCACCTCCTCCCACACCTATATATTATACTTTTCCATACTTTTTGGCAATAACACCATTTAGTGCGGGGCCTGGAACATTACTAAGGACGAAGGCTTTTGCTGATCACAGCCCACATCCCGGCGGTTAGTCAGGGGAAACGCCCAGTTTTTGTGCAAGGATATTCAGATCATGAAGATCGATCTTGCCGTCATTATTCAGATCGGCCCGGGGGTTCCAGTTTTTATCCCCCGGCCGGCTGTGATAAACAAGGGATAAAAGGGCCAGATCAGTAAGATCAAGGCGTTGATCGCCGTTTAAGTCGCCGTTTACCCGGGGGCAGTCTGTTTCCGGGGGCACAGCTCCGGGGGTGCTAACAGAGGAAAATGCATCTAAAGCAGTAATAGTAATATCATCAATGTACCAACCCTTACCCGGGCCGTTATTGTTGCTTTGCAGGCGAAAGCGCAGATAAAAAGATGCGGTATGTTGCGGTAGATGCAGCGGCAGGGAAAAGGGACTAAAATGTTCGTTGGATCCTGAAAAACGGTAAAGGCTGAGCCAATTTTGGCCGTCAGGGGAAATTTCCAGGTATGCGTGGTCATCTTCCCCGCCGTTTCCTTTTTGCAGGTCGTGGAAGTGTCGGAAGGAAAGAACCGGGCTATGGTATTTTCCCAAAGCAAGGGGCCGGGCCAGACAAAGCCAGGATATAGTATTGTTTTTATAGTTTTCCCAGGGTGAATCAGCAAAGGCCAGATTTCCAGTATAAACTTTTTCCCGGGAAATTTTCCAGGGGGTATCCGGTGATGTGGCCCAGTTCAGGATGCCTTCCTCTGCACCATCACTAAAAATGACCTCCCGGCGGAGGGGGGCTGATTTCTGCAGGGCTGCATGCACATTCAGGGTGCCAAAACCATAGGTGTTATTGGGGCGTCCTCCTTCCTGATTCCAGGAGGGATCCCAGGAGGCCGTTTGTTTTAAAACGGCCCCTATTTCATAGGGAGAAAGCTGTGGGTTGGATTCCAACAGCAGGGCGGCGGCGCCCGAAACATGGGCTGCTGCCAAAGAAGTGCCGTCCAGGGTAATATAACCGTCGTTAAGCCAGGCTGATCTGATGTTTACCCCCGGCGCGGTCAATTCCGGTTTTAAATATTCCAAATCCTGCCAGCAGACTGGCCCCCTGCTGCTGAATTCTGCAATTCCAATCGTTTCATTTTCTTTCTGGACAGCGCCTACTGCAAAGGCGTGGGGGTAACTAGCCGGGCTGCCCGGCCCGGCGGTTTTATTATTGCCGGCAGCAAAAACAACAAAGATGCCAGCTTGTTCAAGGCGGTGCAGGATTTCCCACTGCAGGTAGTCTGTTACATATTCGGGGCGGGAGGCCCAGGAACAGTTGATAATCCGGGGGGCGTTTTGCGGTTTTCCACCGGGGGCCATTAACCATTGGAAAGCTTGTATAATGTGCGAGTCCCAGGCCAACCCTCTGGTGAAAATATTTACACCGATCCAGCAGGCCCCCGGGGCCACCCCTAAGGGTTCCTCCGGGTTTCCGCCCAGGATAATGCCGGCAATATGGGTCCCGTGTCCGTTTAAATCGCAGGGGCCGGTATTGGGGGCGTTGTTCAGGTTGCTGTCTGCTGCAGCATCATACCAACTGGTAGCATGGCTTTGGCCCGGAAAGTTTCCCCGGTAGCTGCCTTGCAGGGCCGGGTGGTGAGGATCTACACCGGTGTCCATGATTGCCACTACAATGTCCTTGCCGGTAATTCCTTCCCGCCAGGCTGCGGGGGCCCCGATTTGCTGCAGGTTCCAGGGGTGGTTTTCTGTTCCCTGCCCGTGCGCAGAGGGCTGAAAAGGAATTTCAAAACCCTGTTCTGGTGCAGTTTCTACCGTTGGCAGGGTATGTTGGCGATCCGGGGCAATATGTAAAACTTGGGGAAGGGCGGCAAACCTTTGTAGCCCGGCGGCATTAACCTCTGCCTGAAAGGCATTTATGAGCCAAAAAGGTTTGTAAGCCCGTATGTTCCCTTTTTTAATTTGTTCTGAAATAACCGGCTCTAATTTTTGCCTTGATTTCCGCGCAGTTTCCTGCAGTTCCCGGATGAATATTTCTGCATGGTTGTCCCTATTTTTTATATGTGGGGGCGAAAAATTCCCGGTTGTTTTATTCTTAAGCATGATAATAACCGGCACGTAGGGTTCTTGTTTTAAGGCTGCCCACAGCTCTGCTGAAAGTCCGGTTTTTTCGGTATTATTTTGCGGGATAAAGGCAGGGTCGTAAAAATTAAAACTGGCACAAAGGAAAAAGGCAAGAAGAATTAGAATCCAGCCTTTTTTGGAAAACATTGCACGGCATCCTTTCTTTCAATTCAGTGTTTATTTTTTACCTGACCTTAAATTAGACGTTTCTAGGGCTGGAAGGGTTCTGTTTGTTTGTTTTTCTGATAGAATATATTAAGGCGGTTTGTCTTGCTTTTAACAAGACCCCTTTCAGAAATGACCTATTTTGGTCTATTCTGAACAACATTATTTTTTCAACAGTTTTACAGCGGTTTCGGCAAGCCTGTACCGCAGGTGACGGCAGGGCCGCACTGTCTATTTTATCATATTCTGAACAGCCTGAAAGGTAGATCCTGCTAAAAATTTGTTTTTACTGACAGTAGCCTAAATTACCAGAATCGTTTCCAATAAATAAAATTTGTACAGAAGGAATTTTAAAGGGAATCACGAATAGTTTGTAGTGGTTGGATGTAAACGTTCAAAATATTTAAAAAAGAGGTGATAAGCGTATGAGCCAACGGACTTTTGCCGGCGGTATCCACCCCAGCTATTTTAAAGACTATACAGCTGGAAAACCCACTGCTGCCGCCCGCGCGCCTACGCAAGTTATTATTCCCCTGCATCAAAATATCGGGGCGCCTTGTGAGGCTGTTGTCCAGGTGGGGGATGAAGTGAAAGTTGGGCAGAAAATTGGCGAACCCCAGGGTTTTGTGTCTGCGCCTATTCATGCCAGTATTTCCGGGAAAGTAACAAAAATCGGGCCTTACAACCATCCCTTAGGTAAACCTGTGGAGGCTGTTTTTATTGAAAACGATGGCCAGGATACGCTGTATGAGGGAGTTAAACCCAACAAACCCTTGGAGGAATTGACGCCGCAGGAAGTTATTCAGATTGCCAAGGAGGCCGGTCTGGTCGGTCTGGGCGGGGCTACTTTTCCCACCCATGTCAAACTGTCTCCGCCTCCGGAAATAGCGATTGACACAGTGATTATCAATGCGGCGGAATGTGAGCCCTTTTTAACGGCCGATCATGTTCTCATGCTCGAACGGGCTGACGATGTGGTTTATGGCCTGAAGGCCTTTATGAAAGCCCTCCAGGCCACGAAAGGCATCATTGGCATAGAAGATAATAAGCCGGATGCAATTGTTAGTATGCAAAAAGCTGTCGCGAAGGGTGGTCAGGGTTACGATTTAGAGGTTCATGCCCTGGAAACCAAGTATCCCCAGGGCGCTGAAAAAATGTTAATCAGGGCCACTACCGGCAGGGAGGTGCCCCCCGGTGCTTTGCCCATGGCGGTGAATGTTGTAAACCAGAATAACGGCACAGCTGTAGCCCTGGCGGAGGCGATTAAACTGGGCAAGCCTCTTTATGAACGGGTTGTGACGGTGACCGGCCCGGGTATACAGCATCCGGCCAACCTTATAGTTCGGAACGGGACTTTGGTCAGCGAACTGATTGAGCAGTGCGGTGGTCTGACTGCCGATGCCCGCAAGCTGATTCTGGGGGGACCGATGATGGGTTTGGCCCAGCCTTCAGGGGACGTTCCGGTGATCAAGGGAACTTCCGGCGTTTTAATTTTAACGCAAAAATTTGTAAAAGATCATGCCAGCGGGCCATGTATAAAATGTGGCAAGTGTGTGGATGCTTGCCCGATGCACTTGGTACCCAATTTTATTGGATCAGCTGCAGAAAAGAACAACTTTGAGCTGGCAGAAAAATATGGTGCCCTGGATTGCTTTGAATGCGGGTGTTGTACCTACACCTGTCCGGCCAAAAGACCACTGGTACAGTGGATCCGGATCGCCAAAGGGGAGATCCTCGCGCGCAGGAATAAACAGTAATCAATGGAGGAGGGATAAAATATGGAAAGAAAACTGATCGTATCTTCGTCTCCACATTTGAAATCCCCGGAGGATATTCAGGGTATTATGATCGATGTTCTGATCGCACTTATTCCGGCGGCCTTAATGGCTGTTTTTCTTTTCGGTTACCGTGCCCTGATTACCATGGTTATAGCCATGGTTGCGGCTATGGCCGCAGAAGCAATTATTTTACGTAAAGGGGATTTTTTCGGAGACGGCAGTGCGGCTGTAACGGGGTTGCTTTTGGCGATGACCTTACCCCCGGCTCCGCCGTGGTGGGTGGTGGCGATAGGTTCAGTCATCGCCATTGCGATTGGCAAACAGGTTTATGGCGGCTTGGGCAGCAATATTTTTAACCCGGCCCTTGTAGGACGTGCAGTCCTGGTAGTATCCTGGGGATCATACCTGGCCGGTGACGTCTGGTTGAAACCGCTGCCCTTTGCCTTTACCGCCGACCTGGTGACCAAGGCTTCTCCCTTGGTTGCCGAACAAGCTACTTCCCTGCTGGATCTTTTCATCGGTACTGTTTCCGGTTCTTTGGGAGAAACCTCTGCTTTGGCTTTAATTATTGGTGCAGCCTGGCTCTTTTACAAAGGGCATATCGACTGGCGCATTCCCGGTGGATTTATTGGTATTGTTTTCCTTTTTGGCCTGTGCAGCGGGGGTTTTTACGACGGGATTTTTCACGTTCTGGCCGGGGGGGTTATGCTGGGGGCCCTGTTTATGGCCACTGATATGGTTACTTCACCGGTAACGCCGGTCGGTAAGCTTATTTTTGGCACTGGTTGCGGGCTGATTACGATGCTCATCCGCCTGTTCGGTTCTTTGCCTGAAGGGGTTACCTTTGGTATTTTACTTATGAACGGGCTGACTCCCCTCATTGACAACCTGACTTTACCGAAGAGATTCGGGGAGGTGAAGAAGAGTAATGCATGAAGGTATAAAAATGACCCTGGTTTTGTTAATTATCGGTGCACTTTGTGGTGCTCTTCTTGCTACAGCTAATGATGTGACCGCTCCCATTATTGCTGCAAACAGGGAGGCAGAATTTTTAGCGGCACTCGAAGGGTTTTTCCCTGATGTAGATAACTTTGAGGTGGAAGGGATCGGCAAAGAGGAATTTTATAGCTGTTATAACGCCTGCGGGGATCTGATCGGTGTTGTGGGGCAGGTGCAAGCCAGTGGCTATGGCGGGGATATCGATTATGACTTAGCAGTGAACGCAGATGGTGATATTGTCGGTCTGCGGATTAGCGCCCACGGGGAAACTCCCGGTATCGGTGACGTCATTACCAAACCTGACTTTCAGGACAGGGTGATCGGGCTTAATTATGCCGATCCCATTGAAGCAGGTGTGGATGTAGACGCCATTTCAGGGGCTACCAAATCTACCGGCGGGATGTTGATCTCGATCCGCCGCGTGATGGATATTATCGGTGAACAGCTTCTGGAAAAGTAATAGATTGACTTTTATACGGTGGAGGTGGAAAAAGGATGACCACACTTACACAGGAGTTTTCTAAGGGTATCGTCCAAGAAAACCCTGTTTTTCGCCTGGTACTCGGCATGTGTCCTACCCTGGCAGTAACTGTTTCTGCGATGAATGCCTTGGGGATGGGTATTTCTGTGATTGTTGTTCTTTTGTGTTCCAACATTGTGGTTTCGGCGGTGCGCAATGTGGTTCCGGCCAAAGTGCGGATACCAGCTTATATTATGATTATTGCCACCTTTGTTACGATTGTAGAGATGGTTTTGAGTGCTTTTGCCCCGGAATTGTTTGACGCCTTGGGAATTTTCATCCCGTTGATCGTTGTAAACTGTATCATTTTAGGCCGGGCGGAAGCTTTTGCCCGTAAAAACACGATCGGGCGTTCTATTATTGATGCGCTGGGCATCGGCTTGGGTTATACGCTTTCTCTGACGCTGTTGGGAGTGATCAGGGAACTTTTTGGTACGGGCAGTATTCTGGGTTACCCGGTAATGGGAACAGCTTTTGAACCCATGGGGGTTCTTGCTGTGGCCCCGGGTGCTTTTATTACCCTGGGTATCTTATTGGGCCTGTTTAATTATCTGTTCAAACGCCTGGGTATTGAATAATTATGCAGATAAAACTGACTGTTAGGCAGTAAGGTGGCATAATATATTATTTTATTGCCAGGCGGGTTGGAATGTGAAAATTACCCGCTGGAAAAGGAGGTTGAACCGTGAACCTGCTGGCTATTGTTTTTGTGGCGATTTTGGCTAACAATATTGTCTTTAACCAGTTTCTAGGGATTTGCCCCTACTTAGGGGTTTCCAAACGCCTGGAAACTTCCCTGGGAATGGGTATCGCCGTTACCTTTGTGATGGCGATGGCCGCGATTGTAACCTGGGTTGTTTATAATTATGTTTTGTGGCCGCTTCATCTAGAATACTTGCGTACAATCGCTTTTATTTTGATCATTGCCGGGTTGGTGCAGTTGGTGGAAACTATTTTAAAGAAAACAAACCCCACCCTTTTTCGTGCCCTGGGAATTTTTCTGCCGCTAATTACTACCAACTGTACGATTTTGGGTGTGGCAATTCTTAACATACAGGCGGAACATAATATTATTGAAACTGTTGTTTATTCGATTTCTGTGGCGGTAGGCTTTACCCTGGCGCTGGTCATTATGGCCGGGATTAGGGAAAGGCTGGACTTAGCCAATGTTTCGAGCTATTTGCGCGGTGCTGCTGTAAGCCTGGTTACAGCCGGTATCCTTTCCCTGGCCTTTATGGGCTTTTCAGGGATGATGACTTTATAGGAGGTGAACCAGGATGAACGTTGTTTATGCCCTTATGGTGTTGGGGGGATTGGGCCTGTTATTTGGCGGGCTGCTGTCCTATGCTGCGCAACGCTTTGCTGTAGAAGAAGACGAACGGGTTGAAGTTGTAGCGGACCTGCTTCCCAACGCTAACTGTGGGGCTTGCGGCTACCCGGGCTGTATCAATTTTGCGGAAAAGGTGGTGGCCGGCGAAGCACCGGTGGACAGCTGTATTCCGGGGGGAAAGGCTGTCAGCGATCGGATTTGTGAAGTTTTGGGGCTGGAATCTGTGGCTTCCGATGTAAAAAAGATTGCCCAGGTTTTCTGCTTGGGCACCAAAGACGCAGCTGCCGACTTGTTTGAATATCAGGGTATTAAGGACTGTAAGGCGGCCATGATGTTTGGTGACGGTTTTAAGGCTTGTAAATATGGTTGCCTGGGCCTGGGAACCTGTGTGGAAGTCTGTCCCTTTGATGCCCTTTCCATGGGTGAAAACGGCCTGCCGGTGGTCGATCCGGAACGCTGCGGGGGTTGCGGTTTGTGTGCCAAAGCTTGCCCAAGGGGAGTGATCCGCATTGTCGACGCCGCGCCCCGGGGCAAAGTTGTGCTCTGTAATTCACAGGATCGCGGCAGGGCAACACGTAATGCTTGTGAGGTAGGTTGTATCGGTTGTAAAGCCTGTGTCCGGGCCTGCCCGCAAGAAGCAGTTACCGTGGAAAACTTTTTAGCCTATATCGATCGTACGAAATGCAATGACTGTGGAGAATGTCTTGATGTTTGCAAGCGAGATGTAATTAAGGATTTTAAAGATTATATAAAGACAAATTAATGCTTTTTTAAAAAAGGTACCTTCCAGGCGGCGCCCCTTTCAGAAACTTTATTTGGGAGGCAGCAATGTGGAATGCATAGTGCTGCTGGTTGATGACGAAACGGAGGCCGGGAAAGGCCCTGTTGGGCACCCCGGCCTTGTGTTAGGAAGAATGTTTCCAAGATCGGAGAGGTCATATTTAAAACTTTTCACATTCTGCAGCCAGAACCTGTTGCTAATGTTCTGTAGAACAGCTATCTGTGGCCCTGCAATTAAACGCTCTTTACCTGACTTTTAAAGGGTTATTTTTTGTTTACTGTTTAACGATCATTGTTTACACAAGTAATCTGCATACCGATCTGCTAATATAAAAGTCGAAAGATGTTTGGCAGGAAAGTTTTAGCCTGCCTTTTTTGCTAGGCAGAAACTGTTTTTGGGAAATAATAAACATTCGGGCTCGGCAGGAATTTTGTTTTTAAATCTGGGCCGGCCAAATGAAATTTAAGGGAAAAAAGGTGGTTGCTGGTGCAGGAAAAATTTACCCATTTTAACCGGCAGGGGCGGGGCCGGATGGTTGACGTCAGTGCCAAAGGCATTACTTTCCGCCAGGCTAAAGCAGAAGCCAAGATGTTTATGCGGGCGGAAACATTGCAAAAAATTAAGGAGAAAGGGCTTAGCAAGGGCGATGTGCTGGGTGTAGCCCAGGTAGCCGGTGTGGCTGGAGCAAAGCAAACCCCTTTCCTAATTCCCATGTGCCACCCTCTTTTTATTACCGGTGTGGATTTGGATTTTCAATTTATAGACGAAGAAAACTGCCTGGTAATTGAAGCGGTAGTCAAAGTGCAGGGTCGGACCGGTGTTGAGATGGAGGCCTTGACAGCAGTAAGCATTGCTGCTTTGACTGTCTATGATATGTGCAAGGCTGTAGATCGGGAAATGGAAATCCGGCAAATCCGCTTACTGGAAAAAAAAGGAGGCAAAAGCGGTTACTACCGGCGGGCCTGAAACCTTGCTTACTTTGAATAAAAGTGCTACTATGAGTACTATGTATGCAGCCTGAAAGAAAGAAGAACACACTTGGCTATCTTTAATAAGGAGTAGGAGGCACGATGAAGGCAATTCCGGCCAAATTAGTGGTTATTTTGCTGTTTTTAACCTTTCCAGGTCTTTTTATGGTCGGTTGTTCGCCGGTGGAAAACTACACTAAAACCGAATTTTTAATGGATACGAAAGTGGATCTGGTCCTCTATGGTCTGCCGGTTAAAGAGGCAGAGTATGTGGCCGGGAAAATATTTTCAGAAATGAAAAAAATGGAGAATATTCTGGATAAACACACCCCAGAAAGCGACGTTTGCTGCATTAATGCCGCTGCTGGCCGTGCTCCGGTCAGGGTTCAACCAGAAACAATGTTCGTGATGCAAAAGGCTTTGGAGGTGGCAGAACTATCCGGGGGCGCCTTTGACCCCACAGTTGGTCCGTTGCTGGAACTATGGGGTTGGGATGTGGGGGAACCCCGGGTTCCTGAACCCTGGGAAATTGAGGCGGTGCTTCCCTTGGTGGATTACAAACTGGTAGAAATAAATGTTGAAAATTCTACCGTTTTTTTGCCTTTGCCGGCCATGAAAATAGACTTAGGCGGTATTGCCAAAGGTTTTGTTGTAGACCAAGGTCAAAAGCTTGCTAAAAAATTAACAACCGGGGCTTCTTATATTAACGCCGGGGGCGATATCAACATTATTGGCCAAAAACCTTCCGGGGAAGAATGGAGGATCGCCATTCAGGATCCGCAGCATCCCCGGGAATGGGCGGCTATAGTTCCACTTGGGGAAGGCAGCGTGGCAACTTCCGGTGATTACCAGCGTTTCTTTGAAGAAGACGGGGTAGTTTATCATCACATCCTTGCGCCCCAAACAGGTATGCCGGCCGGCGGGGATGTGCGGAGTGTAACCGTTGTTGCGCCGGAGGCCATCACGGCCGATGCCTTGGCAACGGCCGCATTTGTATTGGGCCGGGAGGAAGGTTTGCAGTTGTTGGAAAACCTGGCGGGGATCGCCGGCGTAATCATTGATTCGGGGGGGAAAGTGCATGTCAGTTCGGGACTGGCTGCCGAAATTGAAATCCTTTCCCCGGAAGCTGTATGCAGTGAAGGTTGAAGCAGCCGTGGTCCGGCCTAAACCTTTCAGTCCGGGCCACAAAGAAACAGGCTGGTACACAGCAAAAGCAATGCAGCAGCAGGATGAATGAAGTTTTAAACAGCAGCAAGAAGAGCAGGGGTGCCCAGCGGGCATCAACCCCTGCGCCAACGAAAATTTTCGCGGCAACCGCTGCCGCGGCCGGCCTGGTTAACGTTTCGAAATAACCTGAGGGAGATTTTTATTGTTGAAACGGCCTCGCACCTTTAAAATGGTTTATTTAGCGCTGTTGACTGCTTTTGCGGTGGCGATTCACACTGTGGAAGCAGCTATACCGCTGCCTATACCGGTGCCCGGTGCCAAGCTGGGCTTGGCTAATATTATCACCTTACTAACCATTGTTTTTTACGGTTACCGCAGCGGTTTATTGGTTGCCTCCTTACGCAGCATGATCGGCAGCCTGTTGACCGGCAGTTTTTTGGGTTTTGGTTTTTATCTTAGTTTTACCGGCGCTGTTTGCAGCAGTTTAATGATGGCCCTGTTTATGAATTTCTACCGTTCCCAAAAAATTACCCTTGTTTCTGTCAGTCTTGCCGGGGCTGTCACCTTTAATGTGGTGCAGTTGGCCCTGGCCTCCCTGTTGGTAAAAAATATGCTGCTGTTTCGGGGGTACCTTCCTTTTTTATTGCTGCTTGCCGTTCCCACGGGGTTTTTTACCGGGTTGGCTGCTACTTACCTGGAAAAAACGGCCCGCCAGGCCGGCCTACAAATAGAAGAGGATGAAAGGGCAATATGGAAAAAAAAATAACTATCAAAGATATGCCGTTGGAAGAGCGCCCCCGTGAAAAAATGAAGGGACAGGGTGCCGGCAGGCTGTCGAATGCTGAACTTTTGGCGGTTATTATCAGGACAGGCTACCGGGAAAAAACAGCCATACACCTTGCTGAAAAAGTGATTGCCCGGGCCGGGGGCCTGCGTTTTCTACCCGATTATTCTCTGGAAGAACTACAGGAAATCAAAGGGATTGGGTTGGCCAAGGCCGTTCAAATCAAGGCGGCCCTGGAATTGGGCCGGCGAATGGCGGCCACCCTGCGGCCGACAACGCTGTCTTTAAATTCCCCCCAGGATGTAGCTTGTTTTTTAATGGAGGAAATGCGTTATTACCATAAGGAATATTTTAAAATCATTCTGTTGAACACAAAAAACCAGATAATTTCCTTGGAGGATATTTCCGTAGGCAGCTTAAATTCATCCATTGTTCACCCGCGTGAAATTTTTCATGTTTCTATAAAAAAAAGTGCAGCCGCGATTATTTTGGCGCACAACCACCCCAGCGGCGATCCGCACCCCAGTAACGAAGACTTGGAGGTAACGAAAAGGGTGGTGGAAGCAGGGAAAATTTTAGGGATTAACGTCCTTGATCACCTGATTATCGGTGAAGGGGAATATTTTAGTTTAAAGGAAAAAGGCTTGCTATAATTAACAGGTTTATGGCCCGGTCTATGATATAATAATTTTAGCTGACTTATAAATTGAAAGCAAAAAGGAAAGGGGAGGGCCGTAGATGGCATTTTTCAGCAGGTTCTTCTCCAGAAATATTGGTATAGATCTCGGTACTGCCAATACATTGGTTTATGTAAAAGGAAAAGGAATTGTGCTGCGGGAGCCCTCTGTAGTAGCTATTCGCAGGGACACAGGTTCTATTTTGGCGGTGGGGGCAGAAGCAAAAAAAATGATTGGCCGTACACCCGGCAACATTGTTGCTGTCCGGCCGATGAAAGACGGCGTGATTGCTGATTTCGATGTGACACAGATTATGTTGCGGCATTTTATCGCCAAGTCTTACCGCCGGCGCACCTTTTTTCTTCCCCATGTGGTTATCTGTGTCCCTTCAGGTGTTACTGAAGTGGAAAAAAGGGCGGTCCTGGATGCTACGAAACAGGCCGGGGCTAAAGAAGCCTTTTTAATTGAAGAACCGATGGCTGCTGCTATCGGTGCCGGCCTGCCGGTTGAAGAACCCACAGGAAGCATGATTGTGGATGTGGGGGGCGGCACCTCTGAGGTTGCGGTAATTTCCCTAGGGGGTGTTGTCACCAGTGAATCAATCCGTATCGGCGGGGATGAAATTGATGATGCCATTATTAATTATATCAAAAAAAATTATAATTTAATGATCGGCGAGCGCACTGCAGAAGAAATTAAAATTAGAATTGGTTCAGCTTACCATAATCCTGAAGAAGAACAGATGGAAATCCGGGGACGTGACCTGGTTAATGGATTGCCCAAGCTGTTAAATATCAGTTCCTGGGAAATAGAAACCGCCTTGGCAGAACCGGTGGTGGCGATTGTGGATACAATTAAAATAACGTTGGAAAGAACGCCGCCGGAGCTGGCTGCAGATATCATGGAAAAAGGGATTGTTATGACGGGTGGCGGGGCTCTATTAAACGGGCTAGACAAATTGGTGACGGAGGAAACCGGTATGCCTGTTTATTTAGCGGATAACCCCCTGGACTGTGCTGCTTTGGGTGCAGGCAAATCGCTTGATGCGATTGATCTTTTAAAAAAAGTGGCTATGAACCCCTACAGGTATTTTTAGGAAAAAAGGGGTGTGCAGATTGAAACAACCTGCCCGGAGGCTTGTTATTATTTTAATTTTAATAATTTTTTTACTTTCCCTGAGCATTTTTACAGGGAAATTTTATTGCCGTTATGGTTTTGTGGAAGATTTGCTGATGACCGGGACTTTGCCTGTCCAGGGATTTTTTTCGCAGGCAGGCGAGCGCATCTATGTTTTTTTTGAAGGGATGTTGGAATACAACAGGGTTCTGGAGGAAAACAAATGGCTCAAGGAACAACTTGCTGTTGAACAGAACTTAAATATACAGCTGATGGAGCTGCGTAAAGAAAACCACCGGCTCAGGGAAATGCTCGGTTTTAAAAGGCAGACCGCCTATACCCTTTTACCGGCAGAAGTTGTGGCCCGGGACCCCAGCCAATGGTTTGAAACGATCACGATCAATAAAGGACATGCAGACGGGGTCCAGAAAGACATGGCGGTCGTAACCTCTGAAGGGCTGGTAGGCAGCGTTTTTTTTGTTTCTAAAAATTCCTCGCGGGTTTTAATGTTGACAGATTCACGCCGTGCAGTCAGTGCTTTGGTACAGCGTTCACGGGAACCGGGTTTTATCGGGATTATTGAAGGTTATCCTGAAAAAAAAGGGTCATTAAGGATGAGCAACCTTTCGCCGGAGGCTAATATTCAGCCTGGTGATACAGTAATCTCGTCCGGCTTAGGGGGGGTTTTCCCCAAAGGGTTGGTCATTGGGCATGTAGTTGAAGTTGGCCAGGATCAATATGGGTTACTGCAGCAGGCCCTGGTGCGTTCCTCTGTAAATTTTAACCGTTTGGAAGAAGTGTTTATTGTTTTTGAATTTCCTGCAGCAGAGGTTGAAACAGAATAAAGGTGATTATTTTTGGAAAATAAATTTCAACTGTTTTTTTACCCCGCCTTTATTTTTATCATTATTCTAGTTCTGGTTTTTCAGGGTTCCTTTCTTTCATATTTTTTTGCCCAGGGCCGTATGCCGGATTTGGTGCTGGTTATTGTCCTTTGTCTTACGTTTCTTACTGATGAAAAAAAGGGTATGTTGATCGGTATAATTGCCGGTTTTTTACAGGATATTATTTTTGGTCCGTTGTTGGGGGTTTTTTCCCTGGCAAAAATGCTTGCTGCTTTTTTGGCCGGCCTGATTTCCCGGGAAATTTATAAAGATCAAATTATCGGCCCCACCCTGGCAGTGTTTTTGCTTACTATTTTCCACGAAGCGGTTGTCTTCCTGCTTGTAAGCCTCTTTTGGAGGGGAAGCTGTTCTAATTTTTATTACAGCTTGAAAAATTTGTTTTTAACAAGAGCCTTCTACCATCTTATTTTAACCGTACCGATTTACCCTTTACTTTACCGGGCAGAACAAAAAAATTTTTTCTTACCTTATTTTAAGTAAGCTTTTAAAAGAGGAAATCTGCATGGATAAGAAAATGTTGCAAAGAACAAGGATTTTTATCTACCTGGTGATTGTTATTTTCATAGTGCTTTTGTTGCGACTGGCTTTCCTGCAAGTTTACCGTTATGAATATTACTGGGCCAGGGCAGAAAAAAACCGCCTGCGGATTTTACCCATTACCGCGCCCCGGGGAGAAATTTTTGCTCGTGACGGGGAACAGTTGGTTACAAACAGACCCGGGTTTACTGTATCGCTGGTAGACCTGGGCCAGGGCTATAATGAAAATACGATTACTTACCTTTCCAGGCTGTTGGCTATGGATGAAGCAGAGATTTGGCAAAAAATTGACTCCCAGTTTTACCGCCGCTACCTGCCGGTGCGTCTTAAAACTGACGTCAGCATGGAAACAGTGTCCAAAATTGCGGAAAGGCGCCTGGAATACCCGGGTGTTCTAATTGAAGTCCAGCCGATTAGAAACTATGTTCATGGAAAATTTTTGGCGCATGTACTTGGCTATATGGGGGAGGGGGTTGTTCCCCCCTGGGTGGAGGAGCACTGGGAGGAAACCGGCTATGAATACCAGCAGGGTGAACCGGTAGGGCAGGCTGGGTTGGAGTTAGCCTGGGAACCATTGCTTAGGGGCGAAGATGGGGGTATCCAGGTGGAGGTAAATTCTACCGGGCAGGCTATCGGAGAATTTGAAAGAGTAGAACCTAAGCCGGGCCATGATCTTTACCTGACGATAGATGCCTCTTTGCAGCTTGTGGTGGAGGAGGCTTTAAACGAAACGGTGGAAGATTTAATGGCCGGGAATAACCGCTATGCCGGGGAAGCCGCAGCGGTAGTGCTTGATCCCCGCTGTGGGGCCATTTTGGCTATGGCGGATACCCCGGTGTATAATCCCAACACCTTCAGCGAGGATTTTCCTATTTTGGAACAGGATCCCCACCGCCCGCTGGTCAACAAGGTTATTGAAGAGCATTACCCGGTAGGCTCAACCTTTAAAATGGTGACAGCCATGGCGGCACTGCAGGAGGGGGCGATCACCAAAGAAGGAAGGGTTTTCTGCGGGGGAACTATTACACGCTACAATGCAACCAAATCCTGCTTCCGGGGCACCGTGCACGGGTCTTTAAATATTTTGCAGGCCCTCCAAAGATCATGTAACATTTTTTTTTATGAAATGGGGCTAAGGGTGGGGGTTGATACCCTGGCGCATTATTGCCGGGAATTTGGTTTTGGCAGCCCGGTAGGGCTCACCGATATTTTTGGTGAAAAAAAAGGCATTGTTGCCAGCCGGGAATTCAAAAGAAACCTTTACCAGGAGGCGTGGTATCCGGCTGAAACTATGGATGCAGCGATTGGCCAGAGCTTTCACAGCATCACCCCTTTGCAGCTTGCCAATTATACGGCTATGGTTGCCAACGGTGGTATTCACTACCGGCCTTATTTAGTGGAAAAGGTTGTTGACTGCGAAGGTAACCTGGTGATGGTTGCCGAACCGGAGGTTTTGCATAAAATGGAGGTGGAACAGGCCCACTGGGAAACTATCCAACAAGGAATGTCCTTAGTAACCACCCCGGGAGGGACAGGGGCAAGGATGGCCGATTTTCCTGTCAAGGTGGCTGCTAAAACAGGTACTGCCCAGGTTGTCGGCAGGGATGGCAGTATTCCTGCCCACAGCCTTTTTGTGGCTTACGCCCCTTTTGAGGAACCGGAAATTGCCTTGGCGGTTTTTATCAAACACGGTGAGGACTGGCGGGGCAGCACATCGCTGCCGGTAGCCCGCAAAATACTGGAGGCCTATTTCCAGATTCCCACAGACTAAGGGCTGTCACTGAAGGCAATATTAAAAATTGTTATTTGAGGACGTAGAAAATGTTCGATCGCCATCTTTTAAAAAACTTTGACTATCAGCTTTTTTTGCTGGTGCTGTTGATCTGTGCCTATGGTTTGCTGGTCCTTAGCAGCGCCACCCGGGGGGTGGCCGGTGATGACCCCTTTTTTTATGTAAGGAAACAGGCCATTTGGATTGCCATCGGTTTTGGTCTTATGCTGTTGGTGGTTAGTATCAATTACCTGCAATTTTACCGTGTTTCCTGGTACCTGTATGCGGCGAACCTTGTTTTTTTGGGTGCAGTCCTTTTTGTGGGGAAGGAAGGCGTAGGCGCTTACCGCTGGATTGATTTAAAGTTTTTCGATTTTCAGCCTTCAGAGCTGGCCAAAATAATTATCATTATCACCCTGGCGCGCCTGTTGGCCGACATCGAAGAAGAAAAGCCAAAAAACCTTGCAGTAATGTTCCCTTTTTTAATTCACGTTTTTATCCCCATGTTATTAATTTTTTTGCAGCCGGATCTGGGAACAGCGCTGGTTTTTATTGCTTTGCTTTTCGGCATGTTATATATGGCCGGGTTTCCCTGGAAAAACCTTTTAGCCCTGGCCGGGGCGGGCCTGGCGGTTTCACCCCTTTTATGGCTGCGCTTACATGACTACCAAAAATTACGGTTGCTTGTTTTTTTAAACCCCGATCTCGATCCTTTGAGATATGGTTACCAGCTTAAACAATCCATGATCGCCATCGGTTCCGGCGGGTTGGTCGGCAAAGGGCTTTACCAGGGCAGTCAGGCCCGCCTGCAGTTCCTGCCGGCACAGCACACAGATTTTATTTTTTCAGTCTTAGGTGAAGAATGTGGATTTGTCGGGGCACTGGTTTTACTGGTTTTGTACTTTTTTTTGATCTACCGTATTTTAAAAATTGGTTCTTTATCCAAAGACCATTTTGGGGCTTTTATTTGCGTCGGTGTTGCCACCATGATTCTTTTTCAGGTTCTTGTCAACGTAGGTATGGTTTTAAGTATTATGCCTGTTACCGGACTGCCTTTACCCTTTATGAGCTATGGTGGCAACTCGCTACTGTTGAATATGCTTTCTATCGGATTAGTGCTCAATGTTGGCATACGGCGCCACAAGATTCAGTTTTAGCATAAAACGGGCCGTGCAGAATATATATGTACAGGCAGCACAATATCCGGGAGGGCAGGTCAAATGTATTTCAAAAGAAGAAAAAAGGATGTTCCCCGCTCAGATTTAAGAAACAGGTTGGAAGAATATTCCTCCCACAAGGAGAAAACGTGGTGGTATGAAGAAGAAGAAATTAAAAAAAAGGAAACCCTGTCTGACCTTTTCCCTCTTTCGGTTTTGAGGGATATGCACAGTTTTTTAGTTTACAAAATTACAGCTGCTTTACTAATCATCTTGCTTGTTTCCTCTTTTTCGCTGGTCAAAATACCCCTTGTAATTTCTATCCTGGAAAAAATACATGATGTTACTGTGTGGAAAACGGACCTGGCTGTACTGGGGCGCAGGGCAGCCCCGGTTGTCAAAAAACTTTGGGAAGGTGACTTGGAAACAAATTTGGAAAAAGTGGTCCTGGCTCCCCAGGGCAGCATCCTTCCCGAAAAAGAAGAGCGACTGCTGGCTCCCTTGGAAGGGGAACCGGTGAAAAACTTCGGATTACAATTTAATTCTAGTTTACAGCAAGAAGAGATGTCTTATGGCCTTGTTTTTGCCGCCCCGGCAGGTACACCTATTCAGGCTACAGCCGGCGGCAGCGTAAAAATGGTGCAAAACCACCCCGGTTACGGTCTTTTTTTATTATTGGAACATTCTGCCGGTAGGGAAACCGGTTACGGTTACCTGCGGGAGGTACTTGTGCAAGAAGGTGATAAAATCAGGCAGGGCCAGAAGGTAGCCAAAACCGGGTATGATCCTTTGGAAAACAAACCGGCCTTCTACTTTGAAATTAGAGAAAACGGCGAACCCCGAGATCCCCTGCCCCTGTTAACCGGTTACTAGCTGGTTTTAAGATCCGCCCAAGACTTCCAAGGGAGCGTACCTTGAGGTGACTTGTTGGGCTTTGCAGAGGGGACTTGCCCGGTGGTCGGAAGGTCTGCCCGGAATAGGCCTCCAGAAACGGAAATAGTTTTTGCACAGCCTGACGTCTCCTTAGTGGTGCCTCCGGTTGTGCAACCACAACATTTCTGCAGTTGCCTGGGGCGGTTTTGGTAAAGTACGGAAAATGGGAGGTTTGTTTTTGAGCTGGCGCCTGGTAAAGTTTGGTGAACTGGAGGTTTCTGTTCATCCCTTTTTTTTGCTGTTTGTTTTTCTTTGGGTTCTGGCAGGGTTGCCGCTGCAGACCTTTTTACT
>JAAYRR010000047.1 GCA_012518675.1 Bacillota bacterium
ACCTTCAAAAGTACTAAAAAAGGTATGCCATTCTTCATTAAGGTAGGAATAGCTAACCGTCGTCAGTTGATCACAGTGGTGCCCGCCAAACTTTTCGATGTTAAACATATCGCCTTCCAAATAGCGGGGATCAACCAGTTCACTCAGGTTGACCTCATTCAGTTCATGCACGGAAATACGTTCCCGGCAAAGGCGGTGAATGGTGAAAACAAAAGGCACATTAAAATATTTCTTAACCAAGCCCCCGGCAAAAACACAGTGCCAGTCATTAATATGGATCACATCCGGCTTACGCTGTTCTTTTTTCAGCATAATATTAATTAAACCGGGCACCGCTTTGGTAAAGTGAACCATTTTTTGAATAAACATTTCCCGTGGTTCATAAACGCTGGGGTGATCAAGAATCTCATTACTGAAAAGAAAAATACGCACACCGTTTCTTTCTGTCTGGTAGACAGTAACGGGGAAAACACGTTCCCCAACAAGGATACGAAAATCACAATATTTATTAGGCGGATAAGAGTAGCTTTCATCACCATCTTGCAAAATTCCATGTGCAGGCATAAAAACAATAACATCTTCAACTTTACTTAGCGCTTCACCCAAAGAGGTAACGGCTTCCGCCAAGCCCCCCACCCTGATGGGTAAATGTTCGAAAGTTGCCATGCTTACCAGCATTTGGCAGCCTCCTTTTTTTTTTTAACAAATTTAGATTGCCCCCGGTTCCTTTTTTTATACAGCACAGCCCGGCAGTAGAATGCTTTTTCAGGCTATAAAAAATTGAGGTCAGGGAATAATAGCCTGGTAGAAAGAGGTGAAAAAAAATCATGCATCCTTCCAGCAGAGAAAATTTAAACCGGGGAAAAAATTTGCCTTTATATTATGGAGAAGATCGCCTGGTCCTTCTGCCGCGTGATCCTTACTGGCTTTTTGCTTATTGGGAAGTAAGCTTGCCAACCAGAAACATCATTGCCGAAGAAACCCAAGGGGACTATGCTTCCCTGGAATTTGGGCTGCGCATCCACCGCTATTCAGAAGACAGGGAGGCTGACACCTTCTTTGATCTTAAAATTACGCCTACTGCAGATCACTGGTACATAAAAGCAGGTGTTCCCGACAAAAATTACTGGGTGGAGCTGGGCTATTACCTCCCAAACGGGGAATTCAAAGTTATATTAACCTCTAATACCGTCAGCACCCCCCGCGACAGCCTGAGCGAAATCATTGATGAAAACTGGCGTTTACCGGACTGGCAGGCACGCCGTTTATACTGGCGCATCGGCCGCGGCAACCTTAGCTCCCTGGAAATGGCGCAACGAGGCCTGCATCTACCACAGAAAAAAGAAGAAAGTAGGGCAACCAAATGACCAAGGGTTATATTACTTTTGTCTTTCACTCCCATTTACCTTATGTAAGACATCCGGAACACAAACAATCTCTGGAAGAAAAATGGTTTTTTGAGGCCATTACAGAGTGTTATATACCGCTTCTCAAGGTCTTTCAGGGCCTGGAAAGGGAGCAGATCGACTATGCCGTCACCTTTTCACTTTCCCCTACCCTCCTGGCCATGATGGAAGA
>JAAYRR010000048.1 GCA_012518675.1 Bacillota bacterium
ACACTCATCGATGTCCTCCAGGGCCGCAAGGAATTGCAGGATGTCATTTTGCAGGGGCCCTCCAACGTGGAGGTTTTGCCCGGGGGGTCCGGCCTCTCCCAAGTTGTCAATTTGGATAGCCAACAGCGGGAACAGCTGCTGGCCCATTTTTCCTACCTTGAGGAAAAAGGGGATATTCTACTGGTCGATTGTGCGGCCGGCCTTTCACGCGATGTTTTAAGTTTTATTGCGGCCGCCGACGAGCTGGTGCTGGTGACAACCCCGGAACCGACAGCAATGATGGACGTTTACAGCATTATTAAAATAGTCAACAATTACGGGCTGCATTCCCGGATTAGCATGATCGTCAACATGGCGGGCAGTGTACAGGACGGTGCAGACGTGTTTGAACGGATTAGAAGGGTCAGCAGCAACTTCCTGGACGTAGAAGTTACCTTCTTGGGGGGGATCGAATACGATCAAAATGTACGCCGGTCTGTTTTGAACAGCTGCCCCTATGTTTTGCAGTATCCCCGCTCTCGGGCGGCCCAAAGCACAAGGCTGATTGCCCGCCGGATGTTGCCGGGTGCAGAATCTTTGCAGGCCGGGCCGCGGGCGGCTGTGCAGGAAGAAGGGTTTTTAAGGCGCCTTTTGCGGTTATGGCGGGTCGGTTGAATATGGTGACCGTGAGTATGGGGGTAAGACATGCAGGCCAAAGGTTTATTTCGTGAAAATATACTCCTGGAGGTTTTTGATCATGAAAGTGGGATCTACTACAAAAGCCTAATCCAGGAGGTCAATGAAACAGATATAGCGGTGGGCATACCCATGAAAGAGGGAAAACAGCTTCTTTTACGGTATGCAGAAAGGTATTTTTTTCGCATATTTTTGGTAGATGCCTTATATTCCTTCCACAGTACAGTCCTTGGTGAAAAAAGCTGCGGACAGGTGTCTCTTTACCTGCTTTCCTGGCCGGATAAAATAGAAAGGAGCCAGCGACGGCGTTATTACCGTTTCGTGTATACATTTGATGCGGATTATTGGGTTTTGAACGGGGACAGCCCTACCTCTTTGGAAAGTCAGGTTGCCGACCAAGAACCGCTGCCGGCGGTGGTGGTAAACCTCAGCGGTGGGGGCCTGGCGTTTGTGACAGAAAAGAGGTTTTCCCCGGAAACGCTGTTGGCGCTGCGTTTTTACCTGCAGAATGACTGGCAGGAGGACCAGGAAGTGCTGCTTAAAGGAAGGATTACGCGGGTTGAACCTTTAAAACACGGGAAGATCAGATACTACCGGTATGGGGTGGAATTTTTGGAGTTGGATGAAAGGACCAGGGATGAAATTATCCGCTTTATATTTTTTATGTTTCGGCAAAGGTTGCGCTAAAAAAGGGGGGGGAATTTTGACGGAGGGGCTTTGGCAAAAATATCTGCATTCCGGTGACCAGGAAGCTAAGGAGGCCCTGATTCTGGAATATCTCCCCCTGGTTAAACAGGTGGCCGGGCGCCTGGCGCTGGGGCTGCCCGCCCATATGGAAGAAGAAGAGCTGGCAGCCTGCGGGGTGATCGGTTTGTTGGAGGCCCTGGAGCGTTATCGCCCCTCCCGGGGGGCGGGCTTTAAAACCTTTGCCACCTGGCGTATCCGGGGGGCCATGTTGGATGAATTGCGCAAAAACGCCTGGATGCCCCGCTCTATTTACCAGCAACTGCGCAAGTTGCAGGCTGCGGAACAAAAAATGAGCCATACCCTGGGGCGTGAGCCCACCCGGCAGGAACTGGCCGGGGAGCTGGGTTGGACGCCGGCCAAAGTGGAAAAGGTCTATGCGCAAATAAACCACTGTGCACTGCTGTCCCTGGAAGAGCTGCTTTTTAGTGCCTCTTTGTTTGCTGTGGAATCCGGAAATTTTTTTTCCAGTGCAGGGCCCTTTGCCCAACCGGAAGAAAAGCTGGAAACAGGGGAGCGGCGTGAGCTGCTGGCGGAGGCGATCGGGGAACTGCGGGAAAGGGAAAGGCTGGTCATGTCCCTTTATTATGTGGAAGAGCTGACGCTGCGGGAAATAGGTGAAATTCTGCAGGTTTCCACGGCCCGGGTTTCACAGATACATGCCCAGGCTATTTTGAACCTCCGGGAAAAAATGCAAAAAGCGGGTTACATTCAAGAATAAAAGGGGTTTCTGCCCGGTAAGGGAATATCAGGGGAAGGGATGAGCAGAACATGTTGTTTTGGGGTTTGGGCCTGGGGTTGCTGGCCGGGTTTTTTCTGGCGGGCCGGGTTACCGGCCAGGGCCTGGCGGCGGTTCCTTTTTATCTGCGTTTTGCACAGGTTCAAAATGCGGTTCAAAGTTCTTCACAGTTTGATTTAAGGCTGATGCTGGATGAAACGCGGCAAAAGCTGGAGGAACTGACCCGGCAAAACAGGCAATTAAGTCTGGAGGTGCAGGATTTGCGGGAAAAAGTGCTGGCGGTGGAGGGCATGTTTTCTCCAATCCCCATGCAGGGGCAGGCACTCCCGGCCGCCCTGCGGGAAACAGCCCAACCCTTCCCGGCAGTATACAGCCCGTCGGGAACCGGCACCAAATTAAAAGTTTTGGCATGCCAACCGGAAATTTTTCGCCTCTGCCAGGAAGGGGTTCCCCCGCCGGAGATTGCCCGGCGGTTGGAGCTGGGCCAGGGAGAAGTGGACCTGGTTCTCTCCCTGAAAGGGCAGCAGGAATAAAACAGTTTTTTAGGGGACAGGTTTGTAGGCTGCAAACAACAGGGCAGGGCCTTTGAGCAGGCTTGCGGGAATAAGTTTAAGGTTTGAAGGAGGCGGTTTCATGCGTGGGCTTTACAATGCTGCCGGTGCGATGTTGGTCAACCAGTTTCATCTGGAAAATATCAGCCATAACTTGGCCAATTTGCATACCCCCGGCTATAAAAGGAGCGAGGTAGTGCCGAGCACCTTTCCTGAAATTTTATTATACCGCCAGGAAAAGATGGCGGGGCGGGAGGGTAAAGTTAGGCTGCAACCTGTTGGCCGGGCGGCGCTTAATGTGGCTGTAGAGGAGACACCCCCTGTTTTCCTGGACGGCAGTCTTTTACAGACCGGTGAACAGTTTGACCTGGCTTTGCAGGGAAACGGTTTTTTTGTGCTGCAAACCCCGGAGGGCCTTGGTTACAGCCGGGAAGGGCGCTTTCGGCTCAATGCCGAGGGGGTGCTGGTTAACGCGGCAGGCTACCCGGTACTGGGTGAAAACGGCCCGTTGACCCTGCAGGACAGTGCGGTCCGGATAGACCGGGACGGCAACGTTTTTCGGGGGGAAGAAAGGGCCGGGCGCCTGCAGCTGTCTGATTTTGCACCGGAAGCCCTTTTTTGGAAGGAAGGCTATAACCTTTTTCGGGCGACTGCAGATGCTGCGCCCCGGCGTGCTGAGGCAGTGGTTTGGCAGGGATGCCTGGAGGAATCAAATACGGATTTAATGCGGCAGATGACGACCATGCTGAAGGTGCGCCGCAGCTATGAAGCAGCACAGAAAATTTCCCAGGTTTACGATCGCCTCCTTTCCCGGGCGGCGAACGAACTGGGATCTTTAGGCTAAAGTGTCCCGGTAGATAATTTTTTATTATTAATAGGAGGAGCGAAATGCTGAAATCCATCGCCAACAGTACTACGGGTTTGCGCGCGCACCAGCAAATGCTGGACGTGACTGCACACAATCTGGCCAATGTAAACACCGTCGCCTACAAAGAAAGGCTGGTTTCTTTTCAGGAGCTGCTCTACCGTGATTTGAAAGAACGCCGCCTACCGGTAGCCGGCCATGCGGTACGGCCTCCCAGCAGCGGCCGGGGGGTGGCTTTAACCGCTACTGCAGCTTCGTCCCGCGCCGGTTCCCTGCATTTTACCGGCAGGCCGTTTGATCTTGCCCTGGAGGGGGCGGGGTTTTTCCGGGTAACCAGGCCGGACGGCAGCCATGCCTATACGCGTTGCGGAAACTTTTTTCTGGATGCAGAAGGCGGTTTGGTGACCGCAGCCGGCGACAAGCTGGGTATTACGCTGGACCGGCCTGCCAAAAATGATCGGGACGAAAATATTGATCTGTCCGCCTTGATTATTACCCCGCAGGGGGAAATATTTATTCCTGTTCCCCCCCCGCAGCTAGAAAAGGAAACAGATGCCCGGTCGGCGGCAGAAAATAAAAAGAAAGAAGAAAAGGAAGAGCCGCCGGCCATGGAAAAGGTGGGCGAACTGCCGCTGTACCGTTTTGCCAATCCACAGGGCCTTTTGCCGATCGGCGGCAACCTTTTTCTGCCGGCAGACGCCAGCGGCCAACCACGGGAAGGGCAGGCCGGGGAAGACGGTTTTGGGTTGCTGAAACGGGGCTTTTTGGAAACCTCGAATGTTGATTTAGCCGGACAGATGGTTAATTTAATGCGTGGGCAAAGGGCCTTTCAGGCTGCAGCCCGGTCGCTGACCACAGCCGATGAACTATGGGCCCAAACTTTAAACCTGCAGGTTTAAAAATCTGAAATACTGAAAGCCCCTTTTCGGGGGCGGCGGGAAAACAGCAGGCTAATTCAAAGGAGGTGGGCAGGCTTTGTCCAAGGACGTTTTATCACAGGCAGAAATAGACTCCCTGATTACTGCTTTAAGCAGTGGGGAACTGGAGGAAGAAAAAATAGCGGAAACCGGTGACTACCAGGGCTATGATTTCCGGCGTCCCAGTAAATTTTCCAAAGAACAGATGCGCACCCTGCAGATGCTGCACGAAAATTATGCCCGTATTTTAGGGAACTTTTTATCAGCCTATTTAAGGGTTCCCGTACAGATACAACTGGTTTCTGTCAGCCAGGTTACATATGAAGAATTTATCTTTTCTTTGCCGGTGCCAACCCTGATTACAGTTTTTAACATGAGCGCAGGCCTGGGCAGCGCCATGTTGGAAACGGGCCCCTCCTTTGTTTTTCCGTTAATTGATCTGGTTTTTGGCGGTGAAGGCAGTTACCCGCGGCATACCAGGGAACTGACGGATATTGAGATCTCTGTAATGCGTAACCTTAACAATAAGCTTTTAAGCAATCTGCGTTATATCTGGGAGGATATTGTCGATTTAACGCCGGCGATAGAAAGCATGGACACAAACCCACAGTTTAACCAGATGTTTGCTTCCACAGAAACGGTGGCCCTAGTTACTTTTAACGCGCAGATCAAGGACAACCAGGGTTTTATAAACCTTTGTTTCCCTTATATCACCCTGGAAAAAATAATGCCGAAGCTGACGGCGCAATTTTGGTTTAAACAGCCACAGCGGGAAATATCACGTTTCAATGAGGCGATGATTCTGCAGGAGCTGGGTAAAGTACCGGTTGAACTGCGTGCTGTTTTAGGTAAGGCCAAGATTACCCTCTATGATTTTTTGCAGTTTCAGGCCGGGGATGTCATTGAACTTTCCCGGGTGGAGGGTGAGGATTTGGACGTTTATATCGGCGGTGAACTTTTATTTAAAGGCCAGCCGGGTGTTTTAGGGCAAAACCTGGCCCTGCAGGTTACCGGGTGGGTTGGTGAGGAGGAAGGAAATGCCGAATGATTTCCTGTCACAGGAGGAAATAGATATTCTGCTGGGAAAAAAAGACGGGGCGGAACCACCTGCAGAGGAGGCGCCTGCCGCTGAAAATGCTGCTGTTTCTGAGGAACCGCCCGCTGCAGCGGATCCTGCTGCGCCGGCGGAACCTCCTGTTGCCGCAGATACTGCAGCTGCCGCAGCTACCCCCGCCCCGGTAGAACCGCCTGCAGCGGCGGGTTTTTCCCCGGGGGCTGAAACGGCTGCAACAGTTGATTCCCCCGCAAGCCCGGTGGTGCCGGACGCAATCGGCCTGCCTGCAGCCGGTGCCCAGGCGGAGGGTTTTGCCCCGGCCCCCCGGGAGGAAGGGGCTGCACCCCCTAATTTGGGTGCTATTTTGGAATTTCCTTTACAGGTTTCTATACGCCTGGGAAAAGCAAATAAAACCCTGCAGGAGATCCGCAGGCTCAGCTCCGGCACAGTGGTGGAACTGGATCGCTATGTACATGAAACGCTGGATATTCATATCGGTGGAAAGTTGATTGCCCGGGGCGAGGTGGTCCTCATCGAAGAGAATTTTGGTATAAAAATTACAGAAATTATGGATCCTGTGGAAAGGGTTAAAAAACTAAGGTGAGTAAAAGCATGGATAAAGAAGACAAGGCTGGGCCGGAAAACCTAAGAAACGGTGTAGGGCCGGATGAAGGGGGCCCCGCCCTGCAGGCGGAACATAAGGATGTGTTGGCAGAGGCGGGGAATATTTCCATGGGGGCTGCAGCCACAGCCCTTTCCCACCTGTTGAATAAAAGGGTTGAAATTACCACCCCGGAAGTTTCCCTGGTCTCTATGAACGATGTCCGGGTTAACTACCCCGTGCCCTGCCTGGTAATTACTGTTAACTACCTGGAAGGCCTGCAGGGTGAAAATATTTTTGTAATCAGGGAAGATGATGCCCTCACTATTGCCGGGTTGGTGATGGGGATGGAAGCCGGGCAGGGCCCGGCAAAAATGGGGGAGATGGAAATGTCGGCTTTGGGGGAGGCCATGAACCAGATGATGGGTTCGGCTGCTACGGCCATGTCCGAATTTCTAAACTGTTTCATCAATATTTCCCCCCCGGCAATGGAATATAAGGATTTGCAGATAGACAGTATGGAATTTACCGACGTTCAGGAGGAAAGCAAGCTGATCCAAATTGCCTTCCGGCTGGTAATTGAAGATTTTTTGGACAGTGAGCTTTTACAGTTATCGCCCCTGAATTTTGGCCGGCAGACCGCGGCCCGCTTACTTGCGGAGCTGTTGGGGGAAGATCCGGGGAAGGAAGCGGCGGCTACAGCAACGGGGGCGACCGCTGCAGCGGAACCGCCTCCCCCACAGCCGGAAGTGGTAAGGGAACAGCCGGTTTTAAAGGCGGCTGCAGAACCGCCTGCAGAAGGGGGTGCAGGGGGGGGTGCAGGCGCGCCTGCAGAGGCGGCTGTTAAACCGCCTGCAAAAAAAGAAGTCAGGATTGTGCCCCCGGCCCCTGTTCCGGGACAGGCTTCCCCTGTTCAGCCGGCAAAAACATACGGTTTGCGGCCGGAGGAATTTGCCAGGATAAATTTAATCAGGGATATTCCGGTAGAAATCAGTGCTATTTTGGGCAGGGCCTCCCTTCCCTTAAACAAGGTTTTTTCCTTGGCGCCCGGGGAAACCCTGAGCTTGGACAGCTACCTGGGGGAACCGGTAGAGCTTTTGGCAGATGAAAGGCCGGTGGCTATTGGGGAGGTAGTCCTGGTTAACGGTAAATTTGGTGTTAAAATTGTAAAAGTAATTGGTTCCGGATCCGGTTCAGGAGGTGATCTGTAATGCGACAGGGTTCCCAGACTGCCCCAGAGGTGCAAATTGTGGCCTTTAAATTGGAAGAAGAAGAATTTGCGGTGGATATTCACCAGGTACATGAAGTTTTAAAGCTGGTTCCCGTCACTCCTTTGCCCCAGGCAGCACATTTTATTGAGGGGGTTATCAACTTACGGGGCGAAGTCATCCCCGTGATCGATCTGCGCAAACGGTTTGAACTGCCGGCCCAGGAAAGAAATAATCAGACCAGAATTATTATTGTCGAAATAGAGGAACACAACGTCGGTTTAATTGTCGATTTTGTGACAGAGGTGCTGCGCCTGCCGGCGGAAGCAATACAGCCCCCGCCGGCGCGTGTGGCCGGGGCTCGTAACGAACTGATCAGTGGCATTGGCAGGCTGGAAGGGCGGCTGTTAATTATTCTCAACCTGGCAAAAATTCTCACCATGCATGCTAAAATAGCACTGGAAGAAGTCATTCCGACCCCGGAAGAACATTCTGTTTAACCGGGAATATATTTAACCCGCGGGCTGCGCCGGTAAGTTTTTCAGGAAAGGAGGCAGGGCATGGAGGGCTACGAAGATCTTTTTCTGGCAGAAACCCAGGAATATCTGCAAATTATTACCCGGTGCCTTTTGGAAACAGAGAAAAATCCCGCAGGCGAACACTTTGCGGAAATGTTTCGTGCGGCACACAGCCTGAAAGGTATGGCCGGCACCATGGGCTATGAATTGATGGCCGGACTGGCCCACGAAATGGAATCCTTGCTGGATCAGCTCCAGCAGGGAAAAGTTGCTGTGGGCCCGGATTGTATCAACCTCTTCCTGGAGGGGGTGGATTTGCTTCAGCTGCTGACCGAAAACCTGCATCAGCAGCAGGGTTTCAGGGCAGACGTTGAAGCCCTGCAGGAAAGGTTGCGGTTGTGGCAAATTACCGGTAAAGAAAATTTACCGGCAAACGTTTCCCCTGCGCCAAAGGGGCGGCAAACAGGTACAGAAGGGACCCTGCAGGAAGGGCATGCGCCCGCCTGGGAGGGACTGCTCAACAATTTTGAAAAGGAAACGCTCAAGGAAGCTTTGCAACAGGGCAAAGAAATTTATCAGATTTATGTTCGCCTGCGCCGGGATTCTTTTTTAAAATCCGTGCGGGTTTACATGGTTTTGAAGGTTTTGGAAGGTGTGGGCGAGGTTGTTAAGGCAGAACCTTCCCTGCAGGCGCTGGAGGAAGAAAAATTTGACCGGGAATTTTTTTTGCTGCTGGTAGGGAAACTGCAGGCTGTGCCCCTGCAAAAGTTGCTGGAAAACATCGCTGAGATCGAAAAAGCAGAGCTTACGCCGGTTGATATTGAGGCCCGGCCTTTTGCGGCCGGTGCCGGGCAAAATGGCGGTAAACAGGGGAAAACAACGCCTGCCCAAATTGCCCGCCCTGTAGAAAAAATGGTCCGGGTGGAAACAGCCAAGCTGGACAACCTTGTAAACTTAGTTGGCGAACTGATTATTAACCGCACCCGCGTCCTGGAACTGGGGAAAAAAGTTGGCGACGCCCAACTAAGCAGCACGTTGGAACAGTTGGAGAGAATCACCGCTGAACTGCAAAGTGCGGTGATGACTTTGCGGATGGTACCGGTTAAACAAGTGTTTGATCGCTTTCCCCGCATGGTGCGCGACCTGAGCCTGGAAAAGAATAAAAAGGTTGAACTGATTATTTCCGGGGAGGAAACTGAACTGGATCGGACCATTATCAACCAGGTTGGCGATCCGTTGGTGCATCTGCTGCGCAATGCTGTAGATCATGGCCTGGAAGAAGAAGAAGAGCGTAAAAAAAAGGGCAAGGATCCGTTAAATAAAATTTTTCTCAGTGCCCACCACGAAGGCAGCCACGTAGTTATCAGCGTGGAGGACAACGGCCGGGGCATTGATCTGCAGGCGGTTAAAGAGCGCGCCCTGAAGAAAAATATTATCAGCCGGGAAAAGATGAAAAGAATGGGCGCCGCCGAAGCCCTGCAGTTAATTTTTCAGGGGGGTGTGAGTACCTCCCGGAAGGTGACCGATGTTTCAGGGCGGGGCGTGGGGATGGATGTGGTAAAAACTGCTGTAGAAGAATTACACGGCACTGTGGAGGTGCACAGTGTACCGGGGCAGGGCTCCCGGTTTATGCTGCGGTTGCCCCTGACGCTGGCTATTATCAGGACTTTGATGGTCCGTTGCGGGCGGGAAATGTATGCTATTCCCGTAGAGGCCATCCGGGAAAACCTGTTTATTGAACCGCAGGGGATCAGGACTATCGGGGGGGAACAGGTAATCACCTTGCGCCAAGAGGTTTTACCTTTATATTTCCTGCAGGAACTGCTGGCACAGGGCTCCCCTTCCGCACAGGAATATTATTCAGTAGTGGTGGTTGAAGCTGGAGGCAAAAAAGCGGGGTTTGCCGTGGATGCGCTCCTGGGCCAGCAGGAGGTTGTCATTAAATCGCTGGGACGTTTTGTTTATGATCTGCAGGGTATTGCCGGTGCGACAGTTTTGGGTGACGGCCGGGTAATTCTTATTCTTGATGTTGCCGGCTTGCTTGAAGGGAGGAGGCTCGATTTTGGGGAAAAAAGTAATGATCACTGATGATACGGCTTTCATGCGCATGACATTGCGCAATATTTTGGAAAAAAACGGTTACGAGGTGGTGGCAGAGGCCGAGGACGGCGTGCAAGCAGTGGAAAAATACGGGCAGCATAAACCGGACCTGGTAACCATGGATATCACAATGCCCAATATGGATGGTATTACAGCCATTAAAAAAATTATGGCAGAAGATCCCGGGGCCAAGATAGTTGTGGTCAGTGCCATGGGGCAAAAGGCTTTGGTGATCGAGGCCCTGAATTCGGGCGCGAAGGACTTTATCGTCAAACCTTTCCAGCCGGATCGAATTGTAGAAGCTTTGCAAAAAGTGGGCGGTTAAAGGATCTAACGGCAGGACTTTGCTGCGGGGTCAGCCGGGAAATGGGGGGGTTTTTTGGGGAAGAAAATAGTTGATGCTTATAAACTTGATGTGCTCAAGGAGCTGGCCAATATTGGCATGGGCCATGCAGTTACCGCGCTGGCACAGATGTTGGGCGAAGAAAAAATATTCATGGATGTCCCTGTCGCCACGTTGGCTCCCTTGCAGGACGTGCCTGAACTTTTGGGAGGCGCTGAACTGCCGGTTGCCGGGGTATTTATTGCTGCGGACGGTGATATTCAATTAAAAATTCTTTTTGTGCTTCCTTTGGACAGCGCTTTGAACCTGACGGCACTATTATTGCCGGGGGGCTGGGAAGACGCTGAAGAATTGAAACTTTCCGCACTGTTGGAGGTGGGAAATATTTTAACTTCATCCTACCTGACTGCTCTTTCCTTGATGACCGGGCTTATACTGCTGCCTTCCCCGCCGGCCATCGCCATGGATATGTCTGCAGCCATTATTTCCACAGTGATGGCTGCAGCCCATATTCAGGACGATGAACTGGTTCTCATGCAGACCACACTCAGCTCACAGGAAAAACGCATTACAGGGCAGATCCTGATGCTTCCCGATCGCGGTGCCTTAAATAAAATTTTTTCACTTTTGGGGATCAGGTAAAGGCATGCATATTTCCCGTGTAAAGATTGCTGATTGGGCTGTACTAAAAGGCGGGGGGATCTTAATGACTATCGGCTTGGGTTCCTGTGTGGGAGTGGCTCTTTATGATGTTCAGCAAAAAATTGGCGGCCTGGCCCATATTCTGTTGTCCAAAAGCAGGGAATTCCCCCAACGAGCGGCGGCTTTTAACCCGGCCAAATTTGCAGATACAGCTATTCCTTTGCTGGTGCAGGAAATGGAAAGAGTTGGGGGTAAGAAAAGCCGGCTCCGGGCTAAAATTGCCGGCGGTAGCCAGCTTTTTATGAATCAGAAGATTGGAAACAGTGTCGGGGAAAAAAATGTGTTGACTACCAGGCAGGTTTTGGGGGAGTTGGGGATCCCCATTGCCGGGGAGGATGTCGGGGGTAATTACGGGCGGACGCTGCGCTTTTTTGTGGAATCGGGGTTGGTGGTTATTTCTACGGTGGGCCGGGGTGAAAAAGAGGTTTAGGCGGCACCGGGTAAAATATACTGGCCGGCAATCCGGGTAACCGGGGGGAAATGTAGATGAACACTGATGCCTGGGATTATGATCATTTTAAAAAGGCTTTTTTTGCCCGCACGGGGCTTAACCTGGACTGTTATAAAGATAAACAGATGGAGCGCCGCATTAAGCAGATCATGCAGCGGGAAAAAAAACCCTGTTTTAAGTCCTTTTTTACTCATCTTTCCAGTCAGGCACAGATGATGGACCGCTTTCGTCAATACCTGACGATTAATACTTCTGAATTTTTTCGGGATAGTAAAATTTTCAAATGTCTGGAAGAGGATGTTTTGCCGCAGTTGTTGAAAAATTATCCCCGGGGTTTAAAAGTTTGGAGTGCCGGTTGTTCCATGGGCGCCGAACCTTTAAGCATTGCCATACTTTTACACCGGTTGCACGCGCTGCGGCGTGCAGAAATTATAGCTACGGATATTGACGGGGAGGTGCTCAAAGAGGCCCAAAAAGGTCTTTTTAACCAACAATATCTCTCCAAGGTGCCGGAAGGACTGCGGCAGCGTTATTTTGAAGCAGAGGGCCCGCATTACCGGGTCAGGGAAGCGCTGCGGAAGGCGGTAATCTATAGAAAACATAACCTGCTGACCGATCGGCCCATTCCCGGTCGCCACCTGATTCTTTGCCGCAATGTATTTATTTATTTTAAGGCGGAAACCCAACAGTTTTTATTGGAGGGTTTTTCCAACAACCTGCAGCCCGGGGGTTTTTTGGTGATCGGCGCAGCAGAATATATCAGTGATCCCGGCAGGTACAGCTTGCAGAGGTACCAAAATACTATTTTTCGCAAGCAGTAAGCTGTTCTGCCGGCAGCCGGTGCCTGGTAAACTGTTTTAAAAACTGCAGCAGCAGGGGGCAGGCACCGGGCCAGTGTTCAAGTTCGAGGAAAGGGGTTTCCTAATGTCCGAAATACATAAAACGAAAAAAGGTTTATGGGCCAGGATAAAAAACTTTATGGGAACATTTGGGGGCGACAAGGCAGATGCAGGGGAAACGCAGGGGGGGAAGGCGGGTTTGCACCGCCAACTGCTGACCATTGTGGTCCTTTTAACTTTATTGCCCCTGTTGGTGGCGGGCTACTTGGCATTGACTATGATCGCTGAAAATGTGGAGGAGCAGGCCCGCATTACAATTGAAAAGGATGCCCGGGCTGCTGAATATATTTTTAGCAGCAGGATGGAGGAACGCGCTTTCCAAGTCGGCATGGCCGCCAGCAATCCCCAGATGTTAAGAGCTCTGGGAACAAGCGAGGGCCAAAATATATTGTCCCAAGACAAGGAAAAGTATGAACTTGATTTTTTAACCCTGGTGGATGCACAGTATTTTGTACAGGCCCGGGCTAACAATGCAGACCTGTCTCCCGGGGCCCAGTTACTTTTACCCCTGGTGGAAAAGGCGGCGGGCAGCGGCTATGGGGAGGTTGTTTCCGGTGTGGTTGTGCTGCCGGAAGGCTTGTTAAAGGACGAACAACTGCTGGAAAAGGCTACGATTAGGATTAAGGAAACAGAGGTGCTTTCCGGCGGGGAGGAAACAGAAAGAAGGGCCTTGGCCTTGGTGGCTGCCGCACCGGTGGGCGAGGCCGACAATGCCGGCGCGCGCGCCGGGGGTATTTTGGTGGGCGGGGAAATCTTGAACAATAACCATGAACTGGTGGAGCGTATTACCCAGACCCTGGATGTGACGGCGACCATCTTCTTTGAAGATCTGCGGATTGCCACTACGGTTTTGGATGAAGACGGAAAAAGGGCCTTGGGCACCAGGGCGGCACGCAATGTAGTGCAGACGGTTTTGAAAAATGAGGAACCTTATTCCGGCCGGGCCCAGGTGGTGGATGAAAATTATATTACATCTTACCTGCCTTTAAGGGATTATGACAAAGCAGTGATCGGGATGCTTTATGTAGGGACGCCGGAGGCGCCCTTTATTATGGCCCGCAATGCCAACCGCAACCGTTTTTTGCTGATCGGTGTTTTAAGTTTGGCGATTGCCCTGGCCGTGGCTTATAAGTATAGCCAGGGGGTTACCCAGCCGTTGCTGCAAATTATGCACGGTATGAAAACTGCTGCCGAAGGGGCCTTGAACCAGGAAGTCCGGATCTTGCGGCAGGATGAAATTGGGCAGATCGGAGATGGTTTTAATGCTATGCTGGGCGGTTTGAAGGGCATTGTTAAAACGATGCAGCAGATGTCTGAAAATATAACCGACTCGACTGGGGAGCTTTCTTCGGCGGTGGAACAGAGCAATTCCGCCATGGAGGAAATTGCTTTGGCTGCAGGTGAAAGTGTGGCTCACAAGGCACAGGAAATTGCGCATGCTTCGGAACAGGCCGCCCTGCAGGGCAAGGGGAGCGAAAGCAATGCGGCAGAAGGGATGAAGGCTGTTCAAGAAGCCGTTAAAAATATGGAGGAGATTGATCTTGCCGTACGGGAAGTGAGTACCGCGGTCCTGGAGCTGGAGAATTATTCCCATAAAATTACAATGATTATTAAGACCATTATGGAAATTGCCGGCCAGACGAATCTTTTGGCCCTCAACGCGGCTATTGAAGCCGCCCGTGCCGGGGAACAGGGGCGGGGGTTTGCCGTGGTAGCAGATGAGGTGCGCAAGCTGGCCGAAGAAAGTGAAACGGCCGCCGGTGAAATTTCGGAGCTGATCGCCGGCATACAGGAACGCATTCAGGATGCCGTTAAAAAGATGGATAATGTTTCGGAAGTTGTTGTGGCGGGCGATGAAAAGGCACGTTCTGTGGAAGAAAGGCTGCATGAAATTTTAGGGTCGGTTGCAGACTTAAGCGCTTATATCGATGATATCGCCGGCGGTGCACAGGAACAGTCTGCCGCCGCCGAAGAAATTGCCGCTTCGAGTGAAGAGCAGACCGCCCTGCTGGAGGAGATCAGCGGTAACGTGTCCCGGCTGAATGCGATGGCCGAAGAACTGCAAACTGTTGTCAAGGAATTTAGCATGTAAAATAGTGGGGCATCAACGGGGCTCCTTTTCTTAGCGAAAAGGAGCCTTTTTTATTTTGTACCGGCGGCGGGCTGTATTATTTTAACAGCCGCAGCCCGGCCCGGGCAGCGGTCTTTTGGGCCCGGTGCAGTTCTCCCGGCAGCAGGGGGCGGTTTAAAGGCGGGTGTGCGGCAGCTTTATAGGCGGGGTAATACTGGCCCATGATATTAACAGCACAACGGGGTGATATCTTTTCTGCGAGGAAACGGACTACATTTTCTGTCCCTGCCAAGTTTGCCGGCAAAATTAGATGGCGCACCAGCAAGCCCCGGTAGGCAATACCCCGGGAATCGGTTTTTAAGTCGCCGACCTGTTTTTGCATTTCCAGCAGGGCTTTTTTTGCCTGTTGGGGGTAGTCCGGCGGGCCGGAATAGCGCCGGGCTGTTTCCTGGTTCCAGTATTTGAAATCCGGCAGGTAAAGATCGACGATTCCCGCAAGGAGGCGCAGTGTTTCTACTGTTTCATAGCCGCCGGTGTTATAAACCAGGGGGATTTGCAGGCCTTTTTCGGCCGCTAAGGCCAGGGCCTCTAAGATGGCTGCAATATGAGGTGTGGGTGTCACCAAGTTGATGTTATGACATTGTTTTTCCTGCAATTCCAGCATGACAGCCGCGAGTTCCCGGGCGGAAACCTCCCGGCCTGCACCGCCATGGCTTATTTCCCAATTTTGACAGAAAACGCAACTGAGGTTACAGTGTGTAAAAAATATTGTGCCGGAACCATAAAGCCCGACCAGCGGCGGTTCTTCACCAAAATGGGCGTTGTAACTGGAAATTAAAGCCGCAGCCGGCGACCGGCAGCGTCCCTTTTCACCCTGCAGGCGGTTTACGCGGCAGGCGTGGGGGCAAAGGTGGCAGGAAATCAGGCGTTCCCTGGCCTTAGCTGCCCTGTGGCGCAGTTTTTTTAGAGACAACTTGCGGTAGGAAGGGGTATATGGCAAAATATTCCCGGTTTGCCCGGCAAACCGGTGCCTCCTTTCATTTTAAGGGGGGGGATATTTCTGCCCCCTGTTGTATTTAGGCCTGGCCTACTATATTATAACAGAAGACTTTTAACAAAACTTACTGCAGAAGACTTATAACAGCAGGTCCTAACCTTATTCTTACCCGGGATTTGTTTTTTGCAAAAGGCCCGGGAAAGAACCCGGCAAAAGCCCGACGCAAGTTTGGAAACAAGTAGGCATACATACGCCTGCCGCCCGGCATATTTTAGTTTGCCTTGCTTTTGGGCACCAAAATAAAAAAATTTTAAAATATGAAAATGAAGCTGCATATTGTTTTTAGGACCTGAAACCAAGTAATTGACAGCTATATTTTTGTTTGGTTGGTATAAGCTATTAAGGCTGCCGCACTAAAAAAAGGAGTTGAGAATTTAATGGCAAGAAGAAGGCGGGTTATGTCTGATGCCCTTAAATTCGAACTGGCTGATGAGCTCGGTGTTGGTGAAATCGCCCGTAGGGAAGGATTTGGAGAGGTTACTTCACGTAACTGCGGTAACCTGGTAAGAAAGGCCCTTGAAAGGGCCGAAAAAACCGTCTCTGCTGCTGATTCCCCGGATAACACCCGGCATTAAAGTGGGGTGGCAGGGTATACCGTTTACCGGTATACCCTTACATATTTTCCCCCCCGGATTTGCTTTTTGGCTTTGAAACCCTGTTGGCCTTATTTCCGGCTGGAGAATTCTTACAAAAATGGCTGCGTGGATTTTTTTGGGTATAAAAATGATTATAACTGTAGAACAAAGGAAGAAATTAAAGGATTTTACCTGGGAAATGGAGAATAAAAGCGGGGATTATGATCATCATGGACAGGTGCTCTAGGCAGCCCAAACCAACCTGTCGGGGGGGACATTTTTGAAAGAATTAAGAGGCGTTAACGATGTGCGGGAATTCCAGGTAAAAGAGGGGCGGATCTTCCACAGTGCATCGCACGAGGAAATTGTCAAGGGGGCTACTGCCGATATTTATTTTGTACGCACCAGGGAACTGCTTTCCTATGCCGGCAAAGAAAATACCCCTGTAGTGGCAGAATTTTTTTGCAGTAGGGCCGGGGTTTTGGCAGGGGTGGAGGAAGCTTTCAACCTTTTAAAGGATAAGGATATTTCTCTTTGGGCGATCCCGGAAGGCGAAGATGTCGCGGAAAAGGAAGTGGTCATGCGGATCAGCGGGCCTTATGATGAGTTTGGCATGTATGAAACAGCCTTGTTGGGCATGTTGGCCAGCGCCAGCGGTTGGGCTACGGCGGCACGGGCCTGCCGTGATGTTGCCGGCGATAAGCCGGTTTTTGCTTTTGGCGCCCGCCATGTTCATCCCGCTGTGGCGCCGGTGATGGAAAGGGCCGCTGTGGTAGGGGGGGCCCAAAGCTGCAGCTGTATTTTGGGGGCCAAATTGCTGGGCAAAGAGCCGACGGGCACAGTTCCGCATGCCGCGGTCCTGATTGTCGGGGATACGGTGGAAACAGCCCTGCTCTATGATCGGACCATGCCTCCTGATTCCCCCCGGATTATTTTGGTGGATACTTTTAAGGACGAAGCGGAAGAAACCTTAAGGGTGGCCGCAGCTTTGGGAGAGCGCCTGCTTGCTGTGAGGCTGGATACTCCCGGCGAAAGGGGCGGTGTTACACCGGGGCTTGTTGCCGAGGTGCGCGCCCGCCTGGATCAGGCCGGCTATAATTTTGTGCAGATTTTTGTTTCCGGGGGCATCAACCTGGAACGTATCCCACAGCTAATAGAGGCCGGGGCCGATGCCTTTGGCGTGGGCAGCTACATTGCCGGGGCGCGCGCTATTGATATGACTATGGACATTAAAGAAATTGACGGCGCTCCTTTGGCCAAACGCGGGCGGATACCGGGCCTGACCCAAAATACGCGTCTGATCAGCTATCTCTAAAATGAAGGGTTTAAGGTTGCAAGCGCCTGCTAAGGTCAATTTGACCCTGGAGGTTCTTTACCGCCGGGAGGACGGTTTTCACCAGCTTAGAACTATTTTGCAAGAGCTTAAACTTTGTGATACCCTTGACCTGGAGGCCGAGCCGGGTGGAAATATTGAACTGTATTGTCAAGATGACACCTTTTTAACGGGGGTGGAAGGGAATGCCCCGGCGGGCTCTGCCAGCCGGCAGCCTCCCCCGCAGAAAGACTGTATTGAACAGGGTTCTGCCGGCCAACTGCCCCCAAGGGAGGGCAATTTAGCCTATGAGGCTGCCCGTTTGCTGCAGCAACGTTTCGCCCCGCAAAAAGGGGTGCGCATTAAATTAAAAAAAAGAATTCCGTTGGCGGCCGGTCTCGGCGGGGGCAGCAGCGATGCCGCGGCAGTACTCTGCGGGTTAAACAAACTCTGGGGGCTGTCCCTGAAAAAAGAATCATTACAGGAGCTGGGGGCCCGGCTGGGTTCGGATGTACCTTTTTTTGTTGAAGGGGGCACCGCACTGGCCACCGGGCGGGGTGAAATAGTGCAGGCTTTACCGCCCCTGCCGCAGATAAAGGTGCTTTTGGCCCTCCCCGGAGGGTTGGCACTTTCTGCAGCGCAGGTTTATAGTTCCCTGAATTTGGATAAAATACCGGAGGGAAACAGAACAGCAAAGTTGGCACAGCTTCTCCGGGAAAATTTACAGGGCAGTGTCTGCCGGAAAATCGGCAATCTGCTTTGTAATCACCTGGAATTGTCAGTTTTTTCACTGCAAAAAAAAGTTGCAGTTTTAAAAGAAAAATTGCAGCACGCCGGGCTGCCGGCCCTGCTTTCCGGCAGCGGGCCGACAGTCTTTGCGCTGGCTAAAGATGAAGGCCGGCTGCAGCAGGTTGCCGCCGGGCTTGTAGCGCAGGATTATAGGGTTATTTTGACAGAAACAATATAAAACAGAAGGAACGGCGATGTTCGATGATCGACTGTGTTGTCCTGGCCGGTGGCCCAGGGGTGGAAATGGGTGCACAGGAGGCAGCTCGTAACAAGGCTCTCTTGAAAATTGGGCGGCAGGCCATGGTGTCTTATGTGCTGCAATCCTACCGCCGCGTGCAGGAAATAGAAAGAATGGTGTTGGTGGGCCCTGTGGAAGAGCTTAATTTTCTGCAGGCTGAATATGCACTGGAAACAGTGCCGGAAAGCGGTTCCCTGCTCGACAACCTGCTGGCCGCGATTCGTTTTTTACAGACGGATAAACCCGTGTTGATCAGTACGGCTGATATTCCTTTGGTGAGTCCGGCAGCGGTGGAAGATTTTTTACACCAGTGCGCCTCCTTTGAACATGATTTTTATTATCCTATCGTCAGCAGGGAGGACTGCGAAAAAAAATTTCCCGGTATGCGGCGGACCTACGTTTCTCTACAGGAGGGTTCCTTTACCGGTGGCAATATTTTTTTAGTAAATCCAACAAAAATAGAGCCGGCGGTCCCTTTGCTGCGGAAATTTATGGAACACCGTAAAAACCCCTTGAAAATGGTATCTTTACTGGGAACGGGTTTTGTGTTGCGGGCCTTGGCAAAAAAGATTTCAATTCCCAGTTTGGAGGCTCGTTTTTCTGAACTCTTTCAGATCAGCGCCCGGGCAATTATCAGCCGCTATGCGGAAATAAGTTTCGATGTAGACAAAGATGATGATCTGCTGCTGGCGCGCCAAATTTTGGAAAGTGAACAGGCGCAGCAGTAAGGCACGGGCACTTGTCTGTGAGAACAGGTCGACCGCCGGGGAAGGACAAGGCAAAGGGGGAAGGTTTAAAATGGAACAGCCCTGGGCTGTAATTTTGGCGGCAGGCGAGGGGACACGGATGCAATCTGCCGGGCCGAAGGTGATGCACCCGCTTTGCGGCCGGCCCCTGCTTTGGCATGTTTTGGAGGCCGCCAGGGTATTGACTAAAAAACAGGTGCTGGTGACCGGCCGGGGAGCGGCATTGCTTAAGGACTATTTTGGTGACGGCTACACTTATGTAGAACAGGCAGAGCGGCTCGGAACCGGACATGCCCTGCAGCAGGTTTTGCCGCAATTGCCGGCCGGGGGCGATGTTTTGGTGCTTTGCGGCGACACGCCCCTGTTGGACAGTGAGGTGCTCGGCGCCTTGTTGGCCGACCACCGCCGGCAGGGGGCCGCAGCAACTGTCCTGACTGCAGCGCTGGGCAACCCGCATGGTTACGGCCGGGTGATCAGGGATGAACGGGGCCGGGTGCAAGAAATTGTGGAAGACCGGCACCTGCGCGCCGGACAGGAAAAGATCAATGAAATTAACACGGGTTGCTATTGTTTTGCGGCGCAGGCCCTGCACGCTTTGTTGCCCCGGTTGCCGCAAAATAAAGTTACAGGTGAATACTACCTGACGGACCTGTTGCCCCTCCTGAAGGAAGCGGGCCACAGGGTGGCTGCTTTTTTAACTGTGGATGCGCAGTCGGCGCTGGGTATCAACGATCGCGCCCAGTTGGCTGTGGCTGCAGCCCGGATGCGGGAAAGGATTAACCGGCGTTTGATGCTGGCCGGGGTAACGATGCTGGATCCGGAAACCACGTACTTGGATGTTGATGTGGCCGTCGGCAGGGACACGGTTCTTTACCCGCATTGTATTTTTGAGGGCCAGACCGTAGTGGGGGAAAATTGTGTGTTGGGTCCCGGTTTGCATCTGGTCAATACTGCTGTGGAAAACGATGTTACCTGCCGGCAGGGCCTGGTTATCGACAGTTCCCTGGGGGCAGGGGCCAACATTGGGCCTTATGTGCATATTCGCCCCGGCAGCAGTATCGGGGCCGAAACCAGAATCGGGAACTTTGTGGAAGTGAAAAACAGCAGCATCGGCAAAGGCAGCAAGGTGCCCCATTTGAGCTATATCGGCGACACACAGATGGAAGAAAGTGTTAACATGGGCGCAGGGAGCATCGTCGTAAATTATGACGGCCGCCGCAAGCATCTTACCCAGATTGAAGCCGGCGCTTTTGTCGGCTGTAACAGCAACCTGATTGCACCTTTAAAAATTGGCCGGGGCGCTTTTATTGCTGCCGGTTCTACCATTACCCGGGACGTGCCTCCCGGGGCGCTGGTTGTTGCGCGTCCACAGGAAAAAGTCAAAAAAGACCTGGCTAAAAAATTTTTAAAAGGCCGGCCTAAAAAACAAGGTGAAAAGTAAGCCCGGCCGCAACTGCTTATTTTCCGGGTGGATAAACTTTTGGGGGGAAAAACATTGCGAAACGGGCGGGAGCTCAAAATATTTGCCGGTTCGGCAAATTTGTCTTTAGCGAAAGAAGTTACCGGGTATTTGGATGTTCCGCTGGGTTTAAGTGAAGTCAAGCAATTCAGCGATGGCGAATTTTCTGTTTATATCGGGGAAAGTGTCCGGGGAAGCGATGTTTTTATCGTCCAGCCCCTTTGTCATCCGGTTAACGATCACCTCATGGAACTTTTGATCTACATCGATGCCTTGAAAAGAGCTTCAGCAGGCAGAATCAATGCGGTTATTCCTTATTACGGTTATGCACGCCAAGATCGCAAAATGCGGGCCCGGGATCCGATTACGGCCAAGCTGGTCGCCGATTTACTGACGACGGCGGGGGCCGATCGGATTATCGTCATGGATCTGCATGCCGGGCAGATCCAGGGTTTTTTTAATATTCCCATGGATCATCTTTTGGGGATTCCCATTCTGGCCAAATATTACCTGGAAAAAAAGATCAGCAACGGGGTGGTGGTTTCTCCTGACTTAGGAGGGGTCACGCGGGCCCGGGAGCTCGGAGACCGCCTGCAGATGCCGTTGGCAATTATTGATAAAAGGCGCCCCGAGCCCAACGTTGCTGAAATTATGAATGTTATCGGGGATGTGCGCGGTAAGGAGGCAATTTTGGTCGATGATCTGATTGATACAGCGGGGACCATTACATTGGGGGCCGTGGAACTTTTGGCCAGGGGCGCAAAGGCGGTTTACGCCTGTTGCACCCACGCCGTCCTCTCCGGCCCGGCCAAGCAGCGTATCCTGGATTCACCTTTGAAAGAGGTGGTGGTGACAAATACAATCCCCCTAAACGGGGATCTAAAACTGGATAAAATTACAGTTTTATCCGTGGCCGATCTGTTGGGAGAGGCTATTAAAAGTATTCATGAGGAACTTTCAGTGAGCAAACTATTTAATTAAATATAAAAGGGGGTTTCCCGGCCCCGGGGCCGGTTAAGGATTATGGAAAACATTAAACTGGAGGCTGTTCCAAGGGAAAGAGGCAATAAAGGCAGTAAGAAAAGGATGAGAAACAAAGGTTTGCTGCCGGCTGTGGTCTACGGCCGTGGCCTTGAACCCCGCACAATAATTTTGGATAGCACAGACCTGAAAAGGGCTTTGGGCACATCTGCTGGGACCAACGTCCTGCTTGACCTGGAAATTAAAGGTGATGACGGCACCTCTATAGAAACAGTAATGGTTAAAGAGCTGCAGATACATCCTTTGCAATGGGATTTTTACCTGCACGCAGATCTGATCCGTATTTCGATGGAGGATAAGCTGGAAGTAGAAGTGCCCCTCAGCCTGATTGGGGAGCCTGCCGGTATTCAAGAAGGCGGCGTTTTACAGATCCAGCTGCGGGAGGTGTTGGTCAGTTGCCTGCCCACGGATATTCCCGAATTTATTGAGATTACTGTTGACAGCATGGAAATAGGTGATGTCCTCACTGTATCCGACTTGCCGGTACCTGCAGGGGTGGAAATATTGGCCGATCCTGCAGAAACAATTGCTTCGGTAATTGTACCGCAGGTGGAGGAGGAAGAAGAGGAAGAAGAACTGGAAGAAGGGGAATTGGTGGACGAAGCAGAAGCGGGAGAGGCTGTGGAGGAGGAGGCAGAGGCCGCGGACGAAGAGGAATAAATCTGTTTTCCGAGGGGGAACGCCTTGTTTTTAATTGTTGGTCTGGGAAATCCGGGGATGCAGTATGCCCTGACGCGCCACAATGTAGGGTTTTGGGTTGTTGATGTGCTGGCCGGCCGTGCCGGGGTAAACGTAGCGGCGGTATGTTGCCAGTCCCAAGTAGCCCAGGTTGTGCTAGCCGGTAAAAAGGTTGTTTTGGCCAAGCCCCTAACCTACATGAACCGCAGCGGCCGGGCAGTGCGTGACCTTTTGCAATTTTATGCCCTGCAACCGGAAAAAATGCTGGTTGTTTATGACGACCTTGATCTTCCCCTGGGCCGGCTGCGGTTGCGTTCCCAAGGCGGCAGTGGCGGGCACCGAGGGATGTCTTCGGTAATTTCCTTTGTCGGCGGCGATCAGTTTGCCCGCTTACGCCTGGGTATCGGCCGCCCTGCTGCAGGGGAAGAAAACGGGGTAGACTATGTGCTAACTCCCTTTACTGCTGCCCAGGAAAAAAGCATATTAAAAACGGTGGAGCTGGCAGCTGATGCCGCAGAAACCTTTTTAGCCCGGGGCCTGGAAGCAGCGATGAATAAGTACAATGCCCCTTTTGTTAAAAATGAAGAAGGCAGGGGGCCCGACCGGTAAGCAGGAAGGGTTTAGCTGAACCACAGGATATTTAACTGAACCACCAAACATTACAGTTTCTTTGTCAAAAGACCGGGGCGTCCTTTTTCTGCTTCAATCTCGTAAGTCTTTGCATATATTTTCTGTGCAGGTGCTAGAATAGAGGTTGCTTTTGTTGGGCGCTTGTGAAAATATATTTTAAGGGTGCATTGACGGTGAAGGTAACCTATATTTGTGATATCTGTGGTGAGCCGCAGGAAACAAGGGAGCTGGCAGGTGTAGAGGCGGAAAAGTTAGGACTGCATACATTGACGC
>JAAYRR010000049.1 GCA_012518675.1 Bacillota bacterium
AGCCATTACAGAGTGCTATATACCGCTGCTCAGGGTTTTTCAAGACCTGGAAAGGGAACAGATCGATTATGCCGTCACCTTTTCACTTTCCCCGACTCTTTTGGCCATGATGGAAGACCCTTTTTTGCAGGAACGTTATGCAAACTACCTTGCAAGCTTGCAAAGGTTGGCCGTTGATGAGGAAAATAGAACAGCAGGTGACCCCATCTTTGCACCTTTAGCCCGCCTTTACCGGGAAAGGCTGGCCTTCACTTCTTATTTATTTAATGAAAGATACGGCAGGCGCCTGGTCGAAGGCTTTAAAGAGCTACAGCAAAGCGGGCATGTTGAACTGCTCACCTCTGCGGCCACCCATGGTTATCTACCCCTGCTGGGCATACAAAAAGAAGCGATCTATGCCCAGGTTGCGGCCGGCATTGAAAATTTTGAAAGAATCTTCGGTACTCCCCCACGGGGCATTTGGCTTCCCGAATGTGCCTATACACCCGATCTGGAGGATATCCTCAGCGAACTGGGGCTTTGCTACTTTTTTACCGCTACACATGGCGTGCTTTATGCCACGCCCCGGCCAAAGTATGGTGTCTACAGCCCAATTCTTACCCCCGGCGGCTTGGCTGCCTTCGGCCGCGACCCAGAGACCTCACACCAGGTTTGGAGTTCCAAGGAAGGCTACCCCGGTGATTTTGATTACCGGGAATTTTACCGTGACATCGGCTATGATCTTGATTTAGATTATATAGGAAAGTATCTGCATCCCGCCGGGATAAGAAGTAATACCGGTTTTAAATACTACCGCATCACCGGTACAGGCAATCATAAAGAACCGTACAACCCCGCATGGGCCCAGGGTAAGGCCCGGGAACACGCCGCCAATTTTCTTTTTAACCGTGAAAAGCAGGTTGAATACTATGGAGAAATCATGGATCGCCCCCCGTTAATTGTTGCACCATACGACGCCGAGCTTTTCGGTCACTGGTGGTTTGAAGGGCCCCAATGGATCGAAGCCCTTTGCCGCCTGATTGCAGAAACCGGGAAACTAAAAATGATCACCCCCAGCCAATATTTAGCCCAAGGCTACCCTTTACAGCTTGCCACACCCAATATTTCCAGCTGGGGTGATAAAGGTTACCATGAAGTTTGGCTAAACGGTAAAAATGACTGGATCTACCGGCATTTGCATCAAGCTGCCGATAAAATGATCGCCTTGGCTACAAAATTTCCCCAGGCGGAGGGAACATTGCAAAAAGCCTTGAACCAAGCTGCCCGCGAACTGCTGCTGGCCCAAAGCAGTGATTGGCCGTTCATTATTACTGCCGGTACGATGGACAGCTATGCCAAGAATAAAATAAACAACCACCTGGTACGGTTTTTAAACCTGGCAGAACAAATTGAGGAAAATAACATCGACCTTCCCTGGCTGCAGCAGCTTGAAAACACCGACAACCTCTTCCCCCATCTTGATTACCGTTTGTTCCAAAGCTTGGACGAAACAATTCCGGTGGAAAAAAAGCAGCTCACAGGGGTTTTATAGCATTTTTTAAAAAAGAGTGCTGAAAGGGTGCTAAGAAATTTCCTTAGCACCCTTTCCAGGTAACAGAAGGACAGCAGGTTGGTAAGAAACCACTGCAATATAGTTTTTTTCTGTTATCCTTAAAAAGAAACCAAAGCCCCGGTAACCCGGTGTGCACTTGATAACATGTCCCTGCGGGCAAAAAAGCTGTTTGACGTTGACAAAGCGCTGGCAGACAAAGCCTATTACAAGGCCAACGTTATATCCCCGGAATTTCGCCGCCCCCTTATTGGCCCGGCCTACCGCGGGTATAGTCTGTCTGTCGGAGGGCATTTAGTTTCCTTTTGCGGGGGAGCAGTCCCACAAGGCCCGGGCATGCAAATACCTAAGTGCGGTACAAGCAACCTTACAAAAGCACTGACTTCAAGAATTAAACATATTTTGGTTGTACAAATAACTGTTTGGACTGGTTCACCGGGAAATGGGGTTTCAAGCCTGCACGTACAGGTTGCATTCATAAATTCACTGTACAAAAACGGTCCTCCGCCTGAACCAAAAACAACGCCCGGGGGTGGGATATATAGCTGCACCTGGCTAAAAAAATCATCCACCGTAGTCCTGAAAGAACATAATATAGTGTTTAATGTAGGTGTGTCAGCAATAAGATTGATCTTCATTTCCAGTTCCGGTTTCAAGGTCACGGTACGGCAATTACCATTTGTGGGCGGGCTGACATCTACTATTTTGCACCTTGAGTCAAGGACTGAACATTCGGCGCGACTTATCCGGGTTAAATCAGTACCCCTACCAGATCCGCAAAACTCTGCCGGAATCTTGAAGTTTTTAACAACAATTTCTTCCCTGAAACACTGGTCAAACACTTTTTCAGCCACCAGGCAATCGATAGCATGTGGTTGGGGAATGGTTTTCCAGGGATCAAACAAAACATGATCACTAACCGGATCCCCCGTTCCCCCCGGATTCAGTACTGGGTGAAACGGCCCGCTGGAATTACCCCACCAGTTATCGGTAGCATCTACTTCGCTTGCAGTACCGTTAAAAACACCAAACTGTGCATTCCCAACAATGTCGTTACCGTGTATTTTCGGGCGGGCATTACCCGGCGAATAATAATAGAAGTTGCTGATATAAATACCAGCCCTGCCGTTGTCCAACAATTGGTTGTCCAAAACATCCGGCTCCAGGGGAAAGGGATCCGGAGATATAAAACCACCCGGGCCCTGAGAAAAAAGAAATATGCCGTCCCCGGCAGCGTTGGTGATTATATTGCCGGCAATTAAAATCTGAAAAGGAGCCGATCCGGACGTTGGGGTCCACCCCCAATGGATGCCATAAGGATTGCAGTGCTGGATAGTGTTCCCTGTAATAACTTCAGCCATGGACTGAACAATTACAATCCCGCCTTGTTCTTCAAGGGCCCCCACACCACAGGAAGAAATTTGATTATTACGGATAGTCACATTTATTTCGTCCCAAGCCAATGTAATACCACTAAAATTATGGTTTTCAATTTCATTTTCCTCAATTAACAAACCAGCATTGCTTTCCCTGGCGAAAATTCCATCCCCAAAATTATTTTTTATGATATTGCGCCTAACTTGTGTTTCGCCATGGGGATACAAATACACACCAACCCGTTGAAAGCCGGTGGCTTTGCCATTGTCTATGATGGTGTTATCTTCAATTAACATCGAAGCGCTGTTTGCCGTCAAAACACCGGCAAGATCATGATCCTTGATGATATTATTTCTAATAATAACCCCTGTTAATCCCGGGAAAGAAGCGTTGCCAACCCTGATTCCCTGCCCGGGGCCATTTTGCAATGTTAAATTTTCTACAGTTACATTATCGGCTAAGACATGAATAGTGGGCTCACCTGCAGTAAGGCCGGCAGCATCAATAACAGCTTCACCTATTCCTGGTGTCGGTCCGGACAAGGTAAGTGGTTTATTTATAATCAACTGTTCATTATAGGTTCCAGGGGCAACATTCACAGTTGCTCCTGGTAAAGCAATATCTATATCATTTTGTATGGTCATTTTTATTTAACCCTCCCTTTCATGCCATTATATTTACTAAGTTAAAATTTTGTGTATACGTACAAAAACAAACCGGTTTCTTTCCCCATTTCAGAAAAAAATTCTTCATCGGAGCCCTTTAAAAGGGCTACCTTGGGCCTTCAATGGCCCCATTAATATAATATTTAAGCTGTTTTCCCCACCTGCAAACGGTCACCACGTTTTCTGTGGATTTCACACAGCCTACCAGCCGTCTGTTACCTAAAACCAGTTTCCTTCACAGTTAAAATATATATTATATCAACAACACACTACCATTTTAGGGTTGCTTTTTTTAGGCTTTCCACATAAACTAAAAGAAACAACAATTGAACGCTTGAACAAATACGCAATTGATTGTAAAATATAATTAATGAAGGTTAAAAACAAACCACTGGCAAGATTAATGTGGCTCTAGATATTACTGTATCAAAGCTGTCACGGAGGCCCCAAAAGGTGCCGGGAAAACTGTACCCTTTGTCACCGGTTTCCTGTCGTTTCATGTTGCATAATGCTTTTAAAAGGAGAATTTGGTATGCCGTTAAAAGGGAACAAAAATTTTGCTGCAAAAGCTGCCTGTACAGGGTGTTGTTTTAATCCGGCAGATGTAACCTATGTCCAAAAAAAAATGCTTACAGAAAAAGAAAGCGCTTCCCTTACAGAAATTTTTAAGGCCCTCAGCAGTGAAACCAGGATCCGCATCCTGCATGCCCTGTCCTGCCGGGAACTGTGTGTTTATGATCTTTCTGTAGCCCTTGAACTCAGTGTTTCAGCAGTTTCCCACCAGTTGCGCCTTTTAAAGGCAGCCCGGTTGGTCAAGCCCCGTCGTGCAGGAAAAAACACCTATTACTCCCTTGATGATGAACACATTGTTTCCCTATTTGCCGGCGCGTTGGAACATGTGCGACATGATTGAAGATTTTTTCTTGGTAGTAAGCCTTTAATAGCCGGCAGAGTCAAAGGTCCTGCCAAAAAACAAAAAAGGCCGATCGTGCCTGGTTGAAAGGGAGGAACACATAGTCATGAAATATATTTTAGAAGGTTTAAATTGCCCCCACTGCAGCCTGAAAATTGAAACCAAATTAAAAACAATCCCCGGCCTGGAACATTGCCATATAAATTATGCTACCAAATCAGTCAATTTAGACCCGGTTTATACCCAACAAGCCCAGGAAATAATTAATACCGTTGAACCCGGGGTAGTCCTGACCCCTAAAAAAAACAGGCGTGGCCTGCATGGACAACCTCCGGAAAGGGAAAAAAACGAAAAAGAGGATAACAGCATTAATAAAAATCTGCGTACCCGCATTATTATGGCTGCAATCTTAATGTTCACCGGACTGCTCTGGTCAAAAACACCGCTGGCCCCCTACGACTGGGGAGCTTACGGGGTTTTTAGCAGCGCCTACCTGCTTGTCGGGGCGCCTGTTATCGCCGCGGCAGTGCGCAATCTTGCCAACCGCCACCTTTTTGATGAAAATTTTCTGATGACCGTGGCTACTGTCAGCGCCTTTCTCATCCGGCAGCCGGCTGAAGCTGTAGCCGTCATGCTTTTTTTTGCCATCGGCGAGTTTTTTGAGGATAAGGCGGTCAACCATTCCCGCAAGGCAATCACTTCCTTAGTGGACCTGCGCCCGGACTATGCCAACTTGTTGGTTGACAGCAGTTGCCGGCGGGTAAACCCGGAAGCAGTCGCCATCGGGCAAACCATTGAAATCCGGCCCGGGGAAAAAGTGCCGCTGGACGGCGTGGTTACAGCCGGCTCCTCCTATGTGGACACCTCTGCCCTGACCGGGGAATCGCGGCCGCGGAAAGCCATGGTTGGGGAGGAGATTCTGGCGGGTGTAATTAACGGCAACAGCCTGCTGCAGGTTAGGGTGACGCGAAAATTTCAGGATTCTTCCGTTGCCAAAATTTTGGAGCTGGTGGAAAATGCTGCAGCCCGCAAGGCACCCACAGAAAAATTAATCACGGCTTTTGCCCGCTGGTATACCCCGCTGGTAGTTCTTTTAACACTGTTTTTAGCAGTTTTCCCACCCCTGCTCATTCCGGGGGCCACCTTTAAAACATGGATCTACCGGGCACTGATCGTGCTGGTTATCTCCTGCCCCTGCGCTTTGGTCGTCTCTGTGCCGCTGGGTTACTTCAGCGGCTTGGGCAGCGCTTCCCGCAGCGGCATCCTGGTCAAAGGCGCTAATTTTTTAGAAGCCCTCACCAAGGCCCGCACCGTTGTTTTTGATAAAACAGGCACTCTCACCGGGGGGCATTTTCAAGTGAGAAAAATTTACACTGCCCACAACTTTACCCCCCGGGATGTGCTGGCGCTGGCCGCCCGGGCGGAAGCCCGATCCAGCCACCCCATTGCCCGTTCTATACAGAAAGCTTATCAGAAGGAAGCACCGGCAGAAGCCGGCAATTTAAAGGATCATAATGTAGACTACCAGGAAATTGAAGGGCGCGGTGTAAAACTGACCGCCGGCGGAAAAACCATTTTAGCCGGTAACGCACGCCTGCTGTATGAAGCGGGCATTACCCCCGCGCAGCTAGAAGCAGGCGGCCTGCAGGCAGCGGCCAAGCCGGGGGCTGGAACATTTGTCTATGTGGCCGTGGACGGGGTCCCGGCAGGGTGCCTGCTGGTCGGTGATGAAATTAAAACAGCTTCATTTGCCGCCGTGGAAAACCTGCGACAAATGGGTGTGGGTAAAATGGCCATGCTGACCGGCGATCACGAGGCCGCCGCCGCACATGTAGCCGGCGCCTTAAATTTGGATGCCTATTATGCCGGGCTTTTACCGGAAAACAAGGTCGCACAGATTGAAAAAATGAAAAAAAATTTGGGCCCGGGAGAAAAACTGGTTTTCGTCGGAGACGGCATTAATGATGCGCCGGCTTTGGCCTGTGCCGATATCGGTGTTGCTATGGGCGCGCTGGGCTCCGATGCCGCCATTGAAGCCGCCGATCTGGCCCTGATGGATGACAACCCGCAAAAACTGCCGCAAGTCATTCAGATCGCTCGTTACACCAAAAAAATACTGACCCAAAACATCGTTATGGCCCTGGGTATCAAAGCCCTTTTTATTATATTTGCCATGGTAGGCCTGGCTACTATGTGGGCGGCGGTTTTCGCCGATGTCGGCGTCACCCTTTTAGCCGTCATCAACACCCTGCGCATTTTGCGCTATACCCCTCTGCCTGCCGAAACCAAAAACCGGCAGATGCAGACCTCTCCGGTTGAATTTGAATATTAGTGATCTGTGGGCAGAGTCCTGCCGGCTTCGGTGTCCTCATGCCCCAATCAGGGCACATATTGTTCTCTGATGCTTTGTACAAAACCGTCTCTGGTAACTATTCTAAAAGGGGGCATAAAGTCTTGATACTGTGCAAGGTGTTTTATAAATTCCTCCTTGGCAACAGATTTATGTGCAGCGTCACCCTCCCAGTTAATAATATAATATTTAGTCTGCCCTGTTACTTCGCAATATCTGGAATCCTGATGGGGATTGTGGATATAAAATCCGTTGGGCATATCCTTGTCGGGATCGATATTTAACTCCGCCAGCCTCCGGGTATCTTCCCTCGTTAACCATTCAATCTGATCCAGGTGAAAATATGGCTTGTCGCCATCGTTAAAGTTGGAAATAAAACCAATAAAATGGCTTTCCGGTGTTTCCAGAAAATCATCCACTGTTGCTGCATGGTGTAAAACAAGATCGTCCCGGGCAACCTGCCATTGCCCCAAGTCGTTTTTTATAAAGCTGATAGCAACCTGCAAGGGGTCTTTCAACCCTGGTTGGTGCCCCTGTTCAACCTCATTTTGCAGTTCCCTGTAATAATCTGCCGCCAAACTTTTAGTATCCGGCAGCACATAATATAAATTTCCCTCCCCCCCCCAGCGCTCTACACACCAGATGCCATGTTCGCCCTGGACAACCGGTTGGGACAAAAATAACTGGTAGGTTTCACCTGACGATAAGGGGAATTTTACAATAATGTGGGCCCCCGGGTATGTCTCCGGAGGTAACAACCCTTTTCTCTCCAAAAATTCACGCAGGGCTATTTCCTGGGTAGCAGGTGTAGAAAAATCGGCAAAAGCCCCCCAATAGATACATCCCAAAAATTCAGGTCGGGAACCTGCATTAGCAAAAATAAGCATGGGTTTTCCCAAATCGTCAGCCGTTTCAGTAATCCAGCCGTCATCGGTCGGCACGCCCATGGGCATTACATCTAGATACTTATCAGGTTGCAAACGATATGCAAGTTCCCATATTTCAACCGGCCTTGCCAGCAGGTTTTCGAACGCCGCCATTTTTTCAAGCTTAGTAATCTTGCTGTCCATAATTTTAATCTTCTGATCCTGCCAATCCATACCTTCATAGATTTTTATTTTTTCTGCGATAAATTGACGGGCATAGTCTTCAATGGTCAGCTCTTCCTGTAGAGGGTTGGTCAGCAACCCCACACCCACGGCCACCACAGCTATAACGGCAATGACAACAACCCAAAAAGCAGGTTTTTTATAGTGCAATATATTCATGATACGCCCTTTCGCATTGCTTTCACCAAAGGTTAGGGGATACCCCCTGACAGTTTGCCTGCCGGCAGAGAAGGATAAAAGCAAGGTTGAGTAGTCCTGCTTGATGCCGCTGCCCAACTGTTTGATGACACCTTCATCGCAAGCAAGCTCCATATCCCCGCTCATCAGGGAAAAAGCAACCCAGACCAAGGGGTTAAACCAGTGGATGCACAGTACCAAAAAGGCAAAGGGTTTGCTAAGATGATCAAACCTGCGAATATGGATCTGTTCATGCTTGATGATATATGCCTTTTCTTTTTCAGCAAGACCTGTAGGCAAGTAAATTTTAGGCTGGATGGCACCAAAAACAAAGGGGGTCTTAAGACCCGGCAAGGCATATACATTTTCATAGACCGGTTTTGCAGCTTTTAATTGACGTTGCAACTTAAAGGTTGTAAAAACACTGTAGGCGAGCAATATAACAATACCCGCCAGCCAGATTACCGTCCCCCAGACAACCCAGTCCGGCAGCAGATCGACACCGGCAGAAACAGCAGGCACAGGCAAAGGGCTGTTGGCGGCTGCAGGGGAAAATGGCCCCGTAAAAGCTGTACCGTTTTGCACTGGGGGTGTCTGCAAATATGTAATACCCTGCGGCACAGTTTGCATACCGGCTGCATTAAAACCCGCAGGTATTAAACTAAACATACTTTCCAAAGAAAACGGGCAGATAAGCCTGAATAACACCACCGACCAAAGCGCATAAGAAAATACCTTGGGTGCTTTTTTAAGCAGTAGCCGGGCCAAAATTACAAATAAAATTACATAGCAGGATGTAAGGCTCATTTCTATAACTTGCAAAAATAACCGTTCCACAATTATTCCTCCTCCCTGTGCGCATCAATCAACTGCTGCAGTTCATCAATTTCTCGTTCGCTGAATTTTTTACCTTTGGTAAAGGCTGCCAAAAACTTCGGCAAGGATCCGGCAAAAGTTTCCTCCACATACCGCTTGCTTTGCTTGGCATAAAAATCATCTTTTTTAAGGAGGGAGAAAACTACACCGCCCCTGTTTTCAAAAACCCCTTTGTTTTCCAGCCGTTTCAACATAGTATAAGTTGTAGATTTTTTCCAGCATAGTTCTGCCGCACACAGTTTTACCAGCTTGCCGGAAGGAATTGGTTCCCGGGCCCAAATAATTTCTGCAAATTTTGTTTCCATTGCAGTAAGTTTATACCTTTCCATACTGCACCACCTCCCTTGGTTTACACAGCATAGACCAACGTGCCTGTAGTTTACACCCTGTAGACCACCTTGTCAAGGGGGGTCAAAAACATAGCCATATTATTTTTCAACAGCATCCCTACAGGTTAAAAATATTACTACCCTGCCGGCAAGGAACCTGTTTTAAAACAGGCTCCCTTGGGGTTTACAGCAATTGAAGATCGCTTGCCTTTTAACCTGAAGGCTAATTCCTGGCCCTTTGCTTAGGTTAAACACTTGCAACTTGAAACTTTTTCCTCCCACCACCGTCTACCTTGTAGAAAAATAAATAAGGGAAAACACAATAAAAAAGGAGGAAATGCAGGTTCATGGGTAAGCGACTTATTGCCGTTTTTTTATTGCTTTTAATAATCTGCAGTTTGGGTTTAACTGGATGCCGTGAACAGTCAGCAGACATAGCGCTGGCCAACGGGCAGAAAATACCCCGGCCGGCAGTAGAAGTGCTGGAAGGCTTTGATCCTCTTCTAGCCGGATCTGCCAACGAATTGGGCATGAAGCTGCTGGAAAAGCTTTACGCAGAGGGGGAAAATGTATTTTTTTCTCCGGTAAGCATCGCCACAGCCTTGACCATGACTTACAATGGCGCCCGTGGTGAAACCAGGGAAAAAATGGCTGCCGTTTTAGGGGTAGAAAATATTGCGCCGGAAAGGTTGAACGACAACAACTTAGCTTTGTTCTATCTCCTGCAGGAAGCAGATCCTGCTGTTAAATTGCAGATCGCCAACTCCCTTTGGGGAAGAGAAGGGATCGCGTTTGACCAGGATTTTATTGACTGCAACAAAAAATATTATAATGCCGTATTGCGCGAACTGGACTTCGATTCACCTGCAGCGGCCCGGGCAATTAACAGCTGGGTTAAGGAAAACACCGGCGGGCTGATAGAAGAAATTGTCGGACCGCCGATTAACCCCCTGACCATTCTTTTTTTAATCAACGCCATCTATTTTCAGGGGGACTGGAATGAACCCTTCGACCCGGAAAACACCCGGGAAGATACCTTTTACCTACCGGCAGGTGAAACAAAAAGCATACCGCTGATGCAGCGCCACGGCAAATTTGACTATTATGAAGACAATGATCTGCAGGCCGTGCGCCTCCCTTATGGGAAAGAAAAAAGGCTGAACATGACTGTTTTCCTACCGGCAGAAGAATCCAGCCTGCAGGAATTTCTGGAACAATGGACTGCGGGTGGATGGAAGGAAGCGCGGGAACAGTTTTCACAGGCAGAAGGCAGTCTTTACCTCCCCCGCTTTAACTTGGAATATGAAAAAACCCTAAACGACGTCCTTAAGGCCTTGGGTATGGAAATAGCCTTTGCTCCTAAACAGGCTGATTTTGGAAAAATGGTAGCCTGGGAAGGTGCACCGCGCCCCTATATTAGCGAGGTAAAGCACAAAGCTTTTATGGAGGTGCATGAAGAAGGAACTGAAGCCGCCGCCGCAACCGCGGTGGAAATGACCCTGGAAAGCGCCCCCGCCTTTTTTTTCACCATGAAGGTAAACCGCCCCTTTTTCTTCCTGATTGAAGATGAAGAAACCGGAACAATCCTGTTTATGGGGGCTGTTTCTGCACCGGCAGCCTGAAATTGTAACAAACACCTTTAATTATTGGAAACCCTGCAAGAGGTTTTTTACACAAAAAAAGCATTGTTATAGCCGAAAGAAGCTTTTTAGGTTAATCCCTGCATCAAATACAGAAAGAGCCCGTTAACGGGCTCTTTTACCTTTATTTTTTAGGCGGCAGTAAGCACCCCAGATGCTGCCAAGGACCCAGGCCAAAACTAGAACAATTCCCGGGGGAGTGGCAATAAATCCTGCAATGCTTTTTAACTTTTCAGGCATTTACCCCCCCCAGTTTTTACAAAAAACATTTATTAATGTGTGCCTTCTATTTCTTCCAGCAGCCGGCGCGCCTGTTCCAGTTTAGACGGCGGCACCAAAACCCTGATATTGGCCAAAGGCCCCACGGTCAGGCCATAGATGCTGCCGGCAGCCTCGTCCTTTTTTAAATAGACGGGGATACCTTCTTCTTCCAGCCGCCCTGCCACAATGGAAGCCGTTACACTGTCTGTTTTCACTGTAAGCTGCCGCCATTTTTCAGGATAATCCCTGTCCGAATCACCTGCCGGGATATCTGTCGCCCCCGGAAGGCCCAGATCATAAACCATCCCTTCCCGTGCAATTTCCACATTTTTAAAAACCCGGGCCGCTTCCTGCAGGTAAAGCTGTGGGTTTCTGAAGGGGAGCAAGTGCGTCAGCAGCAATGCCTCCACCCCGGCCTCCTGGGCCAGGGTTGCCGCCTGCCGGGCACTTAAGTGGTTGGACGCCCCTTTTTGTAGGTCTTCTTCCAGGAAGTTGGCCTCACATAAAAAAAGGGTGGCTCCCCGGGCAAAGTCGGAAAGAGCCGGGAAGTATTCCGTATCTGCCGAATAAACCATTATCTTTTCCCCTGCAAGATAAACCGCCACGGCATAGCAAGGGATCGCATGCTTAGTTTTTAAAAATGTAAAGGTAAAAGGCCCCAGCTGTAAAGCCCGCCCTTCAGCAATCGCTTCAACGGCGTAGACATTTTTATAGGGCAGGCGCACATATTCTGCTGCCGGGTCCGCCGGGGCAAACACCGGCAGGGGCCGTTCAATTTCCCCTTTTTCCCAGCCAAACTGCAGAGCATAGCGCAAAATAAAAAGATCGGAGAAATGATCGCTGTGCAGGTGGGAAACAATGACCGCCCGGAGCACGCTGACTTTTATAAATTGCTGCAGCCTGCTGAGCACACCGTTACCACAGTCGATAAGCACAGCAAACCCTTCATGTTCCAAAAGATAACCCGCGCACGCCCCGCCCGCTGCCGGGTAAGGACCATAAGCTCCCAAAACTGTCAGCTTCACTACATACACACCTCCACTTTTTAGCCTGCCCTTTTTGCAAAATAAAGAACCCCCCGCCCCGGAACTTTTTTAAACCTTCCGTTTGCCTAACAGGCGCCTTGGGCAAGAAAATAAATTGACCAGCCTGTACATTTTGCAAACAAAACAAATAAATACCTATTTATTTTGACTGATTATTTCCTCTGCCCGCTTTTGCATATTGGGATAAAGATCCAACGGAACAAACCTTGCGCCCAGTTCCTTTAAAACCGTATATCTGGCACACTGTGTTTTGTCACCTTCACAATACCGACGTTTGTACAGCTTTCCCAAACCACTTTCAATATCCATTTTATCATTATAAAATGGGCAATCCTTTAATTTTTCACATTCCATTTTTACCCAAGCCCCCTTTATAAATTTCCTAAGATTATAACATATAATACCGGAATTGGACAAATACTGCAAAACCCCGGTCTGCAGTACAGGCGCCGGAAGCGAAATAACCTTGAAAAGATTGGACCTACCGCTTAATATAATAATAAACAGCTATTTTGTTCTTTACCCCAGGATTGAACCCGTCAGAACGGAAAATGAATCCATCCTCTGTTTCGCTGAGTACTTCACCTTCAGTCATGTGTCCGCGGTCAGGGGGAGTTAAAAACCACAGTTCCTTCCAGTCCTCCCCGTCCCTCTGATTCATGTGGCAATCGCAAGCCAAACCATAAAAGTCACTGCCGCTGGCCGTTTTATAAATATAAACTTTATGCCTGTCCACCCCTATAACCCCCTCCCAAGAACAATTTCAGAATAAAGAGCATATACATTTAACAGTGCAATTAAATTGCCCCCGCGGGAATAGCAACGTTACCAGCTGTTTTTCCAAAAAGGAGGGAAGATATTGCCTAAAATAAAGGTTGCGGCCGTGCAGATGGATATTGTTTTAGGAAACCCGCCGGCAAACAGGGCTAAGGCCTTTCACATGGTGGAAAAGGCCGCCCAACAACAGGCAAAGGTAATCCTGCTTCCCGAGCTGTGGACGACCGGCTATTGCCTGGAAAGGGTACACCTGTTGGCGGAAACAAAAACAGGGCCGTCAATTATTGGCCTCCGGAAACTGGCCCGCCGTTATGGTGTAACGATCGCCGGTTCCATTGCCGAAAAAAGCCACAAAGGTATTTTTAATACTGCCTATGTGGTAAATCAGGATGGCTTGTTGGGCAGGTATAGAAAAATTCACTTAGTGCCCTTTATGTCCGAAACCACATATTTAAAGGCAGGCCATGCACTACCTGTTTTCCATAGTAACGGGGTTAAATTTGCCGTTACTATCTGCTACGACCTGCGTTTCCCAGAATTAATCGCCCTTTTGGGTTATCAAAAAATTGATCTTTACCTGAACACTGCCGCATACATTGTCCCCCGCTTGGAACACTGGCGCATCATGCTCAGGGCCCGGGCCATAGAAAACCAGTTTTTCGTCCTGGCTGCCTCACGTGTTGGCCATGACGGTACTTACACTTATTTTGGTCACTCCCTGATCATAGATCCTTTGGGGAAAATCTTGGCCGAGGCAGGAGAATCCGAAGAGATCATAACGGCCGAACTGGATCTTGGTTACTTACAGGAAGTGCGAAAGCAGCTGCCCCTGCTGGACAACCGCCGCCCTGAACTTTATGCCCAGCTGCGTAAGGATATAAAATAGAGGCGATGTTGCAGGAATACACATGTTAGGCTGAGGGTTGTCATTCCTTTTTTATTATTATTTTAAAGTGCCCCCGTGTTTATTTTTTGAATTACGGTGATTTGTTAAGCTACACATTATTATCCCTGGTCCCCTCCCCTTTCCAGGGGCATAGCGATCATGGTCAACATTTCACTTTCCGGAAAACTTAGGCCGTTATAATAATGTTCATATGGTGGAAATTTCGTTAAACATTTTTCGGCACAAGCAATTTTTGCCCTTTCAAGGTCATCTGTGCGGGTTATAGTGAATCCTGCCATCTATACGGGTTAAATCAGCCAACACTTTATCCTTTGCGTGTATATCCTTAAACTACACTATCTGCTTAAACTGCACAGACACCCCATCGGGGTCGTAGACATAAAAATAACGGTTTTCGGCATCGGGCATCCGGATGTCGGAGGCATCAAGCCCTTGTGACAGCGCCAGTTGATGCATTTCATCCAGTTTAGCAGTCAAGAAGCAGATAAAAAACCCTTTCCCTTCAAAAGCTTGCATTTGCGGTGCATAAACCAGCTCGATTTCTGTTTCTCCTTCTTTGTTGGCGAGAAAGGCAAGTTCCGCCGGGCCGCTTTGAAAACGACGAATGACCGTCAGCTCTGCAAAGGTTTCATAGAAAGCAATAGACTTTTCAAGATCCCGGACCATAATTGTAAATTGCTTAAAAAACATGTTAATCCTCCTTACCTTTTAAATTGCTTTTCTTTTTTACTGTAAGGCCTGTTGCTTTTGCGGGTTTTATGTTTCCAACCGGCGGCGGTATGCTTTGACCGGCCTTGCTTAGGCCTTTTCTGGCGCATGGGCGCCTCTGCGGTCAACTTTACCGGGGTGGTATCGGCTTCTTTGATAAGCATCTTTAAGGCTGCTGCCAAAAGGGAAACGGAATCAATTTCTTCCAACAGGCTTTCTGCCAGTTCTTTATATCGGAGAGCATCCTTTCCTGCAATAACCTGCATTAATTCATCTACCGCCAGACGTTGCCGGCCATCCCTGACCTCAGTTATTGTCGGGATGGGTTTACGCACTATTTTTCTTTTAATCATGCGTTCAATTGTTTTCAGGTAGTTCAGTTCACGGGGAGTTACCAAAGTGAGAGCCAGGCCATAACCGCCCAGCCGTCCCGTACGGCCTATGCGGTGGACATAGCCCTCCGGATCTTGGGGGATATCAAAATTATAAACATGTGTTACCCTGTCAATATCTAAACCGCGGGCGGCAACATCTGTAGCCACCAGTATTTCAGTGGTCCCTTCCCTAAAATTATTTAATACACTGTCACGCTTGGATTGGTTA
>JAAYRR010000050.1 GCA_012518675.1 Bacillota bacterium
CGGTGAAGATTTGGAAGTGGTTGCTTACGGCCTGGAGGTGGCCTTTTCTAACCTTCTGGGGCTTTCCTTGGCGCTGTGCGGGGGAATATTTCTGGGGAACAGCACCGAAGTTTTAACGGCTGCCCTTGTCTGGCTGTTAATCCGCCGTTCGGCCGGGGGGGCACACTGTAAAACGCTTTGGCGCTGTGTGCTGGTGAGTACCGTAAGCTTATTAACCGTGGGCAAAGGCGCCCTTTGGCTGGCTGCAGCGCTCGACCGGCAGTTGCTGCTGCCGGCAGTGGCCCTTGGCAGTGCCTTTACCCTGACGGTGATGCTGAACCGGGCGCCGGCTGAAAGTCCCCGCAGGCCCTTTTTAGCTGCGGCCCGGAGGCAGTATTTGCGCCGCCGGGCAATTTTAACGGCAGCGATTCTTTCCCTGTTGCTGCTGGGCGGGGGTTTTTTAACAGCAAATGCGTATGGTTCTTTATTGCTTGCTGCAGTGCTGGGCATGGTAACAGCCGGCATCGCTGTAACCCCGGCCGGCTACAGACTGCTGGCAACGGTTGATTTTTTCCTGGACTTTTCAGGGAATAAAATATGGCCCGGAAAAGGAGGTGAAAAGGAATGAAAAAGATGTCTATATGGATTTTTTCCGGCCTGGTGAGCCTGTTGACCTTTATTTCCCTGGTAAATGTGGCCGGGGCTTGCAGCTGGTTGTTTTATGAACCGGAGGTGCCGGCCAAATTACGTCAGTAATTATATACTGAGGGGCTAAAAAGCATGCAGAAATGGCAGCGTGAAAGAAATGAAAAGATGGCAGACTTATTTATGGGAGCCCATTTTGTAGCATATTTGCTTACTGTGGCGGTATTCATAGTTCGTTTGCCCAGGAGTTATTCCTACACGGATTTTGTAGCTATACTTCTTGGTTTTTTTGTACCGGCTACAGTTTTTGTTGTCCTTGACTATTATATTTTTAAAAATAAGGTGTGGGATTCTGCGCAGAAAAAGTTGCTGCTGTTGTGGAATGTTTTAAAACTTTGTGCCCTTTTTTTATTGGTGACTTTTGTGCTTGCTACAGCACCCTATACTGTGCAATTGCAAGGGGCTTTGTATTTGTTGCCCATTGCGCTGGCGGCGATTAGCATGGGGCGTGCGGGAGGGGTGTCGTTTGCCCTTGCAGCGTCTGGTATCATAATATTTCTGTGCAAGGTCGAAATGGAAGGCAACATGGTTGCTGTTCTGGAAAATATTTTTTGGCTGCCCGGTGTCTTTTTACTGGCAGCCTGGTTTCTAGGCAGCGTTATGGAAATAGAAAACAATATTAGCCGGCAACTTGCCCTTATGGCAAATACAGATGAAATTACCGGTTTAAACAACCTGCGTTTCTTTTTGGAGCGACTAAAAACCGGGGTTGTAGCTGCTGTTAGAAACCGGGAACCCTTATCCCTGATTCTGCTGGATATTAATAATTTCAAAAAATATAATGAGATCCACGGCCATTTTTGCGGGGATCTTATTCTTAGGAAAATGGCGATCTTGCTACAGCAGGACATCCCGCCGGGGGCTGAAATTGCACGTTTTGGCGGGGATGAATTTTCCATTATTTTACCGGGTTTCAGTTTGGAGGAGGCGGCTGCTGTTGCCGGCAGGTTGCAAGATACAGTAACGGAGTTGGGTGCGCTGGGAGAAATGGGGCTTTCCGATGAACTGACAGTTTCCGCCGGGGTTGCCAATTTACCTGTGCATGCTACGGATTACCGGGCGTTGCTGCTCGCCGCCGATGAAGCGCTTTACAGCAGCAAAGTTACCGGTAACAGCAAAGTGCAGGTTTATTTGGGTGTACTGGAAAAAATCAGACAATTAGTTGCTGCCAATGAAAGAGAAATGGTGAATTCCCTGTCTGTTTTTATGACTTTAATTAACGTCAGGGATCGCTATACGTATGGCCACTCTGAAAGGGTTGCTTATTATATTAAGGAATTCGCTTCGTATTTGGGGATGGAGGAAGAACTGATTCGTTTATTGGAATACGGTTCTTTTCTGCATGATATCGGTAAACTGGAAACCCCTCGGGAAATATTAAACAAAAAGGGTGCCCTTACTGCAGAGGAATGGGCTGTTTTGCGCCGGCACCCGCAATGGGGTGCAGAGATGCTACGCCCTATTGGCCTGTTGGAGCCGGTGATTCCCATGGTTTTGTACCACCATGAAAACTACGATGGGACCGGCTATCCGGAGGGCCTGCAGGGGGAGGACATTCCTTATTTTGCCAGAATACTGCGAATAGTGGACAGTTTTGATGCCATGCAAACATTCAGGCCTTACCACCAACCCCTGCCGCGGGAAGAAATTTTACTTGAACTGGAAAAAGGCAGCGGCAAAGAATACGATCCACAGCTGGTCGGCTCTTTTATGGAGATGCTCCAGCAGAAAAACAAGCCCAATACGCAACATCTAGTCTATCTGTAACTAGATTTACAAGTTTTAAAAACCAAAGGTTTTTACAACAACCAGGTTATCTTTGACCCCAAAACGGGCCTGTCACAGTTCCCGGCAAAGATCGGTTACAGCATGCCGGGCAAAGTCAATGTCTTCGTCATCAACATTGCGGTGGGTAACCATACGGACAAGGTGTTTGCCAAAATCTACGGCCCTCACGTTTTGTGCAGCCAAACGCGTGATAAATTCCTGTGCTGTCAGCCCGGTAGCCCTTACATCCAGCAGGACAATATTTGTTGGCGGGGGGAAAGGGCTTATTTTAATGGAGGGCAGTTGCTGCAGGCCTGCGGCCAAACGGAAAGCCCGCCGGTGGTCGGCTGCTAAAGAAGGAATGTTTTTTAAGGCTGCCAAGCCGGCAGCAGCAAGGATTCCGGCCTGCCGCATGCCTCCTCCCAACAACCGGCGGTAACGCCTGGCCTGGGCAATAAAATGGTTTGTGCCGGCCAGCAGTGAGCCTACAGGGGCCCCCAATCCTTTGGACAGGCAGAACATCACGGAATCGCAGGCTTGGGTTAAAGCGGTGACCGGGCAGTTCAGGGCTACGGCAGCATGAAATATTCTGGCTCCGTCCAGGTGAACCGCTAATTTTTCCTGCCGGGCGATTTTGCAAAGGTGGTTTTGTTCTGCAGGGTGCAGGATCGTCCCGCCGTTACGGTTATGGGTATTTTCCAGGCAAAGGAGGGTGGGGGGGGCAAAATGCAGGTTGGCCGGCCGGAGGGCTTTTTTTAAACCTTCCCGGCCCGCAGGGGAATGTAGTTTTTCAACGGGCCAAAGCTGTACACCGCCTACCAGGGATGAACCCCCGGCTTCGTAATAAAAAAGATGGGCTTCAGGATCAAGGATAACAGCATCTCCCTTTTCGGTATGTGTCAGCACAGCGAGCAGGTTGCCCATAATGCCGGAAGGAACAAAAAGTGCTGCTTCCTTGCCCACCAGCGCCGCCCCCGTTTGTTCCAGCTGGTTTACGGTCGGATCTTCACCGTAAACATCATCTCCTACTGCAGCCTGTGCCATGGCCTCCCGCATTTCCCGGTCGGGCAGGGTAACCGTATCACTGCGCAGATCTACTATTTTAGCTACCATCATAATGCCTCCGTATCAGTCTTTTTCCGGTTTATAACCGACTATTATAAAGTGCAGATTCAGCATTTTTCGCTATAAACATTTAAAAACCCTTTTTCTGTGACTGTTTGGCGCTAGTTTAGGGCAGGGATATCTTATAATCTGTCGAATATAACCCTGCAGTCAGGTTATTGGTAAGGGGAAAGGTTGTTCTAAAATCATGTTTGAAGAAGAGCTCCGGGTATTGTTAAAGAAATTTAAGCATGAACAGCTGAGCCTGGAGGAAACCCTGCAAAAGTTTAAAAAACTTCCCTTTGAAGATCTAAAATTTGCCAAGATAGATCATCACCGTCCCCTGCGGCAAGGTTTTCCGGAGGTAATTTTTTGCCAGGGGAAGACGCCGGAACAGGTTGTTAATATCTTCCAGGCCCTGGCCCGGGGCGGGCATAACGTTTTGGCTACCCGGGCCTGTCATGAAATTTTTGCTGCTTTGCAGCCGCTTTATCCCCGGGCTAGCTACCATGCAGAGGCACGCCTTGTCAGTTTAATTACCAGGGAAATAAAAAAAACAGCAGGTCAGGTCTTGGTGGTTTCCGCCGGCACGGCCGATATTCCGGTTGCTGAGGAGGCGGCGGTTACCGCTGAAATCCTGGGGCATAATGTAGACAGGGTTTATGATGTAGGTGTGGCCGGGATCCACAGGCTGTTTGCCCACTATGAAAAGCTGCAAACAGCAACTGTTATTATTGTTGCTGCCGGCATGGAAGGGGCGCTGCCCAGTGTGGTGAGTGGGTTGGTGGCTGTTCCGGTTATTGCCGTACCGACCAGCATAGGGTATGGGGCCCATTTTGGGGGGCTTTCCGCCCTGCTGGCAATGCTTAACAGCTGTGCCGGCGGTATCGGTGTTGTAAATATTGATAACGGTTTTGGCGCTGCTACCCTGGCCCATGCTATCGTGCAAAGCGGTTTAAAACCATGATTTGAAAAGGTCGATGACGGGTGTTGTCAAAATTACTTTTTTTATGGGCAGTGATCCCCCTTGCAGAACTGTGGTTTCTACTTTTGATTGGTAAAAAAGTGGGGGCCGGGTGGACGCTTATTTTGGTTGTTTTTAGTGGCTTAGGGGGTCTTTACCTGGTGCGTAAACAGGGGCTGCATCTTTTTTATAAAATCTTGGAAGAAATTCGCAAGGGGAGACTGCCGGCAGATGAAATAATGGATGGGGCCTGTATTCTTGCCGGGGGGATTTTATTGTTGACGCCGGGACTGTTGACCGATATGGTTGGTTTTGCCCTTTTATTTAAAAACGTACGAAAACAAGTTAAAAAATCAGCTAGGCGGCTGCTTAGGAAAAGGTTGCTTTGAGGCGCTTTTGGGATCAGCAGGTTGTTTTAACACAAATAAACCTGGTACCGGATTATCGGAAAATGCATGCAGGACCATTTTTACTAAGTTGCTGATCACAGCTACAGTCCGGTAACAGTGTTGGTCAAAAATTTCATTTTTCGGGGGGCACCGCCGTTCATCCCGGTGCTTCCCCTAGAAAACAAAGCGGACAGCATGTGTAAATATGCTATAAAAAGATGCCTTTGTGTGCTGTGAAGGGCCCCCTTTAAATTATTTTTCCCGGCAGTTTTCTGCCGGGAAAAAAATGCAAAATACAGTTTTTAGCAACCCATATAACAAGCCAACAGATTGTTCCCGGCGGCTGGCCGGTCTTTATTTCATTTACTGCATAAAAGTAGATTTTACTTCCTGAATTTCTTGCTGGGTAGCCTGTTCGGCGGGTTGGTAGTACCCTTTTTGTTCGGCAATTTTAAAAAGTTGGTATTGGAACTGTTCGTCCGCGTTTCTAATTTGCTGCAATTCTTGTCTAAGGTTTTGATCTGAACACTGGGCGATCGTATTGGCGTAGTCTGTTAAACTGCTGTTAATCATGGAAAGAATGTCATTGACCATATCTTTTTCCTGCATGCTGTTTCCTCCTTAGTGTAAAAATGAAATTAATTTTTGTTTGGTTTGTTGGGCCGATTGGGCAGATTGCGTAAACATCTGCTTTAACTGCGGGTCAGAACATTGCTGGGCATAGGCACCCAGTTTATTGGCAGCAGTTTCATGGGAACCGATTAAATGCCTTAAATTTTGCAGTTCCTGTTTGTTTATTTGCACCTTTAAAAAACCTCCTTTAAGAAAATTGTTGCTTGGATTGTTTTTATCTTCCCACGGGCCGGGTAAATTATACCGCGCTATAAGGCCTTGGAATGAAATATTTGCCCCGCCACAAACCAATTTGGAGGTTAAAACCGGGGGCAGGTTTCATTAAGGTTATATAAGGTTGGTTTTCGAAAAGTTTTGGTAGGAGGTTATTTTTTTTAAAGTGTTGACAGGCGGTTTACAATGTGGTATAAAAAAGTTAGGCTAACCTAACTTTTTGTGGAGTTGATTTTTATGTGTCCGCTGCCTATTAGTGAAGCAATGCAGGATTACCTGGAAGTTATTTTAAATTTATCTTGGCAAAAGGAAACGGTGCGGGTAACTGATATTGCCAAAAAATTAAATCTTTCCAAACCAAGTGTTTCCCAGGCCCTGGATCAGTTACGGGAACAGGGGTATATTCGCCAGGATCACTACGGTCCTGTAGAATTAACGGCCAAAGGACAAAAATATGCTTTGGTGGTCAGACGCCGCCATGAAGTCTTACGCAGTTTCCTTACTGAAGTTTTGGGTATTGAGCGACAGTTGGCGGACAGGGATGCCTGTTTGATGGAACATGCCGTGAGCAGCAAGACTACGGAACGCCTCGTCGACTTTTTAATTGAAAATGGTTACTGTCCGGAAGGTTTTAGCCATTTTGAAGACGAAAAAAACAAACTATGAAATCATGCCGTGCGTTTACTGGTAAGAACAAGTGCAGGGGTTAACTGATATAACCCGTTGGGAAAAGTACAGCGAGGTGAATGCCATGAAATTGGTGTCTTTGGCTGAAATGAAAGCCGGTCAGGCGGGCATTGTCCGCACGATCGACGGTGGACAAGGAATGGTGACCAGGCTGCAGGCCCTGGGGCTCCATCCCGGCAAAAAAATAACGAAATTAAACACTGTTTTTCAAAAAGGCCCGGTAGTGATTGATATTAACCGTTCACGGATTGCTTTGGGCTACGGCCGTGCCCGTCGGATATTTGTCGAAACAGAACAGTAGTCTGGTAAAGGGGTTGGGTTTTTATGTCGCAACAAATAGTATTGGTCGGTAACCCTAATGTTGGTAAAAGTGTTTTATTTTCACAATTAACCGGCACCAGGGTGGTTATTTCCAATTATCCGGGTACTACAGTGGAATATACTTCCGGCCAGCTTGTGGTTGGCTCCCAAAAATATGATTTGATTGATGCACCGGGGACTTACAGCCTGGAACCCACCTGCCGGGCAGAGGAGGTTACTGCCAGTTTGGTGGCCAAGGCTGATATTGTAATAAATGTAGTTGATGCCACCAACCTGGAACGGAACCTTTATTTGACCAGTCAGCTTTTGGAAAAAAGGGTGCCTTTGATTGTGGTCCTCAACATGGTTGATGAGGCCGCACAAAAAGGCGTTGTTTTAAATGTGCCCCGCTTAAGAGAGCTGCTCGGTGTACCTGTGGTGACCACTGTGGCTCTTAGCGGCGAGGGTTTGAAAGAGCTTGTTGCCGCCCTGCCCCGTGCTGTTCCCGGTGGCAGAAAAACTTTTTCACCTGACGCGCGCTGGGCTTGGGTGGGCAACGTTGTGGGCAAGGCCCAACGTATAACCCACCGCCATCAAACATGGCTGGAGGCGTTGGAGCTGGCCAGCCTGAAACCGTTGACAGGCGTGCCCTTGGCGGCGGCTGTTCTATTTCTTTCTTTTAAAATAATCATCGGTTTGGGGGAGCTGCTGTGTGAGGCGGTGGAACAAGTTCTTTTCGAACCGCTTTATCTCCCGCTAGTCGATTTGTTCAGCCTGCAGATGGGCCGGGAGGGTTTTTGGCATGATCTGCTTATCGGCACCCTTATTCAGGGGGAAATCCACCTGGAAGAATCAATGGGTGTGCTTACGACCGGTGTGTTTGTTGTTTTTGGTGTTGTGTTGCCTTTTCTAGTATTTTTTTATTTAATTCTGGGGTTTTTAGAGGATTGCGGTTATCTGCCCCGCTTGGCAGTGCTTATGGACCGGATAATGCACCATCTGGGCTTGCACGGGTTTGCGGTAATCCCCATGATTTTGGGCTTTGGTTGCAACGTTCCGGCCGTGATGGCGGCCCGTAATCTTGAAAGCCGGCGGGAAAGATTTTTAGCCTGTACGCTGTTGTCGATCACCATTCCCTGTGCAGCCCAAATGTCCATGGTGATGGGGCTGGTCGGGCGTTATGGCGGGGCTTATCTAAGCGTCATTATCGCCACCCTGTTTTTTATCTGGGTTACACTCGGTCTGGTTTTGGATCGTTTTTTACCGGGGTATACGCCCTCTATGATTATGGAAATACCTCCGTACCGGTTACCCCATTTAAAAAGCCAGTGGCAGAAATTGGGGATGCGCTTGCAACATTTTCTTGTGGAGGCTTTACCCTTTATTTTCGGGGGGATTCTTTTAATTAACCTTTTGCATATTTTAGGGGTTACCGATTACCTGGCTGCTTTTTTCGCACCGGTTATTCAAGGGTTGCTCGGACTGCCCCGGGAGGCGGCGTCTACGCTTTTTGTTGGTTTCCTGCGTAAGGATGTTGCTGTTGCTATGCTGTTGCCTTTGAATCTTTCGGCACGGCAATTTGTTGTCGGTGCAATTATACTTGTTACCTATTTTCCCTGTGCAGCCACCTTTGCTATTTTGAGCAAGGAGTTGGGGGTTAAAGGGATGGCCGCCTCTTCTGTAATCATGCTTACTACTTCTTTGACGGCCGGCATAATGCTGAATCTGCTTTTAGATACAGTGCTGCCGCCGGCCTGGCTGGCGCTGGTGCTCGTAGGCCTGGGCATCCTGATTGTAGTCTTGGGAGGCGGGGCTTCCGACCGGCGTGAAAGTGCGGCGGGAGCGGGGTTGCCGGTGGTGGGAAAAAGTGACGATTATTTTTTCAAATAAATAAGCTGCTATCGAATTTTTAAATAGGCCTCTAATGCATGCATCCCGGGAGGACCAAGGGAAAAGATAAGGAAGGGGTGAAAAATAGCATGAGAAGATGGATGATGAGAGGTTTTGGATTTGGCAGGGGGCCTGGCTTCGGTGCCGGCTTTGGTGCCGGTTTCGGCGGCCGGGGGTTTGGCCGGGGTTTCGGCTGGGGTTTTGGCCCGGGTGCCGGTTGGGGAA
>JAAYRR010000051.1 GCA_012518675.1 Bacillota bacterium
AAAATCAGATGTTCCATAATCATTACCGCCAGAACCCCCACCACAAAACCGTTGCCGAGCAGGGGCCTTAAAAAAACGGGGAATGTTTCCAAAACACCGTCCGGCAGGAAGGAAACGATAATGCTCAGCATCAGCGACAGCCCGATTACCAAGCCGTTTTCAAAATGAAAACCCTCCTGTGCATTGATGACCATGACAAGCCCTGCCGCGATCTGCGAACACATAATGTAGAGAAAAACCCCACCCACTACCGCAGAGGGAATGGCGCCGATAAAGGCAATCGCCGGCGGGAAAAAAGATACAGCCAACAGAATGAGGCCGGCCGGGATAAGCGTATACTGTGAGGCACAGCCTGTCGAGGCAATAACGCCGGGGCTTAGGGAAAAATTGACCGGGCCGATTACACCCCCCAACCCCGCCAGAAAGTTGAGTATACCGGTCAGGGAAAGCCCCCTGGTCACCCGTTCCGGCATCCGTTCCGGCTTTAACAGGGCACCCACAGAGTAGATCGAACCCAAATCGTTGACCGCCAGGGCCAAAAAACAGATTAGAAAAGAAATAATGACCCCCGGTTCAAAGCTTAGGTTAAGATTCATCTGCAAAAAATTTGCAGCGATTCCCGCCTGCAAAGCAGGCGCCTTTTCTACCCCCTGGGGGATAACCAGATAATAAACAGCCGTCCCGGCAATCAGCGCCCACATGATCAGGGTTGATTTCCAAAAACCGCTGACATATCTGTTCACCGCAAAAATACAGAGCACAAAAATCATGACGAAGCAGAGATTTGCCCAGGCCAATTCCGGTACGGCGGAAGACGTACTCAGGTTCATAATCATGGGGGTCAGGGTAAAGGCAATCATGATTAAAATAGTGGCCACAACCGGCGGTGTAAACAGCTTTTTAAGATAGTCGAACAGCCCGGCAGCACTTAGCACAAAAAGAACCAAGCCCCCTGAGGCGATAGCGGTATAAACAGCGCTGATCCCGCTCGCCCGTCCAGCGACAATCCCTACCAGCAATATTGCAGCCGGGCCCGCTACCAGCGGCAGCCGGTGGCCCCATAGAAGCTGGGCCAAAAGGGAGAGGCCCGTTACGAAAAATATTTTTTGCATATAGATAATCTGCGCTGCAAATTCGTTAAAATGCAAACCTGCCACTATATTCCCAATAGTTACGACAATTGGAATCATGACACCCAGCCACTGCAAACCTAAAAAAACCAATTCACCAAAGGGGGGACTTTCATCCAGCCCATATTTAAATTTTACAGGCTCCATCTATCGGCCTTCTTTCTTTATAATATTGGGGACACCTGCACCCCGTTTAACGCCAATACCTGAAAATCACCTTTAGGATATATGCAATCAAGGAGTCCCTATGCAATTTTTTAGCCAGGTCTTTTAATACCAAATTTTCCTTTCAACATCCTTCAACATCAAACCCCTTTTTTCCTTCTGAAAATTGGACAGGGCAGTTGCCGGCTACGGTAAAGCTAAATCAGCCTACTTCCTGTTAATTCCCAAAAACTACCTCCGGGGCGGTTATTGTTTTACTGCCGGGACTGATCTATAATGTACAGAACATCAGTTCTGTAGGGGTGCTGTTTTGTGTCCGGATCAAAGGTAATTATGCTTGCAGACATGGAATCCTTTTATGCCAGCGTTGAAATTGCCAAAAACCCCGCCCTGCGGGGCAAACCGGTGGCAGTTTGTGGCGATCCGCAGGAGCGGCGGGGCATTGTTTTAGCCGCAAGCAGGGAAGCCAAAGCCTACGGCATCAAAACAGGCATGGCTGCCTGGGAATGCGCAAGTTTATGCCCACAGGTGGTCTTAGTCAGGCCCCATATGCAGGATTACATCAACACCTCTTTAAAAATCACGGATGTCCTGGCCGGGTTTAGCGATCGGGTTTCCCCCTATTCCATTGATGAACAGTTCCTTGATATGACAGGATGTGAAAGACTTTTCGGCCCCCCGGAAAAGATGGCCGGGCAGATTATTAAAAAAATCCAAGAAAAAATCGGCATCCGGTGCCGCGTCGGCATCGGTGAAAACCCCCTGCAGGCCAAGATGGCCTGCGATCGGTTTGCTAAAAAAAACAGGGCCGGGGTTTTTAAGCTATCACACCAAAATTATGCGCAGCATACCTGGCCCCTGCCAATTAGGGATCTGTTTGGCGTGGGAAGCCGTATGGAACGTCATTTTTTTAATATCGGTGTACGGACCATCGGGCACCTGGCAAAGCTGCCCCGGGAGGACTTAAAATTAAGGTGGGGCGTGAATGGGGAAATTTTATGGTTTAACGCCCGGGGGATCGACTATTCAACTGTAAAACCGCCGGCGGGCACAGGGGACACCCGCAAAGGAACCAGCCATTCCATAACCCTGCCCCGCGATTACCACTTTAAAAAGGAAATAGAGGTTGTCTTGTTGGAAATTACAGAAACCGTCTGCCGGCGGGCCAGATCTTGGGGCAAGGCGGGGCGGGTTGCCCACGTCTACTGCCGGGGCGCAGACTTCGACCTCCCCACAGGCTTTTCCAGGCAGATGAAAATGTCTGAACCGACAGCTGTAACCATGGATGTCTATGCTTATGTTTTAAAGCTGTTTGATATCCATTGGGACCGGCGGCCGGTTAGGGCTTTAGGTGTCAGCCTGGCAGATCTTAAAGATCTACAAGAAATACAGCTTTCCCTGGTCGATCCCCGGGAAAAAAAAATGGCCCTGGGCAGGGCCATGGATACTGTTAGAATCCGCTACGGCCCGACAAGTCTGTTTAGGGCATCTTCGCTAACGGCGGGCGGGATGCTTTTTGATCGGGCCACTAAAATAGGGGGACATGAAGCTTGATTTTGTTAAAGTTTTGAGCGCCGACCCCCTTGCCGCATGCTGAGTGGGATCTTATACTGTACTGCAATTATAACAAAGGCACCTGGTAAGCCGTCTGGTAAACCATTAAATAAAACCTTTAAAATACCGGAAATACCTTTTTAATTATTAAAAAACCCCGGGGGGAAAATTACAGGGGAAATTTTTTGGCCAAAGGCTTGTGTTTGAACGTTTTTGTCTTGGCTGCATAGTCGGCAACAAGATGGCCCGCACCGAACAGGCTGTATTTGTAGATAACCAGCCCGTCGAGTCCTACCGGGCCGCGGGAGTGTATTTTGCCGGTGCTGATCCCCACTTCGGCGCCGAAACCGTAGCGAAACCCGTCGCTGAAACGTGTTGAACAGTTCCAAAAAACATTGCCTGCATCAACCAGAGCCATAAAGCGGGCCGCCTGATCTTTACTGGCAGTAACAATACTGTCCGTGTGACCGGAACCATATTGGTTGATATGGTCAATAGCAACATCAAGGGCAGGCACTACCCTGATGGCCAGTTTGTGATCTAGGTATTCTGTCTGCCAGTCCTCTTCAGTGGCTGCTGCCACGGGGATCAGTTCCTGCGTACGGGCACAGCCGCAAAGGCTGACCTGTTTTTTATCAAGGGCTTCCTTCAATTGGGGCAAAAACCGGGCAGCAATTTTTTCATGCACCAGCAGGGTTTCTACCGCATTGCAGACCGCTACATATTGGGTTTTGGAATCGACCACAATTTGAACAGCCATTTCCAGCGCAGCATCTTCGTCAACATAGCAGTGGCAAATGCCGTCTGCATGCCCCATCACAGGAATCCGGGAATTATCCATAATGTAGCGGACAAAGTCGTTTGATCCCCGGGGGATAATCAGGTCGATAAATTCATCCATTTTCAACATTTCCCCAACCTCAGCCCTGGTTTCTAGCAATTTGAGCCAATTGGGCGGCAACCCTGCTTCCGCAGTAGCCTGTATAATAATTTCCGCCAGGATACGGTTGGTTTCCAGGGCCTCAGAACCGCCTTTGAGCAGAATCCCGTTGCCGCTTTTCAGGCCCAGGGTGGAAATTTGCACCAAGGCATCGGGCCTTGACTCAAAAATTACCCCGATTACACCAATGGGACAGGTAACCTTGTAAAGTTCGAGGCCTTCATCCAGTTCGGTGGCCAGCATTGTCCTGCCAACCGGGTCTGCCAGTTCAACCAAGCTGTTAATCCCATCAACCACAGCCGCTATGTCTGTTTCGTCAAACTTCAGCCTTTTTAAAAGTGGGGCTGCCAAATTTTCTGCAGCGCTCCGTTTTAAATCTTCCCGGTTGGCCTGCACAATTTCATCTTGGCGATCAAGCAAGGAGCCGGCAATCCGGGCCAAAGCCTTGTTTTTCAAGTCCGTGCCGGCAGCCGCCAGCTGGAGGGAGGCTTCTTTTACCTGACGTGCAAGTGCTTTCATTTCTATCCAGACACCCCTTTAAATTATTATTAAACGTCCGGCAATATTAAGTTCTACATTTTTAGGAAGGCCGGTACATCAAGATCATATACTTTGCCTTGCATTAAAACAAGCCCGGCGTAAGCAGCTTGCCGGTCACTGCCTTGCTGTATCTTCGGGCAAAAACTTTTTTCTTTTCCAGAAAGCAAAGTGCGGGGAACCAAGCAAAACCAAGAAATAGTACCGGATTCCCCGGTTTAAAAACCCCTTACCGGCCCAACATCATCCTGGGTAGAAAAAGGGCCACCTCTGGGAATGTGGCTACAACCGCTACCACTACCAAAATGGGGATTACAAAAGGCAGGGCCCCCATGTAAATTTCTTCCATTGAAACATCTTTGGCTGTGCCGGCAATGGTGAACAAGTTGAGGCCCATGGGCGGCGTTATTAAACCGGCATCCATCATCAGCACGCAGATTACCCCGAAGGCTATGGGATCAAACCCGAGCTGCAGGATCAGCGGAAAAACCACCGGCAGCGTCAAAACCATCATGGATACCGCATCTATAAAACAGCCTAAAAAAAGATAAACAAACAGTATAGCCATTAAAATAAGGTAGCGGGAAACAGCCAGCCCGGCAACCCACCCCACCAACTGCATCGGTATTGTGGAAAGCCCTAAAAAATAGGTATATACGGTAGCGCCGGCAATCAAAAAAAGAACCATCGCTGATACCCGGACAGCATCCTGCAAGGCGGTATAAAGGTTTTTCAAAGTCAGCCTTTTTTTCAGCAAGGTGAAGAAAAAAAGCAGGGCTGCACCTGCTGCCCCGGCCTCGGAAGGGGTAAACCAGCCCAAATAGATGCCCCCCATGACTACTAAAAAAACCAGGAGAATTTCCCACACGTTTTTTAATGCTAAAAGTTTTTCCCGCCAGCTGACCGGTGCGGGGTTTATCGGTGCCAGGTTGGGATTATGTTTTACCTGCAGCACTACCTGGATAACAAAGGCCGCCGCCAGGAAAACCCCGGGCAAAATACCGGCAATCAGCAGTTTACCGACAGACTGTTCCGTCAGCATTCCAAAAACTACGAAACCAATGCTGGGTGGAATAAGAAAGCCCAAGGTGCCGCCCCCGGCGATTGTCCCTGTCGCCAATTTGGGGGAATAATTATATTTTCTCATTTCCGGATAGGCAATGCCGGACATCGCCGCCGCGGTAGCCACAGAAGAACCGGAAACAGCTGAAAAGCCGGCACAGGCGGCGATGGTTGCTGCCGCCAAGCCCCCGGGAAGCCTGCGGAGCCACTTATCAAAGGCCTTGTACAGGTCTTCAATCAGACCGCTCACACTGGCAAAACTGCCCATTATTAAGAAAAGGGGGATTACGATATATGAATAGTTGCTGGAAACCTCATAGATTGTCCTGGCCACTACAGGCAAGGCCGCATGAAAAGAAGCCAAATACCAGATCCCCAAAAAACCAATCAGCATTAAAGCCAAGGCGATCGGCATTCCCAGAAACAAAAGGAAAAATACTCCGACTGTACCGACAATTCCTGTGGTTACGGGATTCAAGGTTTTCCCCCCTGCCCTCCTGGAAACCTGACAAATATATTTTATGCGCGCAATCCAAACACAAATATTTCAACTTTTTAACAGTTTATTTATAGAAACAAGAAAATCAAATATAAATTCCAGAAAAAGAAGCGCTCCCCCCAAGGGAACAAGCATTCTGAAAGGAAGCTGGGGAATTCTCAGCACATCGGATACAATCCTGCCTGTATCCCCCTTTGCTACCACCCAACCCTGCCAGACCACAATGCCCACGATGTATAAACAAAATAAATTAACAATAACTTCTACTATAAATTGAACACGGGGGAAAAAACGTGAAACAAAAATGGTAACCCTGGGATGGCCCCTTACCTGCTGGGTATAAGCAAGCCCCAAAAGGATGACAACAAGCAGCATAAAGGATGACATTTCTACCGCACCGGAGATTGGCTTTTTGAAGGCTGTCCGGGTAATTATATCGACCGTTGTCAACAGCATCATAGGTATCAGCATAAACATGCTTATTGTTGATACAATGCGGATTATACGTTGAACCTTTTTTTGAATAGTAACCAGCCATTCCATCTGTTTTGCTCCCTTCAACAGCCTGCAGGGACAACAGGCAAACTGGTGCCTTCGAAATTGCCCCTGCATCCAAGCCCCGTTTTCAGTTCGGTATCATACGTCAACCGCCAACAGCCCCAAATGTTTTAACTGTATTGTTCCACTTCTGCAGCCCATATAGACGGGAAGGAGGGAAACTCAACACCATGTTTATCCAAAACCGCCTTGTAGTTTAGCAAGGCCTCCTTGCCCGGAAGACCCCTTTTTTCCATATTGTTGACCCATTCCTGGACCACCTTTACACTGAAACGATCATACCAGCGCTTTGCTTCTTCTGCAGGCAGTTCATAAAATGCAACGCCATCAGCGCTTAATTCTGCATTGCACCTTTGAATAACCTCTTCGGTTAACCCGCCGGTCAGCTGGAAGGGGTTTTTGGTCACTTCTTCCACAAGCGTTTGCAGATCTGCAGGCAGCTTATTCCAGGTATCCTTGTTGATAATCACGCCTTCGGTAACACAACCAAAGGTGGCTACAACTGCATGTTTACCTAATTCATGCAGTTTATAAGCCTTATAAAGCATGGGACAGGTGACAATGCCGTCAATGTTGCCCGTTTCCATGGATAAATAAACATCCCCCAACGGCATGAAAGCCGGTTCTGCCCCCAAAGCTTCGATCATATAGGTTTGCAGACCGCCCGGTGTCCTGATCCGCAAACCTTTTAAATCTTCCAGGGAATGGACAGGCTGCCTGGTCCAGATATAGGAAGATACACAGCCGTTCAGCGAAAGAACCTTCACGTCATCGGCAAATTCCGTATGCAACATACGCGCATACATTTCATTGCCAATTTCCACAGCAATATCTTTGCCCAACACTTGAGCCGGCATAGAAAGTACATCACTAATTGGAAATCGATCTGGGGTCCAGGTGGCTGTAAAATAGCCCATATCAGAAAGCCCGTCCCTTACTATGTCATAATGTTCAGCCGGCCCGCCCAACGCTGCACCGTAATAGGGTGTATACGTAAGACGGCCTTCACTTCTGTTTTTTAATTCCTCCAACATCGGTGTCCAAACGTTTTGACATTCCTCACCGGCGGGGGGGTGCCAGGTGCTGAATTTCAGCGCGAATGTTTCCGGCTCTGCCGGCAAGTCCCCAGTCTGCATTTCCTGCGGGGAAGAAGGAGTACAGGCACCCATGATTAATACTAGCAGTAAAATCAAACAGCTGCTGATCATTGTTTTCCTTGGCATTCTTTTTTTCATAAAGAACCTCCTGAATAAATTTTCAAACCCCCAAAATTGCAGTGATCCCCCTATAAAACAATTTGTCGCCTGGAAATATCTTTTCCCCTTCTTTCAAATGCATTTTATTTTTGTAAGAGACTTACCTAACATTATAACAAATATTTCAGCGGTTTCTTCCTTAAATTAAATAAAAAAAATCAGGGGAAAGTTTTCCCCTGAAAAATATATTTTGTAGGAGGTTAGGTTTTAACTGTGCTACTATTAAAACAATTCGCCATTATATAAAAAAGTCCTGCCCAATTTTAATAAATATTTAAAATTATTTTACCCATAAAAATAATAGGCACTTTCATTATTATTTGAAATGTGTTTTTTTAACCGGGCAACTGTTTAATTTTCCTGAAATTACTATTTCTAATATAAATAATATTTGCCTGTAGGGGTTAAGATAAAGTTGTAAAAAGGGTCTGTAATGGCCGGGCGCAGATTACTGTAAGGTCTGAAAAGGCTTTACAGCAGTCGACCAAAGGCTGGTAGCGGGTCAATTTTGGCTCGGTAACAGCTGGCGGAAAGATCATTCTATGTTTTTCCCCGGCCCCGGGATGGTCAAAAGAGACCGTCACGGGGTCACCGGGAAAATATAGTATGGTCGAGCGCAGATCGATATAGGTTCCCTACAATTTCAAATTATTACACCTGTGTTTAAATACACAACTTGAGAATATAGAGGTCTGTAATGGTCGGCAGATCATTACCGGCTTCCCAGGGGATGTATCTCGGTCGAGCCAAGGCTGTTACAGGTTCTGGTGGTGATCTGTTACAGTCAAAAGATTGTAACAGGTTGTCCCCGGGATCTGTTACAGCTGAAGCCAAGGTCATTGCAGGCTCTTTTTAAAATGTTTACAACCCGGCAATGTATATCAAACAGGGAACCAACTATTAAAGCCAACCACAAGGTTTTACCCTACGGTTGGCACAAGGTCTATTTGACAGCCCGCCGGCCGGAAACTATTAAAAGCTTTTTCATTTTTAAATCTGTTATTCTCTATCTTTATCTTTGTCTTTTTTTAATTTTTGGGCCATGTGGCCGCCAATTTTACCTGTTTCACGTGAAGTAAGGTTCGCCCAGCCACGGCGTGCGATCTCATCATCCAGCCCCAGTTCTTTGGCAATTTCCTCCTTCAATCCATTTAAATCGTTTTCTGTTACCTGTTTTTTTTTTTGCTTTTTTTTGCTGGTCACTATTACACCCTCTGGTCAATGGTATTTTAACCCCTCTTGTAGCTTGACCATAAACAGGGACTGTTATGTAATTATGCAGTTACAAAAGGCGACACGCCTTCCATTGGTAAACAGCAGCGTCAGCCGGGCCAACCTCTTAGGAAGGTGATGCCGGCAGGGATTCAAGATCTACTATTGCAGCTTCTCCCCAAAGACGTTCCAAATTATAAAACAGGCGTTCCTCTGTTAAAAAGATATGGACCACCAAACCACCAAAATCCAGCAGGATCCAGCATCCTTCCCGGTATCCTTCCACATGCCATAAAGGGCGTTCCTTACCCGGAATATTTTCCAGCAGGTGATCACACAACACCCGGGTATGAAGCCGGGATGTTCCGCTACATATAATAAAATAGTCGGCAATTAAAGACACCTTGTCAATTTCCAAAAGAAGGATATCCTGTGCCTTTTTTTCCTGCAGAAGTTGAATAGCCTTCTGGGCAAGTTCCTTTACGGTTAGGGACAAAAAATCATCTCCTCCTTATCTGTCCAATCAGAGCAAATAATTTTAGGGCAAAAAGCTACTGCCGACAATCACCGTCACCATTGCGGGGTGATCCGGCAAATATTCTTTGTAAAACTCCGACTCTGGAATATACTGTGCAACATCTTTGGCCGGGTCGGCCTGTTCCAGGCGTGAAATTACCTGGCAGCGCTGATATTCAAAATTATCGGCATTATCGATTTTAACTACCTGAAAACCCTCCTTTTCTAAAATTTCACCAACTTGAGTGGCAATACCGGCAACCCCACAACCATTTAAAATTTCAACTGTAACCAGTTCACGGGGCAAAATAAAGTTTTCTCCCAGGCTCTTGCACAATGCAGCAAGCTGCAGTGGATCCGGCTCCAAATAAAATTCCCCGTCAAAATCCCGCCAGTTACCCGGTAGGGAAATGACTAGATCGGGGGAATCAAAAAACGGCTCCAAAATTATTTGAAATTCCCGCAGCTCTTTCCAAGAAAGGTCTGTTTCCAAATAAGGCGCTACTTTCTTAATGGTATGGTAAAGTTCCATTTTACCCTTTTTTTCAACCAAAACCTTGAGCAAATCACCAAGGAAACCTGCGCGATGCAAAGCTTTTTCCAGGGGTTCATCCTTTTTTTCGCCCTGTTTAAAGAAATTATAATAATCCCGGCCCCTTAAAGCATCACCCCGGGATACAATCCCTCCCTGGGTGTCAGCCAGTGCCGAAACACCCCCATAGTTTATTTCCAGGTAATGGTGAACCGGGGCATCAAGAAATAAAGCTATTTGCTGAACAAGGAGTTCCGCACCGCCTTCATTATAAAAATGGCTGGGCGTGTAAAAAGACTGAACTTCCTTTTCTGCGCCATTTTTATTTTCCAGATGATGAAGCAAAACTTTCCCGGGAATAAAAACCGTGTGGAAAGAAGTGCCCGTTGCCGGATAATTAATAAAAAACAAATCCTCGACAGTTTCCTTCCCATTGTTTCCGTCCAAGCCATAAAGCAGAAAATTGGTCCCATTATCTTGCGGGGCCCGGTGTAAGTTTTTTGCCCAGTCCTCTTTGTTTTGCAAAGCCTGGAAGGATCCCAAAAATCGAACCCCGGCAACCGTTACAACGGCTAAAATAATGAAGGTAAACAGGTAAAAAAGCCGTTGCTTTTGCAAACGCTTTTTCTTCTTTTTCCTTTGTCGAATTGAAAAGGTAGACCTCATTACTGTCTGGCTCCTGATTGTTTTTCCTTCATGACAAGAGTAGGGAATTACGGAAGGCAATGGAATCGGGATGCAAAACCTTTTTCTTTTCCAAAACGTGTTTTATGGTCCGTTCCAAAGCGTTCAGCAGTGCCTGATTCAAGTTTTTAAATGCTATGCGCCGCAGCTCATCCACCCCGGGGTAGACTCGTCCCGGTTCAATATAATCTGCCAGGTAAACTATTTTGGCAAGGAGTGGAATTCCTGCAGCACCGGTAGTATGTACCCTAATTGCCGCCAAGACATCTTCATCCCCGATCCCCAGTTCATGCCTGAGCAACCAAGCCCCGACCGGGGCATGCAGCAGCTTGGGTTCCCGGAAAATCAGCTCATCACCCAAGGATTGTTCCAGGGCAATCTGCCGCAACACCTTTTCAGGGTAAATTTTACCGTAATCATGCAACAAACCGGCAAGGGAAGCTTTAGCTTTGTCCACGCCATAAACCTGGGCCAGCCTGCAAGCGCATTTTTCTACACCCCGGGAATGGTTAAAGAGGTATTCGCTGGCCCGCCTTTGTAAAAGTTTTCGGGTTTCATCCATAGCCATTTCAGGCGCACCTGTTCATATATTTATTATTGGACATACAGTTAGACATTCCTTTTCCTCTACCGAAGAAATAAATAAATATTAAAGGCAACTTAACTTTAAAGTTGCCTGTTTTCCCGCGGCTTCGCTTCGTTTACAACCAAGCGCCGGCCGTCCAATTCCACCCCGTTCATACTTTCGATCATTTTTTCCGCTTCTTCTTCGTTAACCTCAACAAACCCATAGCCCCGGGAACGACCGGTTGCTTTTTCTGTAATAATACGGCAACCTAATACTTCCCCGTGTTGGGCAAAAGCCTCACGCAAACCATCTTCGGTGGTTCCCCAGGGAATGTTGCCTACATAAAGGGTCTTTTCCATTTTTTCACCTCTTTTCTTTGCTACCATGCAATTTAACATCATAATTCCTTTAGTATATTATGCGGTAGTCAAAACCTGTTTATACTTTGTTTTTCATTAACGTAAAGCCTGTTTTTATAAATATACTGTTCCACTGCTTCCGGGGTTAAATATTTTATTGTTTTTCCTTCAGCTACACGGCGGCGTATAAAGGTTGACGAAATAGCCATCGCCGGTATTTCGAGAAGATGCACCTTTTGAATTACCCGGGGAAAAGCAGGCCCAAGAACAACTTTTAACTTGCTAAAGGCATATCCGGGACGGGAAGCAGCAATGAAAAAACAAGAATCAAGCAGTGTTTCATAATTTTTCCAGGTAATTATATCTAAAATTGCATCCGCCCCTGTAATAAAATAAAGTTTGAGCTGTTCTTTATAAATCTGAAAAAAACTGCGTACTGTGTCGATCGTATAAGAAGGTTTCTGACGTTCAATTTCCAGCCTGGAAACAGTAAAATAAGGGTTATCAACTACCGCCAGCATTGTCATCATATAGCGGTGTTCAGCTGAGCTTATTTTTTGCGCATCCTTATGCGGTGGTGCCCCGGCCGGAATAAAAACAACATAATCCAGAGCAAACTGCTGGCGCGCCTCTTCGGCAGTAACCAAGTGCCCGATGTGAATGGGGTCAAAAGTGCCTCCCATAATACCTAAGGTTAAAAATTCACCGCCGGGTTTGGGTAGCAGAAAACTCATCCTTTATTCTTCCCTTTGTCCCAGGATTTTAAGGTAAATAGGTAAATTCCATTTCACCGATACGCACAACGTCACCTTCTTGGATTTTCAACCTTTGCAGTTCACGTTCCACACCTATTTCTTTCATAGCCACCTGGAAACGACGCAAGCCCTCCTGGCTGTTAAAATCAGCCCGTAAAACAGCTTTTTCAACTTCATCGCCTGCAACTAAGTAGACTTCCCCCTCCACTGTTACCTTCAATTCCCTTGTCCGCACCGGCGGCAGGATAATCATCTCATCCTGATCATAACTTTCTTCCGGGAAAAGAGCAACCCTTTTCTGGACATGTTTGTATAGTTCTTCCAAAAGGGCCTTAACTCCTGCACCTGTTACAGCAGAAAGGGGAAATAATGGCATATCTCCAACCTTTGACTGAAAATCCTTTAAATTTGCCGCAGCTGCCGGCAAATCCATTTTGTTGGCGGCAATTACAGCAGGTTTAGCCTGCAATGCAGTGCGGTAAAGCCCCAATTCCTTTTGGAGGCTGCAGAGATCTTCATAGGGATCGCGGCCGTCAACGCCGGCCATATCAACAAGATACAACAAAACCCCAGTTCTTTCAATATGCTTTAAAAACTGGTGTCCCAGGCCCGCACCGTGGTGTGCGCCGGCAATGATTCCCGGAAGATCGGCAGCAACAAAGGAACGCCCTTCACCCAAGTAAACAACACCCAACTGGGGAACAAGCGTAGTAAAAGGAAAGTCGGCAATTTTAGGTTTTGCTGCAGAAATACGGGCCAAAAATGTTGACTTCCCGGCGTTGGGGTAACCAACCAGCCCCACATCAGCCAGCAGTTTCAGTTCCAGGAGCAGGGTCCGTTCTTCCCCGGGTTCCCCGTTTTCGGCAAAGTCCGGGGCCCGCCGGCGGG
>JAAYRR010000052.1 GCA_012518675.1 Bacillota bacterium
GCCCTGTATGATCGCGCCCGCCAGTATGAAACGACTTCTTTCAGAGGTCTGTTCCGCTTCCTGCGGTTCATTGAACGGCTGCAGGAACAGGGCGGCGACTTAGGGATGGCCCGGGCACTAAGTGAACAGGAAAATGTTGTGCGCATTATTACTGTGCATAAAAGCAAGGGGCTTGAATTTCCGATCGTTTTTGTGGCCGGGCTGGCCAAACAGTTTAACCGGCAAGATCTCAGGCAGAACTTTCTTTTACATAAAAGGCTGGGTTTTGGCCCCAAGTATATTGACACCATATCGCGCCAGATCTATCCCACCCTGCCCTGGCTGGCGATTAACAACCGGCTGGACTCGGAACTGCTGGCTGAAGAGATGCGCATTCTATATGTAGCTTTAACGCGGGCCCGGGAAAAGCTTTTTCTGGTGGCGACTGTCAACGACCTGGCCGGGGAGGTGCAACGCTGGGGGGAGTGCGCTTCTGCTGGGGGGCTGCTCCTGCCGGCTTATGAACGCCGCCGGGCCAGGGGATGCCTGGATTGGTTGGGGCCGGCCTTACTGCGGCATCCCGGGGCGTCCCCGCTGCGGGCCATGCTAAAAGAACCCGGCAGTGTCCCTTGCTTAACAGAAGAAGAACCTGCTGCCTTGAACGTGACGATCACCGCCGCCCGGGAAGTTACAGCAGGAACAGAACCGGCAGAAAAGGTTTTGGACGGCGCACAACAAACAGAACTTGCTACAAAAGTTGCCCGCCTGGAAACAGTTGCTGCAGGCAGCGGGTACTGGGCGGGGGAGGTTGACCGGCGTCTTTCCTGGCGTTATCCCCACCGTGCAGCAGAGACTTCTTTTGCCAAGGTTTCTGTTTCTGAACTGCAAAAACTTCTTGCCGCCGGTCTGGAGGGGGAAAATGCCCGGGCCGCACCCTGGCTGGAACCCGCTTTTGCCGGGGGGCCGCGCCCGCGTTTTTTAGGAGAAAGCAGGCTGACCGCCTCGGAACGGGGCACAGCCTACCACACGGTGATGCAACACCTCAAATTCAAACCCTTTCCGGATGAAGCAAATGTTTCCCGGCAGTTAAAAGAAATGGTCGCACAAGGCTACCTGACCGGGGAAGAAAAGGAAACCGTCGATCCGGCGGCCATCGCAGCATTTTTTTACACCGCGCTGGGGAAAAGAATTTTGCAGGCAATCCGCATCCGGCGGGAAATACCCTTCAGCCTGGCGCTGCCGGCATCTAAGGTGTATCCCGGTCAGCCCGGCAATTTGACCGGTGAAGCGTCCGAAGACCGGCTGCCCTTGCAGGAACCGGTGCTCATCCAGGGCGTAATTGACTGCGTGGCCTGGGAAAAAGACGGGCTGCTGCTGATTGACTATAAAACCGATTATATTTCCGGCCTGACAGCAGAAGAACTCCAAAAACGTTACCGGCTGCAGATGAAATATTATACACAAGCCCTGGAGACAATCTGGAAAGAAAAGGTTAAGGGGAAGTATCTTTATTTCTTCCGGGGCCCCAAAGTTGTTGCCGTGGATGGTAACCTTTAATTCCCAACCACAGGTTCCTCCGGCTCTCCGGTCACTTGGCAGGTAAAGCAGGCGGTTTGGTTAATACAGGGTTATGGGCCGTTAAAAGTTGCCTAACATTTTGTAAAATTTGTGATATAATATTATAAATGGATTTGGCAGCTTTTTGCCTGAAGGGGGTTTAAGCTTAGATGCGTTACGAAGGTGCAATATATCGTCCACCCAGTGAAGCCGGGAGTTTAATTTTGCAGGCGACGATTGGTTGTTCCCACAACAAATGTATATTCTGTATCACTTTTATAGATAAAAAGTACCGCGAAAGGGATCTACAGGATATTTTTGAAGACATAGAAAGTGCTGCCGGTTATTACCGGAACATCAGACGGGTGTTTTTGGCTGACGGCAATGCCATGGCCATGGAGGCCTCTAAGTTGCTGGCTATTTTAAACAGGCTTTACAAAACCTTTCCCCAGCTGGAAAGGGTCAGTATTTATGCCACGCCCCAGGATCTTTTGCATAAGGAGCCCCGGGAACTGGAAGCCTTGCAAAAAGCGGGGATGGGCATTGTTTACATGGGTGTGGAAACAGGAAATGAAGAACTTTTGGCCTGGATCCGCAAGGGAGCCACGCGGGCAGAGGTCAGCAAGGCCGGGCAGCGTGCCCGCAAGGCGGGCCTGACGCTTTCTGTAACCGTTATTAACGGCCTGGGCGGTTATGAAAAAATGGCAGCCCATGCCCATGATACGGCTACCCTTTTAAATGAAATCGATCCCGAATACTTGGGCCTGCTAACCCTAATGGTTTGCCAGGGTACACCGTTGGCCAGGCGGGTGGAAAGGGGGCAGTTTGAGGTGCCGGCGCCGCTGGAAATGCTGCATGAGATCCGGCTGATGCTGGAACCGTTGGAGCTTTCCAACTGTATTTTCCGCTGTAACCATGCCTCCAATTACCTGCCCTTGAAGGGCACCCTGCCCCAGGACAAAAAGGCACTGCTGCAAGCCCTGGATGCAGTATATCAGCAAAGAGATACCGGCAGTCTGCGGCCTGAATATTTGCGCGGTCTTTAACAATTTGGACACGCACGAAATCCCTTTTTAACCCATATACTTAAACAGTGATCCTTTGAGCTTTAAAAAGGTGGGAAAAAGGGATGTTTTCTTTAATAGCAACAGTTGCCCTGGTGCTAAGGGGCATCATGCTTCTTGTGTCTTACATTACCAGCGATTCTTTTCCCCAGCCTCTGAACAAACAGGAGGAAAAACGTTACCTGGAACTTTTAAGCAGGGGAAACGGGGAAGCGCGGCAGGTTTTGATCGAACGCAACCTGCGGTTGGTAGCCCATGTTGTTAAAAAATTTGAAAATACAGGGGAAAGCAAGGATGATCTGATTTCTATCGGTACAATCGGCTTAATTAAGGCCATCAACACCTATGACGGCACCAAAGGGGCCCGCTTGGCCACTTATGCTGCGAAATGTGTTCAGAACGAAATTTTGATGCACATCCGGGCCAACAAAAAGGTCAGGCAGGAGGTTTCCATCAGTGAACCGATTGGCGCCGATAAAGACGGCAATGAAATTACTTTTGAAGATATCCTGGGCAGCAGCCCGGAAATAGTGTTGAACGAGGTGGAAATAATCCTTTTCAATGAAAAACTGAAAAGGATTATTAAAAAATTAAAGATCAGGGATCAAAAGGTTTTAATTATGCGTTATGGACTGGAAGGCAGGAAAAAATATACACAGCGTGAAGTAGCAGGCGAGCTAGGAATCTCCCGTTCTTATGTTTCCCGGATCGAAAAAAGGATCCTGGGTCAGATTGCCGAAGAATTTCAAGCTTAGAACCTACAAACTGTCGCTGAACCCTGTTACCCGGAAAATGATCACCGCAGCACCGTTAAATTTGTAAACAGTCACCCGGCGGCAGACCGGTGAATAGTCCCCGGGGAGGATGTGGTGAATACCGGCGGTTTGGTTCACCCTGTGGATGTTTTTTACCCGGTCTTGTAGATCACTTTGTTCTTCTGTTTTTGCACACTGCCAGATGACGGGTGGTTTTCCCCCCAAAATATTTAAGTTTCCGCATGTTTCACCTTCCCATTGTCTTTGAGGTTTTTTTTCTGGTATACTTTAAAGCGGCAGTTTTAAATAAAAATAACCTGCACGCTGTTATTGCATTTTCTATTTTATTAAGAAAACTATGCTTGTAAGTTCTGGGAGGATTATTTGCAGTGCTAAGTTACTTGTGTCCCAAACAATTTGTCAAGGATGTTCATCAGATAGATTTGCAGAATTTAAAAGGAAAAGGCATTAAAGGACTGATTTTGGATTTAGATAATACCCTTGTGCCCTGGAACGAACACGCTGTTTTTCCAGAGGTGAGATCCTGGGTTGATGATGTTAAAAGTTCGGGTTTCAATGCCTGCATAGTATCCAACAACGATGCCCGCCGGGGCGAAAAATTGCAGAAGATCTTTGATCTGCCTGCTTTCTGGAAGGCAGTAAAGCCGCGTCGTCGTACCTTTCGCAAGGCGCTGGCCCTGATGAAGTTAACGCCCCCGCAGGTGGCGGTTGTCGGGGATCAGATTTTTACCGATATCTTGGGGGGGAACCGTTTGGGGCTCTATACAATACTTGTCCACCCTATTAAAAAACGTGAATTTTTGGGAACAATGTGTGTGCGCAAGGTTGAAAAAATTGTTCTTTCCGGTCTTAGACGCAAGGGTTATTTGGAATAGCCTGCCGGACAACACGGGCGGGGGTTGTTAAAAACCCTGGGGGCATTCATCAAAATATACCTTCAGGATAATCCCGCTTTTTTGATCCCGCAAAAAGGAAATTTCACCGATGTTCAGCTCTGCTAAGCAGGGCTTTTCTTTTTTTATATCCTCCACCGCCTTACGGACAGCTTTCAGCAGGGAACCGGCATCTTTGAAACCTTTCCTGCTAAAATAGGGTGCCAACTTTTTGCTCACAACATTTTGGTTAGAGGTTTGCATTTTCAAGACTTCTCCTTATTTACTGATTACCTATTAACCGCCTTTTAAATCCAGATTTAAAGGGAAATTTGCCCTAGAATATGCCGGCTTCCTTATTATGTCCATTATATGTAAAAAAAGCCCTATGAAAAATAATAACAAAAATGAAAAAATAGCCTCCGTAAGAGTTAATATAAAAAGGAAATTGTCTTTTTATGTTGAATTAATAGTACTTAATCCCGCTTTTTTAACAATATATTGTCGAATACAATAAAAAACAGAATTCTTTACCGTATTTCTGGCGGAGGGCTACAATAACTTGAAAACGGGTTATATTGGTTAATGATGGCAAGGGGCAAACCCCCTGCCGTTAGGGGAGATAATAAACTACCAAGGGGATCTGGCTGTGTACATTTTTTCTACATCCTTTTTTTTCCGTGACGCCATCATCCTGCTTTTGCTGCTTTTTATTTCTATTCAAGATCTGCAAAAAAGGACTATCCCCAATTTTTTGGTCTTGCTGCTTTTCTTTTGGATTTTTTTTTGGCAGCTTTTTTCCCCTGCATTGCCGCATTGGTCATCCTTAGCGGGCTTCTTGGCCGGGGGCGGTATTTTTTACCTGATCGCCACTTTAAGCAAGGGAGGCCTGGGCGGGGGCGATATTAAATTAATGGCTGTTTTGGGCTTGGCAGCAGGGTGGCCCTTTGTGCTTTTGGTTTTCCTGCTGGCCTTTATTTCAGGTGCTGCAGTAGGTTTAATATTATTACTTTGTAAAAAGAAAACTTGGCGTGCCGCCCTGCCGTTTGCACCTTTTATTTCTTTGGCTTTCTTTTTAACAGCCGTTTGGGGTCCGGAAATCTGGCAGTGGTATATATCTTTTCTTTAGAAGGGGCTTTGCATGGAAAAAGTTTTTTCCCTGAAGGAAAGGCTGCTGGGGGGCAGTACCGCAGAACGTTCCAAACATTATATTTTAGGGGATGCAAAACCTGCAGGTTTTCACCTTGAGGTTAAGGAAGATGCTGCTGTTTACCAAGCTGCAAGCGCCGGTGATCTTTCTGCAGAGCAAATGATCAATTTCCTGCTAAGCATGGCCCTTAGCCGGGATGCCAGTGACATCCATCTGGAACCAACGGAAAAGGGCCTGCGGGTCCGCTTGCGTGTAGACGGCATCTTAAACAACTTGGATACATATACGCGAGAAATGGGCTCTTTGGTTATTTCTCGCCTGAAGATATTGGCGGGGATGGATATTGCCGAAAAAAGGCTGCCCCAGGACGGTAATATCCCGGTTATGTGGGCTGCATTGCCGGTTAACGTTCGTCTTTCCACCTTGCCGACCATTCGCGGCGAAAAAATGGTAATCAGGCTTCTCCGGCCGGATAAAATTGTGATCCCGCTGAACACCCTTGGTTTTAAAGAGGAAAAATACTGCAGCTATCTCCGTTTCCTTCGGCATACTCACGGTATGATCCTGGTTACCGGCCCGGCCGGTTGTGGCAAGACAACAACCCTTTATTCCACTTTATACCATCTCAACCAGCCCGGGCGCAATGTCATTACCATCGAGGATCCTGTGGAATATAGGCTGGCCGGGGTCAACCAGGTGCAGGTAAACAATAAAATTAAACTGACTTTTGCCCGCGCCCTGCGGCATATTTTGCGGCAGGATCCCGATATTATCATGATCGGTGAAATTCGCGACAATGAAACAGCCGAAATTGCCACCCGGGCGGCCCTTACCGGTCACCAACTTTTTTCCACCCTGCATACTAATGATGCCCCGGGTGCCGTAACCCGCCTTTTGGATATGGGGGTGGAACCCTTTTTACTCGCTTCGGCATTGGTTGGGGTTGTTGCCCAGCGTTTGTTTCGTTTAACCTGCAACCACTGCCGGGAAGAATATACCCCGTCAACCGAAGAACTGGCCTTTTATGAAGAACAAAGCGGCAGCAGCGCAGGGGATACCCTTTTTACCCGGGGGAAAGGATGCGAACAATGTCATTTCACCGGTTACCTGGGGCGGACCGCCATGCATGAAATCATGCCGGTGGACGAAACAATGCGCAAACTGATACTTAAAGCCGGCGGTACAGAGGAAATCCGTCGTTATGCTGTCAACCAGGGTATGCAAACGCTTTTAAAAGATGGGTTGAGCAGGGTTAAGGAGGGTTTAACCACCCTGCAGGAAGTGCTGCAGGTAGCCTACACTGTATGCTAGTAAACAAAAATATTCAGAACAGACTGCTTGTTTATCCTTTGTGTAGCAAGCCAGGCCAAGGGGTGAAACATTGCCTGTCGACAGATTTAGATACGGTTATTATTTTCATCCCCGTCCGGGAACCAGGGATTTAATGGTTTTCTGCCGGCAGTTTGCTGTTTTAAACAAAGCCGGCATTACCCTTCTGCACAGTCTGCAGCTGTTAAGTGCACAAACGGGGCAGCCCCTGCTTAGAAAAAAACTGCAGGCAGTGGCTGCCAAACTGGAAAAAGGGTACCTGCTGGCTGACTCCCTGGCTGAACATAGCGATATATTTCCGGGCATATTGCTCAACATGGTAAAAGCCGGGGAAGAAGGCGGTGTTCTGGATGTTGTTTTGGACCGGCTGGCCCAGCATTTTGAAAGGCAATATGATCTGGAACAAAAGGTTAAAGCCGCCACTTTCTATCCTAAATTTCTGGTGGGGGTGGTTTTCCTGGTAGTAATTTTTATTTTAATGGTTGTTCTGCCTAATTTTATGCGGGTTTTTGAAAGCTTGGGTTTGGAAATACCACTGCTGACAAAGTTTTTTTTTGGCCTGGGCAGAATATTTGTAACCCGCTGGTATCTGATCGCCTTGTTCTTACTGATCTTTTATTTAATCGCCATGAAATATCTGCAAACAGAACAGGGTGCCTACCGTTATGATCGTCTGCGTCTACTGAGTTCCATTCACAGGAAAATTATACTGGCCAATTTTTGCCGGACACTGGGCACCCTTCTAAAAAGCGGTATGGCCCTGTTACCTGCGCTGGGCCTGCTCAAAGGGGTTATGGAAAACAGGCTTGTTTCTGCAAGCTTAAGAGAGGTTGAAAGGAGCATTGTCCAGGGGCGTTCCCTGGCTGAAAATTTGGCCGCGGCAGGTTTCTTCCCGCCCATGGTTGTGGAAATAGTTCATGTGGGGGAACAGACGGGTAATCTAGACAACCTGCTTCTAAAAACAGCAGAATTTTATGAAACAGATGTTTCCTATACTGTGGCCCGCCTGCACACCGTGTTGGAACCGGTACTGATCCTGACTTTAGCAGTAATAGTCACTTTTATTGTCCTTGCCGTTATCCTGCCCGTTTTTGAAATTTACCAGGTTCTTTAAAACACGGGACAGAAACCGGCAGTCTGCCTGCGACCTGCCGGAAATTATTTAAAAACCACAACCAAAGGGGGTCTGTATTTAAATGTTCAGCGAAGAAAAGGGGTTCACCTTAATTGAACTGATCGTGGTTGTGGCCATTATTGCTATTTTAGGGGCGGTGGTTACCCCCAATATTTTAAAGGCTATAGAAAACAGCAGGGTGGTTGCCGTGGTAGCAGACAGCAACGTTATTAAAAATGCGGCACTGGCCTTCCGCGCCGATACCGGCAGTTGGCCGGAAAGTTCAGAAGCAGTCAGTGGGGATAACGGGGAAAACAAGGGGGGGGATCCCGGTTTTATCAGTTCAGAGGTGGCGGGCTGGGACGGCCCCTACCTGGATAGGTGGCCCGAAAAAAACCCTTATGGCGGCGCCTATATGCTGTACATATATGGGGGGGAAAATAATACAAAGGAAAAACTATACCTGCAGTTAGACCAGGTGTCTGAGAATGCCTTTACCAAACTGCAGGAAAAATTAGGCGGTACGCTTGTAATCAAGCCCCAGGAAAACAACAGCGATGTCATCGCTATATACCTGGCGGAATAAGGGCGGTGTGTTCTGATCCGGGAAAAGGAGGAGGGTTTTAGTTTTATTGAAGTCATCGCCGCGGTAGCGATGATGGGCATCCTGGTTATGCCTATTTTTTCCCTTTTTTTAAGTTCTGCAGGGAATATTCTTATCAGTCGCCAGGAAACAGAAGCTGCAACCCTGGCCCAGGAGGGCATGGAAATACTCAAGGGGCAGGGTTATGCAGCGTTTAAAGATCTCCCACAGGGGAAAGAAAACACATACCGGCAGGAGGTAGCAGGGGGTTATTCCCGGGTGATGAAAGTAGAGGCTGTGTCGTTGGCAGATCTGTTCCCCGGTGCAGAAGGGAAAGTAATTTTTCTGGAGGTGTTTGTTTCCTGGGGGAAACCCGAAAACCCCCGCACGGTATCCCTGATTTCTTATTTAGGTGAAGGTTACAAGGTAAAAACAGGTTCTACAAACAAAGAGCCGGAAGGACTGGAAAAAGGTGTTGGGGAAGGAACAAGGTACCACCCTGGTGGAGGTCGTCCTGGCTGTAGCAATTTTCAGCCTGCTGCTGACAACCTTACTGACTTTTTATTACAGTAACCTGCAAAGCTGGAAAAGAAGTTTAATCGCTGTGGACATCCAACAAAATGCCCGGGTTGCCATGGGTAAAATAGTTGGAAAACTGCGTTATGCCCATACCCTGGACGAACAGGCCCTGCCTCTGTACTGCCCGGGAGATGAAAAACAACAAGGAGCTACCAGCCTAACCTTTACCGGGCTCAACAAGACGAGCGCCACGGGGAAAATGCGCACTGCTTATGTCCTCAGGTTTAACAAAACCAAAAGGTCTATAGAGCTGAAAAGCGGAATAGGGCCCTACAATGAAATTGCTTACCATGTGGCCGGGCTTGATTTTTTTCGTTACCTTCCACCGGGGGCTTCGCAGGCCGATGGCAGCCCGGATTTACCACCCCTGGTTTTGGTGGTTTTAAAGTTGCAGGAAAATGATCAGGGCCCGGCCCGGGGGAATTCCTGTGTTCTGCAAAGTGTGGTGCGGTTGCAAAATTTAGTTTTACCGATGGAATGACGGAGGAAACAATAAATGTTTTACCGGTGTTTAAATTTTTGCCGGAACATTCCCCTAAAAATAAACTCCTTTTCCTTTAAAAAACAAAAAGGCTCCATACTATTCCCGGTTATTTTTTTAACTGCTGCGTTATTGCTGCTTGGAACCGTCTTTTTACGGGGTTCCCGGCAGGAGAGGTTTATTGCAAAAAGTTACACCGCAAAAATCAAGGCGCACTATATTGCTGAAGCCGGGGTAGAGGCTGCCTTAAGCCTTTTAAATGATCAGCCGGATTACTTTCTGCATTACCCGGAAATTGAACCGGTTTACATCGGTAATGGGCCGGCAGCAGAATATTTTACCCTGGAGTGGCTGGACCCGGGCCATTCCCTTGGTTATAAAAATTACTATACACTTGTTTCGCGCGGTTATTACAGCCCTGCCCCCGGGGAAAGAAGCGCCCAGGCTGTCGTCAAAATTTTTATAGATATTGTTGCGCAGGAAAATGGGGAAGAAAATAAAGATACTGAAGGAACAGACATTGTTGTCTACGGGTTTTATGGTTACTGAAGGTCCATCCTGTAACCGGGCCGGCTGACAACCGGGGGGAACAGTGATTGCAGGTGTAAAATCAGGTGCAAAATTGTAAACCAGATAAAATATTTCCGGCAAATAAATACTGCCACGCCAGCGGTGGTTTTACAATTATTGAACTGCTGGCGGTGATGGCTATTTTTTCTCTATTTACAGCGTTGCTTCTGCCCCATTTGGGCCTCTCTGCACGCTGGGAACTGGAAGCTGCAGCCCACAATTTAATGGGCGATCTGCGTCTGCTGCGCCAGGAGGCAATTACCAGCGGGGAGGAATGCCTGGTAAAATTCTTCATTAATACACAACGCTATCAGCTTTTGTTTCCCAAAGACAGGCAACTGCTCATTTACTTGCCGGAGGGCGTTTATTTTGAGGGATCTACCACCTTCGGCGGCAATCCCCCCACTGCGGCTTTTAATAATTTGGGGCACCCCTGCCGCAGCGGCGGTGGTACAGTTATTTTAAAGTCTGAAAAAGGGGACAAAATATACGTGGTAGTTTTGCCCGTAACCGGCAGGGTCAGGGTTTCCCGGGATCCACCTGCAAACTGGTAATATTTAAGTATCAAACATAGTTTAATATCCTAAAATTGCAGCAGTGCTTTTTATCAGCCCTGTAAAAAAGATAACAAGGTAAGCTTTAAGTAAGTTTTGAGGTATGTTTTTAATTTTTACCGGTTAAGGCAGGATTTTTTCCCTGAAAGTGGAACTAACCGCAATAAGGCTTAAAATTTAAGAGTGCTTGCGAAAAAATAGTAAATAATAAATGCAGAATGACTTTAATTGCAGCAGCACACTTGTGCTTCATTTGCCGCAAAAAATGTGCAGCGGAGGTGGCGACATTTTAAACAGACTGAAAAGGGCCCGTCAAAAAATGGAAGAAAACAACCTTGAAGCTATTTTAGTAACCCACCGCCCCAATATTTTCTATCTCAGCGGATTTTCCGGCAGCAGCGGTTTTTTGCTGCTAACCGGCCGGGAGGCGCAACTTTATACAGATTTTCGCTATTTAGAACAGGCCGGCAAGGAAGCCCCTGCCTTTGAAATTGTGCCTGCGGGGGGCAGTATGGATTATTCCAAAGTCGCCGGGTTTATCAGCCAAAAGGGTTTTAAAAAAATAGCCCTGGAAGAAGCAAATGTATCTTGGCGGGAGTACCGGGCTCTACAAAAAGCTGTTCCGCAGAGCAAGCTTCTGCCACTCTATAATTTTTTTGAAGAAATCAGGGCCAAAAAGGAAGAGGCTGAAATAGAGCTGATCGCCGGGGCGGCCCGGATTGCAGATAATGCCTGGCAAAAGGTGTTGCCTTTGCTCAAACCGGGCATCAGTGAACGAGAGGTAGCCGATGAACTGGAATTTCAGATGCGTAAATTGGGTGCAGAAAAATTGGCTTTTGAAACCATTGTTGCCTCCGGGGTACGTTCAGCTTTACCCCACGGCGTAGCCAGTCCCAAGATAATTGATGCCGGGGAACTGATTACCGTTGATTTTGGGGCGGTTTATAACGGTTATTGTTCTGATATGAGCCGGACCTTTATCTTGGGTGAACCTACAGACAGGCAGTCAGAAATTTATAACTTAGTATTGGCGGCCCAGGAAATGGCTTTGCAGGCAGCCCGGGTCGGACAAGAATGTGCTGCTTTGGATGCTATGGTGCGCCAATTTTTCCAGCAGGAGGGCTTCGGTGTCCACTTCGGCCACGGGTTGGGCCATGGCGTAGGGCTGGAAATTCACGAACTGCCGACCCTGGCACCCCGGGGAACGGATACGTTGGCAGAAACGATGGTTTTTACCATAGAACCGGGCCTTTATATTGAAAATTGGGGAGGGGTTAGAATAGAAGATTTAGTGGTCCTGCGTGCTGAGGGTGTGCAGGTTTTAACAAATAGTGAAAAAAAATTTGTATACTAGCTAAAGATAGGCACAACCCGCAAGGTATAAGCAAGGAGTGATGCGAAAATGATATCCAGCAATGATTTTCATACAGGGTTAACAATCGAGTTGGATGGAGACATCTTTACAGTTGTGGAATTCCAACACGTCAAACCGGGTAAAGGTTCTGCTTTTGTGCGTTCCCGTTTAAAAAATATGCGCAGCGGGGCAGTCGTGGAAAAAACTTTTCGGGCGGGTGAAAAGGTTCCCCGGGCTATTATTGAACGGAAAGAAATGGAATATCTTTATAATACCGGGGAAGAATATATTTTTATGGATACGGTAAGCTATGAACAGCTTTCCCTCGATCGGGAACAGGTTGAAGACAGCATTAATTTTATAAGAGAAAACCTGCGGTTACAGGTGCTTTTTTACAAGGAAGAAGTTTTCGGTGTGGAACTGCCCCACTTTGTAGAACTGAAAGTAGCTGAAACTGATCCCAGTTTTAAGGGGGATACCGCTGCCGGCGGCGGCAAGCCTGCCAAATTGGAGACGGGCCTTGTTGTGCAGGTACCTTTTTTTATCAGCGCAGGGGATATACTGAAAATTGATACACGTGACGGCACCTATATAGAGCGTGTTTAACATATACAGCGTATAAAAAGCAACCAGGGCAATAATTTTTAAAGTTTTTAACCGATTATAACCTAAGGAGGGTTTTTAAATGGAAAATCTTGATGCCAGGATGGGATATTTAAAGGGTTTGGTTGAAGGGCTGGGGGTCTCTGATGATAAAAAAGAAGGCAAGGTTTTTCACCAAATCATCGCGGTTCTTGACGATATTGTCAGCTCGATCAACACCTTAAAAGATGATTATGAAGAACTTTTTTCTTATGTTGAAGCTATTGATGAAGATTTAACTGACCTGGAAAATGACAGTTTTGACGACGATGACGATGATGACTTTGGTGACGATGATGATGACTTCGATGACTTTGACGATTTTGACGATGACGACGATCCTGATGATCACGACGATTTTGATGATCTTGACGAATATGAAGTCAGCTTTTCAATAGAGTGCCCGGAATGTCATCAGGAAGTACCAATTGATAACGACATCCTGGAAAATGAAGAATCCCTGGAGGTGCTCTGCCCCAACTGTGGAAAAGTTGTTTTTATCAACGATGAAGAGTGGGAAGAAGAGCTGGAGGAAATAAATGATGAAGAAGAAAACCATCCCCCGGAAGCGTAAGCAACAGTTGTCTAACAAATACCCTATATTCTGATCCCCTGACAACTAATATTTATGAAGAACTGTTTTTTTATATTTAACCGGTAAAACAGAAACTTACCATTTTTATTTCATTGTTTATTTATGTTAGCTACAGGCAGTGCCCGGCATTTTTGCTGAAATTACAAAAATATTTGTTTACTTTGTTAATTTTGCTGCTATTAAACTCCTGGTTTATTAACCAGGAGTTTTTTGGTGTGATGGAACAAAAGTTCATCATTAATAAAGGGGCGGCGGCGGTTTTCCTTGCCGGCCTTTTTTATATTTTAGAGGATCAAGGAAATTTTCCAGGCAAGTTATTTATTCAAGGTTTTTTTCAGTAAAACCGGTTTGGCATTCATAAACAGATCTTTTCTGCAATACCTATTTCTATAGGATGAATATTAAAATACCGCTGGTTTTTGAAAGGTGAAATTGGATATGGGGAAAACCAGAAATAATATTATTAAACAAATCTGCCCTTTTCTAGTCCCGCCGATCCGAACTATTATTAGGAGCTTACCGGTGGAAATTTTGCATAAAATTGAGGAAATACGTTTACGGCATTCCCGGCCCCTTATTGTTTACTGGGCTGGGGGGGAGGCTTTTCTGGGGAAAAAGGGGCCTGTTTTGACAACCGGGGAAGCTTATCATGTTTTTGGTGAGGATTTAGAGAAAACATTGGAATTAATCAGCAGTTATTCCCTTTATGCCTTTGAGGAAGAGCTAAAGCAGGGTTACCTGACCCTTCCCGGTGGGCACCGGGTGGGCTTGGCCGGGAGGGCCGTATTGGAAAAAGGTAGGATCAAAATTTTGCGGGATATTAACTCCCTTAATTTTCGTGTCGCACGCCAGATCAAGGGGGTGGGGGAAAGAGTGCTTGGTTTTTTGTTTGATCGGCAAACCTGGCGCATCTATCATACGCTAATTATTTCTCCTCCCCAGGGGGGAAAGACAACACTGCTTCGGGACTTGGCCCGCTTGATCAGTGACGGTGCCGGTATTATGGGCCAGTCCGGGCAAAAGGTGGGCATTATTGATGAACGTTCAGAAATTGCAGGCTGTTTCCAGGGAATTCCGCAATTGGATATCGGCATGAGGACGGATGTTTTGGATGCCTGCCCCAAGGCAGAAGGAATTATGCTTATGCTGCGCTCCCTTTCACCACAGGTAATTATTACAGATGAAATTGGCAGGGCAGAGGATGTACAGGCTATTGCTGAAGCCGTATCTGCGGGGGTGTCTGTTATTGCTTCTGCACACGGTTCTTCACTGGAAGAGATCTGTCAACGGCCTGTTTTGGGTGAGCTGTTACAAGAGAATGTTTTTGAACGCCTAATTTTCCTGAACAACAACAAAGGGCCGGGGACCCTGGAAATGATCATCGAAGGGGAAAAAGGACTGCCACTTTATTCTGCCCGCTATGGAGGTGAAGAAAGGGCTAAATGATCTGCCTCAAGTGTTTGGGGGCGGCTTTAATTATCACTGCCGCCTATGTTTATGGAAATGGTATTTCTTTTTATTACCGGCAGCGCGTTCAGCAATTGGAAGAATTATTGATCGGATTGGAGCTGTTTTACACCGAGGTGAGCTATGGCCTGACCCCCCTGCCACGGGCTTTTATGAACATTGGGGCCAGGCTGAAGGAACCGGTGGGGGCCATCTTTTGCGATGCAGCCCGGGAAATGCAAAAAAACAGGGGTTTAAGTGCCCGGGAATGCTGGCAAAACGCCCTGAAAAACAGCGCGGCACTTTTATCCCTTTCCCCTGGCGGCAGCCAGCTGTTGGAAAGACTGGGGTTGGCCTGGGGAAAGGGCGATAAAAATGATCAACTGCGGCAGGTTAAATTGATCAAAGAACTTTTGAGACAGGCCCACCGTGAAGCACAGGCTGAACTGCAAAAAAACGATAAGGTTTGGAAATATTTGGGGCTGCTGGGCGGTATCACTTTGGTTATTTTTCTTCTCTAAGGGCCGGGCAAGGCGCCCCGGTATCTAAAAACCGGGGCTTTGCGGGGAGGAAGGGGGTTGAATATGCATGTTTTAAGGGTCGATCTCCTTTTTCAGATCGCCGGCATAGGTATTTTTATTTCTGTTTTAAACATTGTTCTCAAACAAGCCGGTAAAGAAGAACAGGCGCAAATGCTGACCTTGGTTGGTGTCGTAATTGTTCTTCTGTTGATTCTACAACTTTTAGGAGATCTGTTTACCAGTATCCGCGCAATTTTTAATTTATATTAAGTGGGTGTTGCTACGCCGTGGAAATTGCACAGGTGATGGTGTTTGGGGTAATTGCCACAATTTTTATCGTTTTGATCCGTCAAAGCCGGCCCGAACTGGCCCAGCTGTTGTCGATCGGTGTGGGCCTGGCCATTGTTATTTATGTGCTGGGGTATTTAAAAATGATTATTGATATAATCACTGATTTAGCCCTGCAGGCGGAAATAAATACTGTTTTTTTAAGAATCCTGATGCGTGTCATCGGTGTAGCCTACCTTGCTGAATTTGGGGCACAGATATGTAAGGATGCAGGTGATGTTAACATTGCAGCCAAAATTGAATTTGCCGGCAAAATACTGATCTTAATCATGGCCATACCCATACTTGTGGCTATTTTAGAAGGAATTATCAATTTTATACCATAGCTAAAACACGGAAGCAGGGTGGCAATAGGATGGTTCCAGAAAAATTTCCAATGACAAAGGTTTTCCTGACCCTTTTTATAGTGCTGCTGCTCTGGACATCCCCCAGTAAGATTATGGCCTGGGGGGAGACAACCTCAACAGGTGTTTTTACAGCCGGTGAAAATGAAAATTCTCCCCCGCTTGACGGTTGGGAACAGGTGGAAAAATATTGGTATGAACTGGAAGATGAAATGGGCGAATTTTTGCCTTCCTGGAACATTAGGGATATTTGGGAAAAAAGGGAAGGGGGCTTGGTTCCCTTTAGGGAAATATGCGCCGGGCTGGGCCGCTACCTGCTGGCAGAGGTAATTACCAACCTGGGCCTGCTGGGCCAGCTCCTTTTTCTGGCAGTAGCAGCCGCGCTTTTAAAAAGTTTGCAGGGGGCTTTTAGTTCCGAAGAGGTTGCCCGGTTGACAGAAGCCGTAGCTTTTTTTGTGCTGCTGGGGTTGGCCATGAAAAGTTTTACAATGGTTGCTGAAACCGGGAAACATACTGTAGAAAACATGGTTAACTTTATGTTGGCACTGCTGCCTGTTTTATTAACCTTAATGGCCTCACTGGGCCATGTTGCCTCAGTCAGCCTTTTTCACCCTTTGATTGTTTTTGCCGTTAATTTCAGTGCCTCCCTGATCAACAATATAATTTTCCCCCTGGTTTTCCTGGCAACCATTCTTTATTTGGTAGATCACTTTTCTCCACACTTCAGGATCAACCGCCTGGCCGATCTTTTTAAAGATATCAGTATTTTAAGTTTGGGCCTTTTGTTAACACTTTTTATCGGTTTTATGTCAATTCAGGGTGTGGCCGGAGGCATTGGTGATGCCTTGACACTTAAAACAGCTAAGTTTATGACCGGCGCTTTTATTCCGGTGGTGGGAGGCAAACTTGCAGATGCAATAGAAACTGTCCTTGGGTATTCCCTGTTAATTAAAAACAGTGCAACTATTGTTGGCCTGGTTATATTAGCCCTGATCACTGTTTTCCCTCTTTTGAAAATACTGGCTGTCATCAGCATCTATAAGGTTTGCAGCGCTCTGATTCAACCTTTGGGGGAAACGACCCTGGGTGGTGCCCTGGAATCCATGAGCAAATGCCTGACGATGATTTTTGCCGCTGTAGCCGCAGTAGCCCTGGTTTTTTTCATCGGTGTGGCCATCATCATCGGCATCAGTAACACCACGGTCATGCTGCGCTGAAAAATCGGCGGGAAGGATGAACAAAGATGATGGAAACAATCGGGGGGCTTATACGTTATATTGTCATCCTTATTTTTATCAGCACCCTTTTAGAGATGATTCTGCCCCAGGGGGTTTTTCGTCGTTATTTACGCATGTTAATCGGGATTTTGCTTATTTTTACACTGATTACCCCCCTGCAAAAAATCACGCGCCTGGCACCATATTGGGAAATTCCTCCCCTGGTGAACAGTATGGAAAATGAAAGCGCTGCAGAATTGGAGGCGATTCTAGGCCATGGCGAGCGGCTGTACAAGGAAAAAATGAAAGATGCCCTAAAAGATTACCAAGCCAAGGTTTCCGATTTATTAACGGCAGAGCTGGCCCGTGAGTTTAAACAGGATTTACTTGACTTGCAGATTACAACAGAGGATAACCCCGACAGCAAAGAATTTGGTTTGTTTAAGGATGTTTATGCAGTTGTGCAGGAACAAAAACCTGTCAAAAAGGTTACTGCCCCTGGAAACGTAGAAGAAATCAACGTTGCGGTGGAGGTAATTTCCCCAAATAAAGGGGCTTTCAGGGAAAACAGCGGGTCAGGCAAAACAGAAAATAGCAGTGCATCTCCGGAAAGCAACGGGGGGAAAATAAAGGAAATTGAAAAGTATCTGGCCGCATATTTTCGACTTTCCCCTGAAAATGTTAAAGTTGAGATACGGCCTTGAAAGGTGGAGCAAATGGCTGGTAAAAAACCTAAGAATGGTGTATTTGCTTTGTTCAAGGATTTTTTTACAGAAATAAAAGACAGGGGCAAGGGGAAAAATTATCTTCTATTATCTTTACTTCTCCTGGGAATAATACTAATGTTTGCCGGTTCACTTTTTACACCGTTAAAAAAAGTTCCCACTGCCGATCAGAAGCCCCGTGCAGAAACAGAAGATTCCCCGGTGGTTGCAAATACATATGAAAAAAATATGTGTCAATCATTACAACAGGTTCTGGAGCATATAGATGGAATCAGCCAGGTGCAGGTATTTATCAACTTTACAGGCAGTAAAGAGTCAACCTATGGCCTGGCCCACGAAGAAAACAGTAAACAGACCATAGAAAACGATCGGGAGGGGGGACAAAGGGAGATCCTGGAAAGCAACAGTAAAGAAAATTACGTCCTGCTACGGGAAGCAAACGGAGGGGAAAAACCTCTGCTTCTAAGTGAAAGTATGCCCCGGATCACTGGGGTGTTGGTGGTGGCGCAAGGTGTGGAAAACAGTTGTATACGTTTAAAGGTAGTCCACGCCATGCAAAGCGTACTAAACCTGCCGGCGCACAGAATAGCCGTTTTACCCCTTGGCAGAAACTGAAAAATAAAAGGTGGTGGCTTTAAAGGCGATGAACAGGAAAATGGTTTGGGTTTTTAGTCTTCTCTTGGTAGCAGCTGTAACCTACGTATTTATAAGCGGGGTAGAAAAAGAAATGTGCAGGATAGAAATAACACCTGATGAAGATGTATTGCAGTCCCTTACTTCTGCAGGCCTTAACGCCGGGCCGGAACATTGGAACTTTGAAAGTTCCCCGGAATTTTTTATGGAATACCGCCTGGAAAGGGAGCGAATCAGGGGCCAGGAAACAGAAATGCTCAATGAAATGATCAACAATCCCCAGGTGGGAGCAGAGGCCAGGCTGGAAGCGGAACAACAGCTTTTACAGCTGGTCAACCTGATGGAAAAAGAACTGCTTGCCGAAAACCTGCTCAAGGCCCAGGGGTATAAAGATGCCCTCTTATTTTCCAGCAGAAAAGGAACAATGGTCATGATTGAAACTGAAAAACTGGAGGCGGAAGATTTTTTGCGGGTCACGGAAACGGTGGCCACGACCATTGAAATTCCCCGGGAAGAAGTGCAGGTTATACAACACAAATAGACCTGCAACCTTCATTTTTCTCTAAGAAGAAACCGGGACAGCCACCACTCGGGGAAATATTTATTTGATAAATGTAGTTAATATTTGGTATAATTAATGATAAGTTTAATTGATGGTAGAGGTTAAAAGGGAGGAATAAAAATGACTGAAAACCGTGCGCTTCCTTCTGAACTGGGATCAATTCGCATTGCTGATGAGGTTGTTTCAATTATTGCCGGGTTGGCAGCTACAGAAGTTGACGGTGTGGCCAGCATGAGCGGGGGTATAGCCGGCGGTATTGCCGAAGCCCTGGGGCGAAAGAATTTATCCAAAGGGGTAAAAGTAGAGGTCGGGGAAGAAGAGGCGGCCGTAGATTTATTTATGATCGTCGGCTATGGTTCCCGTATCCCTGATGTAGCCTGGAATGTGCAGGAAAATGTTAAAAAAGCGGTTGAAAACATGACGGGTTTAAAGGTTGTCAAGGTGAATGTTCATATTCAGGGTGTCAGTTTTCCACAACAAAAATCAGAAGAGGAAGAATCGAAATAGCGCTGTCAGGGCTAACCTCCTGTAAATATTATTTAACAGGGGGTTAGCTTTTCCTGCTCTGCAGAAAAGGAGGCTGGTTTTTTCTAATGGGGGGAAGACGTATTGCCCTGGCTGTCCTGGGGATCGGCGGTGTTTTAGGCGGGCTTTTTCTTGCTCTGATCACGCTGGGATATTTTTCAACAGAATTTTTTATTTTTGTTAACAAGCTTACCGGCGACCTGCGCTATACCCTTGCCGGTTTCCTGCTTTTAATTGTCGGGATAGTTTTGTTGATTTTTTCTGTACAAGGCCGTAAAAAAGAAAAAAACGGTAACATCATTAACTTTACAGAAGTCGGCGAGATCCGTATTTCTTTCCGCGCCGTTGAAAATATGGTTTTAACCGCCTCCCGCAAAGTCAAAGGTATCAGGGAGGTAAACACTCACATAAATTTTACGGAACAGGGCCTGGTTATCTACCTGCGCATCCGCATTATCCCCGATCTGCCCGTCCCTGCCCTAGTCGGTGAGCTACAGGAAAAAGTCCGGGGGTATGTGCAGGAAATCAGTGGGGCAAATGTTGCCGAGGTAAAGGTGCTGGTGGAGAATATCGCCCAGGAACAAATTGAAAAAAAGGTCCGTTGAGGGTGTGAATATGTTAAACAGAAACAATTTTTTAAAACTGGTCAACGAAAACCTTGGCAAAATATTGGGCGGTTTTCTGGGCCTGCTGGTAGCCCTCATTCTGATGGCTTTTGGTTTTTGGCGGGGGCTTTTTGTTTTACTTTGCGTGGGGATCGGGATTTATTTAGGGGCCCGGGAAGAAAAAAACCAGGTTATACAAAATTACCTGGAAAAGCTTTGGTTTAAACGTGAACGTGATTAATCTATAGTTTAGTGTATGCAAAAACTACTGACCCTGGAAAGGGGTACAGGCTTTGAAAAGAAGGTTGCCCAGGGAGTACGCCTTTAAAATACTGTTTATGATTGAAGTCGGCAAAAATGACCCTGCCAGTGCACTTAGTTACCTGTTTGGCAATGATGACTTTTCTAACCAAGAAAAGCTTTTTTGTAGATCTTTAGTCGAGGGAGTGCTGGAGAAAAGGGGGGAGTTGGACAAAACACTTTCCTTGTACCTGATCAACTGGCAGTTTGATCGCCTGTCAGCAGCAGTGCGCAACATTCTGCGTCTGGCACTTTACGAACTGCTTTATTTAGGTGACACCCCTCCACCTGTGGCCATCAACGAAGCCATAGAGTTAACCAAGACTTACCAGGATGAAGAGGCAGCACGCTTTGTAAATGGTATGTTGGATAATATCTGGAAAGCAAACCAGGAATCGAAACCGTCCGGCTAGCAAAATCTGCTAATGCAGGAGGTTTTTTTGTTGTTTGAATCTTCAGTATTAATAAATATTTCTTTTCATCCTCATTTGGAAAAGGACTTTTTTATAATCATGGCGAATCTAAACGTAAAAAAGGGCATTGTAAAGGAGGTAGGTTTTTGTATGTTCAAAATAGTTAAAAAAAGGGTTTTAGCCGATGTGTCCAAGCTTATGGAAGTTGAAGCACCACTCGTAGCACGCAAGGCACAACCCGGACAGTTTATTATTTTACGGGTTGATGACAATGGTGAAAGAATCCCTTTAACCATTGCCGACAGTGATAAGGAAAAAGGAACAATTACAATCATCTTCCAAGAAGTTGGAAAAACCACCATGCAGTTGGGGGCTCTTGAAGAAGGGGATTATTTAAGTGATTTTGTCGGGCCGCTGGGCCAGGCCATGGAATTGCCCACCACAGGTCGGATAATTGCTGTGGGCGGCGGGGTGGGTATTGCCCCGGTTTATCCAAAGGTAAAAGCTTTTCACGAAGCAGGCATGGAGGTTATCTCCATTATCGGGGCCCGGACAGCCGATCTGCTCATTCTAGAAGACGAGATGCGGGCGGTTAGCAAGGAACTCCATGTTTGTACAGACGACGGAACAAAAGGCCACCACGGCTTTGTGTCCGACATCCTGCAAAAATTTCTCGATGATAAAAGCCAAAAAATAGACGAAATAATTGCCGTTGGACCGCTGCCCATGATGCGCGCCGTTTCCAACCAAACAAAACCGTACGGGGTTAAAACCATGGTCAGTTTAAACCCCATTATGGTGGATGGAACGGGAATGTGCGGCTGTTGCCGGGTGACAGTTGGCGGCCAGACCAAGTTTACCTGTGTGGACGGCCCTGTTTTTGATGCACATGAGGTTGATTTTGTAGAGCTGACCCGCCGTGGGCAGATGTATCTGCAGGAGGAAAAAGTTGCTGTGGATAAATATGAACATGAATGCAGAAGTGGAGGTGGGCGTTAATGTTGGATAAAGACCAAATTAAGCAATTACGCAGAATGAAAGAAAAGCATCCGATGCCCGAACAGGCACCCCAGGATCGTGTTAAAAACTATAATGAAGTGCCCTTTGGTTATGATGCTGATACAGCAATAAAAGAGGCCACCCGCTGCCTGCAGTGTAAAGAGGCCAAATGTGTTGAGGGTTGCCCGGTGGAAGTGGATATTCCTGGTTTTATTGGTTTGATTGCTGAAGGAAAATTTGATGAGGGTATTAAAAAGCTGAAAGAAAAAAATAACCTGCCGGCAGTCTGCGGGCGTGTCTGTCCCCAGGAAAGCCAGTGTGAAGCCTTTTGCATACGTGGTAAAAAAGGCGAACCGGTGGCTATCGGCCGGCTGGAACGCTTTCTGGCAGATTATGAACTGGCCAAGGGAGTGGAAACGCCTCCCAAGCCGCCCTCTACCGGTAAGCGCGTGGCCATTGTCGGTGCCGGCCCGGCCGGGTTGACTGCTGCCGGCGACTTAGCCAGGATGGGACATGAGGTTGTTCTTTTTGAAGCCTTCCACGCTACAGGTGGGGTTCTCCGCTACGGCATCCCCGAATTCCGCCTGCCCAAAGAAAAGGTTCTCCAGCGAGAAGTCGATTATATCGCCAGCTTAGGTGTTGATATTAAAACAAACGTTGTTGTGGGAAAAACCATTACCATCGATGAACTTTTCGATGAAGAAGGTTTTCAGGCTGTTTTTATCGGCACCGGGGCAGGACTGCCCATGTTCCTAAACATTCCAGGAGAAAACTTAAACGGCGTTTTTTCTGCAAACGAATTTTTAACCCGGGCAAACCTGATGAAGGCTTATTTATTCCCCGACTATGATACACCGATCAAGTTGGGTAAAAAAGTTGCCGTTGTCGGGGCGGGTAACGTAGCCATGGACAGCGCCCGCACCTCCTTGCGGCTGGGCGCCGAAGAGGTGCATATTGTATACCGCCGTTCAGACAAGGAAATGCCGGCCCGTGCCGAGGAAATTGAACACGCTAAAGAAGAAGGCGTTGTTTTCAACCTGCTGACCAACCCCGTCAAGATTATCGGCGATGAAAATGGCTGGGTAAAGGGTATGGAATGTATCAGAATGGAACTGGGTGAACCCGATGATTCCGGCAGGGCACGTCCAGTCCCCATTAAAGGTTCAGAATTTATTTTTGATGTAGATACAATTGTAATTGCCATTGGCCAGAGTCCCAACCCGCTTATTCCCCAGACCACCTCTGATCTGGAAATTAGCCGTTGGGGAACAATCGAGGCTGACGAAGAAGGGGCCACCTCCCGCAAAGGGGTTTATGCCGGCGGTGACATCGTCACAGGAGCGGCAACAGTAATCCTGGCTATGGGTGCAGGCAAAGTCGCCGCCAGAGCGATGGACAACTATTTAAAAACATTATAGGCTGTTTTATTCAGCAGGCATTATAGGTTTGCATTATAAGTTTTATAGATACAGGTATTATAGTCCAGGCTTTTAAGATATTTTATAAGGAGGTTATACAAGTATGACGGCAAAGATTATTTCTGGAAACGAAGTGGCCAAGGAGATTAGGCAAGAGCTTAAAGGAAGGGTTGCCGAGTTAAAGGAAAAGGGCATTGTTCCAGGCTTGGGTGTAGTTTTGGTAGGAGAAGATCCAGCATCTATTTCTTATGTAACCAGTAAAGCCAAGGGCAGCCAGGAAATCGGCATGTTTGAAGAAACAATTCGTCTCCCGGCTGATGTTCCGGAGGAAGAGGTTCTCAAAGTTATCGACGGCTTAAATAAAGATCCTAAATTCAGCGGCATCTTGGTGCAGCTTCCCCTGCCCGATCATATTAGTGTTGAAAAGGTAATCGGCTACATTTCCCCTGAAAAAGACGTGGATGGTTTCCACCCGGTGAACGTAGGTAAACTGCTCAGGGGCGAACCGTGCCCGCTACCCTGTACACCCCACGGTGTCCAGCAGCTGCTGTTCCGTTCCGGTAATGATCCGGCAGGCAAACATGTTGTTGTTTGCGGCCGCAGCAACATTGTCGGCAAACCGCTGGCAGCAATCCTGATGCAAAAGGCTGAAGGAGCCAACGCTGTGGTTACTGTTGTGCATACCGGTGCCAAAGATATTTCTTACTATACAAAACAAGCTGACATCCTAATTGCAGCCATGGGCAGGCCCAATGCCATCACCGCTGATATGGTAAAAGAAGGAACCGTGGTTATTGACGTGGGCGTAAACAGAATTCCTGACGAGTCCCGGAAGAGCGGCTTCCGTCTGGCCGGTGATGTGGACTTTGAAGCAGTGAAGGAAAAGGCATCCTTTATCACTCCCGTTCCCGGTGGCGTAGGCCCCATGACGGTAACCATGCTTCTTTATAACACTGTTGAAGCAGCTATCAGACTAAACGAAGGCTAAAAATAAAAGGTAAGGCAGTAAATAACCATGCCTATGAAGTTACTTAATGAGGCGGAAATAGGGGGCAAGATCTACGCTGGGATCGTTGCAGAATTAGAGGAACTGAGCCAAAAAACAGACAAGGTTCCCGGTCTGGGAATGGTTGTTGTCGGCGAAGATCCTGCCTCCTTAGCCTCTATTCGCTGTAAAGAAAAACAATGCAGAAAATTAGGTTTCTACGTTGATATACGATTTTTACCTGCTACTGCTTCCCAGGAAGATATCTGTGCAACCGTACGGCAGTTAAACAAGGACAGCCGGGTTCAGGGTTTGTTCTGCCAATTGCCCCTGCCGGAAACCTTACAGAAAAAAAATATCTTAGCTGCTGTTGACCCCGGGAAGGATGTCTGTGGCAGGCACCCAATCAATGCGGGTAAACTGTTCAGCGGAAACCAGGGATTTTTACCCTGCAACGTTTATAGCCTGATGCAGGTGATCGATTTTGCCGGGCAGCCCATCAGGGGCAAAACAGCAGTAATGATCAGTCGTAGGGGCGTTGTCAGCAGACCGCTGGCCTTAGCGTTGCTTAGAAGAAACGCCTCTGTTACTTTTTGCCCTGTTTTAACCGGCAATCTGCCTGAAATTTGTCGTACCGCAGATATACTCGTTGCAGAAACAGAAAAACCGGGACTGATTAAAGGCAACTGGATCAAACCGGGGGCGATGGTAATTGATATCGGTACAACCCGTAACAATCGAGGAAAAGCCAGCGGGATTGTCCTCAAAGAGGTTGCAGAGGTTGCAAGTTGTATCTTTACCCTGCCAGCCGGTGAAGACAGCCCCCTGGCCATTACCATGCTCATAAAAAATACATTGCACGCTTTCAAACAAACATGTGGGATGCAACTGCAACACTAATGGTGCGGGAAGGAACACTGGAAACATACCCTGTTCACAGCCCGTGTTCTTTCCCTTATTCATTTATTCATTTTTTTATAACTGCTAAACTGTGAAATGGTTACGGAGGGGAAAATTTTGGCTGCCAAGGTAATCAGCGGTGTACAGGTTACCAGGAAAGTACGGGAAGAATTAAGGGTAAAAATTGCAACTCTAAGGAAAAAAGGAATAGCGCCCGGTTTGGCGATCGTTGTTCTTAAAAACCCTGCCGCCCGCGTCCATGTTGCCCGTTTGAAAGAAAGGGCCTGCCGTCAGCTAGGTATAAAATGCAAAGTCCATTGCCTGCCGGAAAATACCACAAAAGAAGAGTTTATTCAACTGCTCAAACAGCTGAATACAGCCCCGGAAATCCATGGTATTAATATCCATCCGCTCCCCCCTCATTTTAACCTTACATCTGTTTCCCAGTTGGTCGCACCCAATAAAGACATTGAAGGCCTCCACTTTCAAAACATGGGGAATCTATGTAAAGACAGCCCGCCGTTAATCCCCTACGTAGCGAAAGGAATTATGAAGCTTATTGAAACGACGGGGGTGAACCTGGAAAATAAACAGGCTGTTGTAGTCGGGCGCAGTGAGCTGGTAGGTAAACCTGTAGCTGCTTTACTCTTGAATAAAAGGGTCATTGTCAGCATCTGTCATTCCCAAACAATTGACTTGGTTTCCTTTACCAAAAGGGCAGATTTGCTTGTTGTTGCTACCGGTAACCCGCGCTTGATTACAGCTGAAATGGTTAAAAAAGGGGCAATTGTAATTGATGTGGGTGTTAATTTAACCGGTACCCGTTTGGTGGGGGATGTTGACTACTGGGGTGTAGAAAAGGTTGCCGGTTGGATAACGCCGGTGCCGGGGGGGGTCGGCCCGGTGACAATTTCTATGTTGCTTACAAACCTTCTTGACAGGGCGGCAAGATCATCATGACCCCGGAAAAAGGTATCTACACCGTTACCCAGGTAAACAAATATATAAAAGGCCTGCTGCTCCAGGATGGGTTGCTGCAAAACATCTCAATTTTAGGTGAGATTTCAAATTTTAAACGCCACCGTCCCTCGGGGCACATTTATTTTACTTTAAAAGATAAAAATAGTGTTATCCGCTGCGTTTTTTTCCTCAGTAAAAATAAAAAACTAAGTTTTATACCGGCAGAGGGAATGAGGGTCGTTGCCAGAGGAAACATTTCACTCTACGAACGAAGCGGATACTACCAACTTTATGTTGAAGAGCTGAAGCCGGAGGGCATTGGTGCACTATACCTGGCGTTTGAACAGTTAAAAGAAAAACTCAAAACGGAAGGGCTTTTTGATACAGACAGGAAGAAACCTTTACCCCGCCTGCCGCGTTGTATCGGGCTGGTTACCTCCCCTGCAGGGGCGGCGGTCAAAGACTTTTTAACAACTTTAAAAAGAAGGTTCCCCTGTGTTCGCGTTCTTTTCTGCCCCGTAACCGTTCAGGGGCCCGAGGCCCCCGGGCAGATTATAAATGCCCTGAAAAAACTGGATGACTACGCCGGTGTGGAAGTCATCGTTATAACCAGGGGGGGCGGCTCCTTGGAAGAACTTTGGTCTTTTAACGCTGAAGCATTGGCCTATGCTCTTTATAAACTGAAGACACCTGTAATCAGCGCTGTCGGACACGAAACAGATTTTACTATTGCTGATTTTGTAGCAGACATTAGGGCATCAACACCCACAGCCGCAGCCGAACTGGTTGCCCCGCAAAAAAAAGACCTTTTACGTCACCTTAAAATACAGGAACATCAACTGTTAAACAGGTGGCAAAATTTTTTACAGGAAAAGAAATTTACCCTGAAAAACCTTTCCCCGGAAGTACATTTGCAATATTTAAAGGAAAAAATTAACCAGAGCTACCAGCGTATCGATGAAATAGGACAGCGTTTGGAACAAAACCTGGCCTACAGTTTAAAACTTAAGAAAACCGCACTTTGCAGCGCCGAGGAAAAACTAAAGACCCTGGATCCTGCAAATGTTCTAAAACGAGGTTTTGCCCTGATCAGCGATCAGCATTGCTTACCGGTAGACAGTGTCAACTCTTTGCAGGAAGGGCAGGGGATTCATGTCGTTTTTCACGACGGCAAAGCAGGATGTGAAGTAAAGGATATACACAGGAAAAAATCGCAGGACTGCTGAAAGAAGGTTTAAAAGTGCAGCCGGAAAAAGCCCAGGATTTGGATTTAAAGTTTGAAGAAGCTTTACAAAAATTAGAAATTATTATCGACCAAATGGAAAAAGGGGAATTAAGTCTGGAAAAGTCGCTGCAGCAGCTGGAAAAAGGGCTGCAGCTGGCCCAGTACTGCCGAAAACTGCTTACCAAAGCTGAATATAAAGTTGAAATGTTACTGCAAGATGGTGAACTGGCAGACTTTGAAACACGCGAAGAGGATTAAAAAACTAAAACAAAAGATGCACCGGGTATTCAAAGGGGCTGCAAACCAGCAAGGGGGTTTGAAAATGAAGTTCGACGATCTGTTGGAAACCAAAAAAACCTTAATTAACAACGCCCTGAATTATTATTTGCCGCCTGCTGAGCAATACCCCCAGGATATTCACCGTGCCATGCGCTATAGTGTTTTCGCCGGCGGCAAACGCCTCCGGCCGCTGTTGGTCTTATTGGCAACAGAGCTTTTTACGGCGGACTGGAAAAACGCCCTATCGGTAGCCTGTTCCCTGGAACTTATTCATACCTATTCCTTAATCCATGATGATCTGCCGGCTATGGATAATGATGATTACAGGCGGGGGCAGCTGACCGCTCATAAAGTCTTTGGCGAAGCCCTTGCTATACTGGCCGGGGACGCATTGTTAACCTTAGCTTTTGAAATTTTGGCTGCTGAAAAGCAAGACAAAAATGGATCTCACAGTTTTTACCATTTAAAAGCCAGTCCAGCAATTAAATTGAAAATAATTTGGGAAATAGCAAATTCAGCAGGGGTGCGGGGCATGGTCGGAGGGCAGGCAGTTGATCTTGATTCCGAAGGAAAAACTGTTGACCTGGATACTTTGCAATACATTGATACCCACAAAACAGGAAAGCTGCTCACAGCCTCTGTGCGTGCCGGTGCTTTGTTGGGCGGGGCTACACCGGACGAACTGGCCAGATTAACCGCCTATGCCCGCCTGTTAGGCAGGGGCTTCCAAATTGTCGATGACCTGTTGGACGTTGAAGGTGATCCTGAAAAAATGGGGAAAACTGGCGGGCAGGATGCACAAAGAGGAAAGGCAAACTATGTTTCCTACTTCGGCCGGGCTGCTGCAAAAAACAAAAGGGACCAACTGTATGCCCAAGCCATTGCAGAGCTGTCTTCTTTTGGTGATAAAAACCTTTCCCTGCAGAAAATTACCCGCCGGGCTTTCTACCGTAACTATTAGGCCTGTGGATTTCCCCCGGGGAATAGCGTTGAGTTGCCAGGAATGATATGCTATAATTTAGCTGGACATAGTGGTGCAGTATCCTAGTTGTCGCAAGCGTTTTTGAAAGCGGGCGGGAAAAACCGCTCAAGGCATATCGATGAAGTTCCTGGTGCCGGCCGCCGAAGCCCAGACGGGGGTTGGTGCTGGGGGTTAAGAAGGACGGGGCGATCTACAAAGGCATGTAGGCGTTGACCCTGCCTTCGTGGAGACCTAAGTTGGTGGCGTATTACTGTAGGGGTAAAAGGTTACGGCTTAGGATAGAACCTGTGTGTGGTCAAAACTGTGCACAGTGTAGCCTGCCTTGAGTGGCTTTGGGGGAGGAAGGGAATATCCCTTAGGAAACCAGGGCTGCAAAAAAGGATAGAAAACGATGTTGCGGCGTTGAGGAAAACTCCTAGGCTGTTCCCCGCCGTAGGGAGGCTCCATGGGGATTAAGGTGTGGTCTAAGTGGTAATCCAGCCCTGCCGGTGGTAACACAGCAGAGATGTTCTTAAAAGGAAACTGCCGCTTGGTGACAAGCCGGTGAACATTTGGGAAAACCTGCTGGACCTTAAGCCGCAAAGTTTACTCATGGAGCTGCCACTTTTGTCCCTATTATATTATTTAGCAGCGAGCGTAAGCATATTGGGCGCAAAAAAACAACAGCAAAAACAATGGAAAAGAAAAAATAATAAACGTTGGGTTATTTCAGTCAGTATTTGGACTTTTTTTTTAGCTATAACTCTTACCCTGGTTACACACTCCTTATTGCAAAACCTGCATTCAATGCTAATTTCTTTTATGCTTCTCATTTTTATTGTTTTTATGGGCATTTTTTTTGATGTAATTGGCACCGCAGTTACAGCTGCAGAGGAAATTCCTTTTCACGCTAAAGCAGCCAAAAAAATTTATGGCGCTAAGAAAAGCATTTTTCTTGTACGCCGTGCAGATCTGGTGGCCAATTTTTGTAACGATGTCATCGGAGATATCAGCGGCATAGTAAGCGGAGTAATTGGGACAGTGATCGTGGTTAACCTTGTCCGGGGAAACCCAAAATTTAGTGAAATCTTTTTAAGTATCTTTTTGGCAGGAGCTATATCCGCTTTAACAGTGGGCGGCAAGGCATTGGGCAAAACACTGGCCATTAACAGGCCAACAGATATCGTGTTACTTGTAGCCCGTTTTTTAACAACCCTGGAGCGCATTTTTACCTGGAAAAGAAATTCATAGTTTTGTTCCCTTCAGATTAACATTTTATACACAGCATTATGTTTTTTCCAATGCACCGGGAACAACAATGAAAATTTCCTGTACACCCCATAAAGCTTCGCTTCACCATGAAAACTGTCAGGTACTGTTTTGTATAATATTTAGCCAAATTTATACAGGAAGCGGTGGTTTTTTGGGTGTTATTCTTAAAAAAATCCACGAACCTGCTGATCTGAAAAATCTATCCCTGCAAGAACTGGAACAACTGGCCGGCGAAATAAGGAAATTCATGATTGAGGTAATCTCCAAAAGAGGAGGTCATCTTGCCTCCAGTTTGGGGGTTGTTGAACTGACCATCGCCCTGCATTTTGTTTTTAACGCACCCCATGACAAAATACTCTGGGATGTGGGGCACCAATGCTATACCCATAAAATTCTTACCGGCCGCCAGGAACAATTTACAAAAATCCGCTGTTATGACGGTATAAGCGGCTTTCCCAAAAGAAGGGAAAGCCTGTATGATGTTTTTGGGGTGGGGCACAGCAGCACCTCCCTTTCAGCAGCCTTGGGAATAGCCCAGGCCAGGGATTTACTGGGGAAAAATAATTTTGTAATTAACATCATCGGTGACGGCGCCCTAACGGGCGGTATGGCCTTGGAGGCGCTTAATTTTGCAGGGGAGAAGAAAACGGATCTGCTGGTGATCCTTAATGACAATGAAATGTCTATTGACCAAAACATCGGCGGGCTCCCTTCCTACCTGGCCAAACTGCGCACCGACCCCAAGTATTCCCGCTTGAAAGAAGACCTGGAACATGTTTTAGAACGTATTCCGGCCATCGGGCGGACCGTGCTTCGTTCGGCCGAACGCCTGAAAGACAGCATAAAATATCTGCTTGTACCCGGTATGCTTTTTGAAGAGCTTGGTTTTACGTATTTGGGGCCGATCGACGGTCATTCCATTCCTAAATTGGTGAATCTTTTCCGTGAGGTAAAAAGTGTTCATGGACCGGTTTTAGTACATGCTGTTACCAAAAAAGGCAAAGGCTATGTTCCTGCTGAAAAAAATCCCCATGTTTTTCACGGGGTGGGGCCCTTTAATAAAAAAACCGGTGAACCTCTTTCTGCAAATAAAAAAAGTCAACCGACATACAGCAAAGTTTTCAGTACCTCTTTGGAAAAACTAGCCGCAGCAGACCGTTCCATTGTAGCTATTACTGCCGCCATGGCTGCAGGTACAGGCCTGGAAACTTTTGCTCGCCGTTGGCCGCAACGTTTTTTTGATGTGGGTATTGCCGAACAGCATGCTGTCACCATGGCTGCTGGGCTGGCTACAGAAGGCCTTAAACCCGTAGTGGCCATTTACAGCACTTTTTTACAAAGGGCCTATGATCAAATTTTGCATGATGTTTGTTTGCAAAACCTGCCGGTTGTTTTCGCCGTTGACCGGGCCGGCTTGGTAGGTGAAGACGGGGAAACACACAACGGCGTGTTTGATTTCGCCTACCTGCGGCATTTGCCCAATATTGTCCTCATGGCCCCGGCCAGCGGTTGGGAATTAAATGCAATGCTTAAAATGGCTTTCGCTTTAAAACGCCCGGTGGCACTCCGGTATCCCCGGGCAGAGGCAGCCGTATTTTCATCACCGGAAACAGGTACCTTGATCACAGGGAAAGCCCAGCTTTTAAGGGAAGGTCGTGATCTACTCATTCTAGCCGCCGGCGCCATGGTTTTGCCGGCCCTGGAAGCCCATGCCCTGCTTTTGAAGATGGGCATCGAAAGCTGTGTCATCAATTCCCGTTTTATTCAACCCTTGGATACAGAATTAATCTGTTATTGGGCAAAAAAATGCGGCAGGGTTTTGACGGTGGAAGAACATGTCCTCAGCGGGGGGTTTGGCAGTGCTGTTTTAGAAACCTTAGAAAAAGAACTACAGGAAATAAGCCTGAAGCGGCTGGGGTTACCCGATGCCTTTACCGGCCAGGGAAGCAGGGACTTTTTATTAGATCTGCATGGCCTTTCAGGGGAAGGCCTAGCTCGTGAGGCATTAAAGTTTTGTCAGGTAAAAGAAAGGGTATATTGAGGTTAGCCGCGGATGAAAAAAGAAAAAAGTAAAAAAAGATTGGACTTGCTCCTTGTTGAAAAAAACCTTATTGCCACGCGTAGCAGGGCCAAAGCGGAAATTATGGCCGGGAACGTTCTGGTAAACGGCATAAAAAGGGATAAACCCGGTGAAGCTGTATCTTCTGGAGCAAAAATTGAAATTTTGGCCACACAAAATCCTTATGTCAGCAGGGGCGGCCTAAAACTGGAAAAAGCCTTGCATGAATTTGGCCTAAACCTTGAAAATAAAATTGTTTTGGACATCGGTGCCTCCACGGGGGGCTTTACACATTGTGTCTTAAAACACGGGGCCCAAAAGGTTTATGCTCTTGATGTCGGCTACGGCCAGCTGGACTGGAAGTTGCGCCATGAACCACGCATTGTCAACCTGGAACGCTTCAATGTACGTCATCTGAAAAGGGAAGACCTGCAGGAGTTGCCGCATTTAGCGACAATCGACGTCTCATTTATTTCTTTAAGGTTGGTTTTACCTGTAGTAGCAGGCCTTTTTATACCGGAAATTGTTTGCCTCGTTAAACCCCAGTTTGAAGCAAAGCCCGCGCAGGTAGGGAAAAAAGGTGTAGTCAAGAACGCTGCTGTCCACCAAGAAGTTCTAGAAAACATCGTTGCAACGTCCCTGCAGCTGTCTTATCGGGTGGAAGGGCTTACTTTTTCACCTTTAAAAGGCCCCCAAGGCAATATCGAATACTTTCTTTACCTTTGTGCTGAAAAAGCGGTGGATTCGGATGAAAAACAGGTTAAGGTAGAAGATCTTTCCCCTGTGATTAACCCTGTAATTACCCAAGCCCATTACATATTGGGACGGTAAGCGGGAATGGAAACCTAAAAAGGGGGTTAATTAATGTTCAAGGGTATAGGGGTTGTTCCCAACTGGCAAAAAGAAAAAATGCATGCTGTCATTGAACAAATCAAAAACTTTTTTGGTAAATATGACGTGCCGGTGTATGTTGTTCCCGAAAAAGACCCTCTTTTATTCCTTTCCTCACCCATCAAAGAAATTCAGGAATGGTCCCAAAAAACTGATCTAGTGATCGTGCTCGGTGGTGATGGTACTTTTTTAAGGGTGGCCCGGGAGCTGACCTTTACAGATCTGCCCCTTTTGGGTATAAATATGGGCCATAAAGGTTTTTTGGCCGAAATAGAGGTAGACAAGCTTACCCTTTCCCTGCAGCAGTTAATTGACGGGAATTTCCGTCTGGAAGAAAGAATGATGTTGCAAACAGAAGTAATCAGGGCAGAAAAAGTTTTTGCCTCGGCTCTTTGTTTAAACGATGTTATTATTTCCAGGGGCCCTTTTTCCAGAATTATCAAGTTAGACACCTATATTAACGATGATTTTTTGGAAAGCTATCCCGGCGACGGGGTTATAATTTCCAGTCCTACCGGTTCAACAGGCTATTCCTTGTCTGCCGGCGGCCCGGTGGTCCATCCGGCCCTAAATGTTTTGGTGGTTACACCAATTTGTCCCCACCTGCTCTATCAACGTTCCGTTATTGTGAATAAAAATGATGTGGTTACAGCCACCGTTGCTACAGAATATGCTGATATATTTTTAACCTTGGATGGGCAGGAAGGTTTCGCCTTGAATTTTAATGATCGCGTCCGGGTAAAAAAAGCCGCCTATAAAACCAAAGTAATCACGTTTCCCGAAAGTAACTTCTATAAACTGCTGCATGATAAATTAATTTGACATCACACCGGGAGCCTGTTTAGCGGCTTAACCCATCCACCCCTGTTGGAATCCTGTTTTTTATTATATTTTTTTTTACCAAACATATTGACAGGTAGACTTCCGAATTTCCTAGGAGGTATTTTGTAATGCTTGCATATTTACATATGCAAAACTTTGCTCTGATCGATGATTTATCCCTGGAATTTTTTCCCGGGATGAATGTTTTAACGGGAGAAACAGGTGCCGGGAAATCCATGTTAATCGGGGCCATTAATCTTATTTTGGGGGAAAGGGCCTCCAGTGAACAGGTCCGCTCCGGCACCGAACAAGCCTTTATTGAAACTGTTTTCACTGTCGCCCCTGATTATAAACAGTTAAGAGAAATACTAGCGGAAAACGGCCTGTTGCAGGAAACGGAATTGATTATCCTACGGGAAATTTCTCTTAGCGGCCGCAATATCTGCCGTGTTAACGGCAGGGCTGTCCCCCTGTCATTGTTAAAAGAGTTGGGCAGTGTACTTGTAGATTTACATGGTCAACACAGCCACCAATCACTCTTGAAACCGGAAAAACACCTGTTTTTTTTGGATGAATTTGGTGGCAGGGAGCTTTTAAATATAAAACACAGCTACCAGGAAACCTACCGCCGTTGGCAGCAGGTGCAAAAAAAATTAAAAGTCAGGGGCGCTTCCCCTGAGGAAAGAAAAAGAAAGCTGGAACTGCTTATTTTTCAAAGGGATGAAATTTTAGAAGCTTCTCTTACAGCAGCAGAAGAAGAATCCTTGCAACAAAGGCTTTTACTGCTTAATAATATGGAAAAGCTGCATACTATGGCCAGCCGGGCCTATTTTGAAATTTATAGCAGTGATAATGCGTTACAGGCGTCGGTTGTTGATCAAATCGGCAGTATCGAAAAAGAAATGTCTTCTTTGTTGGAAATTGATCCCCAGTTGGTACCTTTCGTAGAAATATTACAAGAAATAAGTACAGGTCTTACCGAACTAGGCCGTGAACTTTATACTTATTTAGACGGTCTTACCTTTTCGGCTGAGGAAAAAACAGAAACTGAAAATCGCTTGGAGCTTTACCGGCGTTTAAAAGAAAAATATGGTGCCACTGTGGAAGAAGTACTTTCTTTTGCTGAAAAATGCATACAAGAAATAACGGTTCTGGAAAACAGTGCAGCAAAAACTTTGCGCTGGGAAGCAGAAGAAAGAAGCCTCCGGCAGGAAACCGCACAAATTGCCGCGCAGTTGACAGCCCAAAGAAAAAAAACTGCACAAAAATTAAAGTTACTTGTTACAGAAGCTTTGCAGGAGCTAAGTATGGAAAGTGCTTGTTTTGACGTCCAGTTTACAGAACAGAAAGCGCCGGGCCCCACAGGCCGGGAGGAGCTGGAGTTTTTATTTTCCGCAAACCCCGGGGAACCTCCGAAACCTTTGGTCCGTATTATTTCTGCAGGGGAAGCAGCCCGGGTAATGCTGGCCTTAAAAAGCATTTTGGCAGCACAGGATCATATTCCCACCCTTATTTTTGATGAAATAGACAGCGGCATCGGCGGCTATACAATCCAAAAAGTTTCAGAAAAAATGGTCGGGTTAAGTAAAAAACACCAGGTGATCTGTGTAACACACAGCCCCCAAATTGCCAGCGCCGCCGATCACCAGTACTATATTTTTAAAGAAGTATCACAAGGGCGCACAGCCACTGCTGTGCGCTACCTCCAAGGGGAAAAAAGGATTATGGAAATTGCACGCCTTTTAAACGGCGGTAACATAGACAATATTACTAAAAAACATGCTGCAGAACTTTTAAAAAAAGGACAAGGGCTTTCCTGACAGCCGCAATGTACCCCCAAAGTTTACCATTGCAGTAATGCCAAATAAAACAATTTTATTATGTTAATAAAAAGGGATAAAAAAACCCTCCTCGAGACAATTTAAAGTTGTATCCTAAAATCTTTACGGCTCTGCGGGGGGGTTTTTTATGCGTAATTTTTTTAAAAGAAACATAGTCTGCACCTTCATCGTTTTTTTGTTGCTGCTTTCTTTATTTTTTTCCTTAGGCATTAAAAATAACCTGGAAGACAGCTTGCGCCTTTTTGAAGGCCAGGAATATTCCTACCGGGTTAAATTTCCTTTAAAACTTTATATCAAAGCCGACAAAACTGATATATTAAATATCAACGGCGATGTTATTAACAGCAATGAATTTAATCACCTACATTCACAAGAAGGCGTTTCCCTGCGCGGTCTAAACAAAGGTAATGTTTGCCTGGAATTTAGCTTGTTCAAAGGCCTGATTCCCATCAGGCAACTCACCGTCAGCGTTTTACCAGAGATAACACTGCACCCCGGTGGCCACTCTATCGGTATAAAATTGCACGCCGAAGGTGCGCTGGTCGTCGGATATTTTTATTTGGAAGACGAAGGGAAAAAATTTTCGCCGGCAGAAGAAAGCGGTATATTAATCGGTGATACTATTTTGGCGGTTAATGGTATTAGAATTAAAGATTTGGATGAAGCCGCGGCAGTAATCGGTAGAGAATCTCAAAAAGGGGCCCTTAAGTTTCTTGTTAAAAGAAAAGGTGAAAATTTGGAGATGCAGGTTGTTCCCCGGATGTGTCCTGATAGTCAGGAGTACCGTATCGGGCTTTATATCCGTGATACTGCTGCTGGGGTGGGAACCCTGACCTTTTATGAGCCTGAAAGGGATTATTACGGTGCCCTAGGCCATATTGTCACTGACAGTGACACCCGTACGGTATTGGATATTGACGAAGGCTTGATTGTACGGGCGGATATAGTAAATATTAAAATGGCCCAGCGGGGGCAGCCCGGGGAAAAGGCAGGGGTTTTTAAAGAGGGGAGAGATATTTTGGGGACGATCTCCAAAAACACTGATTTTGGTATCTATGGCCAATTAAAAAACATCGCCGCCTGCGAAACCCCTTATCCAAACCCTATCCCTTTGGGGCTCTGTTTCGAGGTGGAACCCGGGCCTGCAGAAATGCTTACCGTTGTAGAGGGCAATAAAATACAAAGCTTTTGTCTGGAAATTGAAAAAGTGCTCAATCAAAATAAGCCTGTGGATAAAGGAATTATTATCAGGGTAGTGGATGAAAATTTACTGACCCAAACCGGGGGTATCGTGCAGGGGATGAGTGGCAGTCCGATCATTCAAAACGGGCGTCTGGTAGGCGCTGTAACACATGTTTTTGTAAACGATCCTTCACGAGGATACGGGATTTTTGCAGAATGGATGGTTAAAGAAATGGAACTTTTACCGGTTTCGTAATAAATATTACCGGGTACTTCTATTTTTTATATAAAAGCCTAAAATATTCCTCCTTTAAGAAGGAATTACCTTCCAATTGTCGAATAATTTATAAGTAAGATATAAAACAATTTATCTTAGACTTCTTAAGGGGGCCTGTATATGCTAAAAGTATTAATTGCAGATGATAACAGAGAATTTAACGAACTTTTATCGGAATATATCAATAAAGAACCGGATATCGAAGTAATTGGCAATGCTTATAATGGAAAAGAAGCTTTGGCGTTCCTGCAGGAAAATGTGCCGGATATTGTTCTTTTAGATATTATTATGCCGCATCTTGACGGCATCGGCGTGCTGGAGGAACTGGGCAGAATGGACCTGTCGCCCAAACCGAAGGTGATTATGTTAACAGCCTTCGGTCACGAAAATATTACACAAAGGGCGGTAGAATTGGGGGCCTCGTACTACATCCTTAAACCGTTTAATTTAGAGGTTTTAGCCGAAAGAATACGACAATTAGGCAGAAACCAGATTAGCATCCAACGTGCACCGCTCACCAGTAGCCCGGAGGGCACACCCCCTAAGGGAAAAAACAGCTACATTGAAGAAATCACTAAAATAATCCATGAAATTGGTATACCAGCCCATATAAAGGGCTACCTTTACCTGCGTGATGCTATTGCCATGGTTGTAGAGGAAATAGAACTTTTAGGTTCGGTAACAAAGGTTCTTTATCCCCGCATTGCGGAAAAATTTGAAACTACACCCAGCAGGGTAGAACGTGCTATCCGCCATGCTATTGAAGTGGCCTGGTCCAGAAACAGTGTGGAAACAATTAAAAAATTTTTTGGCTATACAATAAACACGGAAAAGGGTAAACCAACAAATTCTGAATTTATTGCTCTGATTGCCGATCGTATCCGTTTGAAAAATAAAAAGTATGAATACAAAGTGCAATAGACCTAAGCATACATAAATTACCACTGCCGGTCAGGGCAGTGTATTTTATTGACTTAAAACTTAGCTTTATTTTTCTTTCAACCTCTTTATTTTTTGTTTAAAATAGGACACCTACCTAAAAGTGTCCTATTTTTTTATTTTTTCTTATAAAATAAGTGAAAATTATACATACTAACTGTAAATAACAAAAGTATTGGAGCATTGTCAACAGCAATGAGGCCTCGCGGAAAAGGAAAGATTATACAGGGTGTCCTGAAAAAAGATCGCAAAACCAAAAAGCTTTGCAAAAGGCTGTTACCGGGGGATATCGCCCTGATCGCCCATCGGGATCTTGATGAACTTGCTGCCCAGGAACTCGTCGAAAAAAAAATTAGGGCTGTGATTAATGCTTCTGATATTTTTACCGGGAAATACCCTGCCCAAGGTGCTAAATACCTATGGGAAAAAGGGGTTTATACCCTTGACGATGTAGGGGATAAAATTTTTTTTCTTATCCCGGAGGGGGCAATGATTAGGATAGAGGGGAATTCAATTTATTATCAGGGGAAAAAAGTCGGCCAGGGCAGGGTTATCAGGCGAGAATTTCTACAGCACAAAATAGCCCTGGCTGAAAAAAATATTAACCACCAGTTGGATTTGTTTGTTCAAAACACCCTTGATTATGTAAAGAAAGAGAAACATTTAATTCTGGGCAAACTGGAAATACCAAAACTTAAAACCAGGCTTGCCGGTAAACATGTTCTGGTTGTCATCCGGGGCAAAAATTATAAACAGGATTTACGGTTGATCCGTTCCTATATCAAGGATGTTAAACCTGTACTAATCGGTGTTGACGGCGGGGGCGACGCCCTGTGTGAAATGGGTTTAAAACCGCATCTTATTATCGGGGATATGGACAGTGTAGCAGATACCACCTTAAAAACAGCGGATGAAATTATAGTACACGCCTACCGTAACGGCTTTGCTCCGGGAATGGCACGTGTTTCCCGGCTGGGTTTAAAAGCCCAGGTTATCGCTGCACCCGGTACAAGTGAAGATCTGGCCTTTTTGCTATCCTATGAGAAAAAAGCGGAACTAATAGTGGCCGTAGGCTCCCATTCGCATTTACTTGACTTTATGGAAAAAGGACGTAAAGGAATGGCCTCCACCTTTTTAGTGCGCCTTAAGGTCGGGCATAAACTTGTTGATGCCAAGGGTCTGGCCCATTTATATCAGGGGGGGATAAAATGGCACCACCTGACTGCCTTGTTGGCTGCAGCGCTCTTTCCCATAGCTGTCATGGCTGCTTTTTCACCCCTGGTGCGCCATTTTCTTTACCTATTTTCCTGGAAACTGGGATTACATTAAAAAAAGGGAAGTATATTACACCATGGATCAGCAACAAAACCATATTGTTTTCTTGGTAGCCGTTTTTTTAGCTTTGGGTATTGGAATTTTATTTGGCGCTTCCATGGGGGAAAAAACCCTTGTCACCAATCAAATTGCTGTAATCGAAGAACTGAGAAATGAAATCCGGCGTCATCAGGAAGAAGTGGAGACCCAGTTTCTTTCTGCTGCACAGTTGAAAGATGAAATTTTACGCTGGGAGGCCTTGGAAGAAAGCCATCTGAGTCCATTATTATTGCAGGACAAATTAAAAAATGTAAAAATAACGGTTATTGTACAGGGAGGTTTGCCTGCAGATCTGGAATATTTTTTGGATTTATGCGGTTGCAGTTACCAAACCTTTATTTTTGCAGATGCAAACTCCTGGCAGGAATCTTTTGGCGGAAAAGACGTTAATTTTCCTGCTTTACAAACAGAAACAATTTCATCTTTATTGCTGGGTGATACCCGGGAGATGATGTTCTTTGAGGAAAAAAACGCGTCTGCCGGGGAAGTTTTAAAATGGTTGGCAGAAAAAAAATTATTGTGGCTGAAAACAAATAAAAATACAGCGGCTTCAGCAGACACTACACTCCAAAAACAAACTTACAGCAGGGAGCTTTTTGTCACTTATGGGGAGCTGGATTCCTTTTGCCTAGATCTTGTCGAACGAATCGGCCAAAAAGGGAAAACCGTTTTCTGGATTAACGCTCCGGCAGAAAATAAAATAAACTTCCCCCCGGAAACGGGGGGGGCTGTTTTTGAGAATAAGGCCCTGGACAATTTTCACAACCGGTTAAAAATATTGGAGTGTTTGCAGGCAGAGGCGCCGGCGGGGGGGAGGTAAAAAAGGAAATGCAGGTTTCAGCTATTATTCCTGCCTATAACGAAGAAGGCTGGGTAGGAAAAACAGTGCAGGCCCTACAGCAGGTTGCAGAAATTGGAGAAATCATTGTAGTTGATGATGGTTCAACAGATTATACCTCCCAAGAGGCGCAAAATGCAGGTGCTGATGTCTGCCGTTTTCTTAAAAATAAAGGCAAAAGCCAGGCTTTGCGGGAAGGGGCCCGGAAGGCCCGGGGGAAAATATTGGCCTTTGTAGATGCCGACCTGGGAGAAACCGCCCGGGAGTTTCACAAGTTGATCGCTTCTGTTTTAGCCGATGAAACAGATATGGCTATCGGCTGCTTCCGGGCACCAAAACGAGCCGGGCTGGGGCTGGTAAGAACACTGGCCAGCCGGGGGATCTGTTATTATACCGGACAAAAAATGACAGCTCCCTTATCCGGACAACGTGTCCTTAAACGTAGTTTGTGGGAAAACCTAACTTTTCCTGTAGAAGGTTTTGCGGCAGAAGTGGCGTTGACAATTGAAAGTTTAAGAAAAGGCTTCCGGGTTAAAGAGATACCGGTACAGATGAAACACCGTTTTGGTGATAACAGCTGCCGGGCCTTTTTGCACAGGGGCAACCAGTTTTACGAAATAATGAAAATGTTTTTGTTACACAACTATGATTTTTTAAGCTAGCAAGCAGTAATAATAAACCTATGGAGGACAGACTATATGCCTGAGGTTCTTTCACTACCTTTCCTGACAGTTGCGGTACCTGTTCTGGTTACCTACCTATTAACCCCCTACTATATCCATGTGCAAAAAACAAAAAACGTTTTGGCTGTCAATTACCAGGGAACCAAGGTCGTTACAGGCGGCGGCCTGGTTTTGCTGGCTGCCTTAGCCGGTATAATTTTTTTAAATTTTTTTACCTTACAGGGGGAACTGTTTTCTGGGGTAATGTTCTTGTATTTGGGTGGTATTACCCTCTTGGGTATGTATGATGACCTCAGGGGTGAAAAAGGTTGCAAAGGCTTTCGCGGTCATTTCCTGAAATTTTGGCGCAAAAGGAAAATCTCCACAGGCCTTTACAAAGCCAGCGGCGGATTGGTTCTTGGAACACTTGTTGCAGCGCTAACAGGCGGGGGCCCTTGGGGTGAATGGTTGTTAAAGGGAATTTTCCTGGCTCTTCTTTCTAACTTTTTCAACCTTTTGGATACCAGGCCCGCCCGGGCTGCAAAATTTTTCTTCCTGTTTTCATTTGTTTTTATTCTGATCTATAAAATTAATGTTTTACCGCTTTTTGCCCTTTGGAACGCCCTCTATATTTACCTGTTTTGGGAATTGAAACAGAAAATTATGCTTGGTGATGCCGGGGCCTACTTGTTAGGCGGGGCCTTGGGTTTTTATTTGGTTGCCGTGTCGTCCCCGGCTGTATTGCTGTTTTTCACAATTATCTTAGTAATTTTGCATTATTTGGGTGAAAAATTTTCATTTAGCAGGATTCTGGAAAATAAAGTATTGCTTTTTAACAGGGGGCCTGCCAGAAAGGGGAATTAAACAATTGCTAAGCACCGCACCGGGAATAGTGGAAAACATCCTTTGGTCGCGTAAAGGGTTGCAGTGCCTGGAAGTCAGACTGGGAGGAAAAAAAGAAAAGGCCTTAAATTATCCAATCTTTACCGGTACCGCCCTGCCGGGCCACCGGGTTTCGCTAAACACCACAGCAGTAAAATTAAAATTAGGCAGCGGTGGCTTTCATTTTGTAATGGCCAATAATGCCCGCCGGCGCATGGCTTTCAGTCCGCACGGGCATATCATAAAATTGCGCTATACCCCTTTGCAATTTAAAGTACAGGTCTATGAAGAAATACTCAGCGACAAGGTTCCCGGGCTGGCTTTAAAACAATACCCGGGATTAAAAAACACGCCGGTTGTCCTTGGTGAGCTGCATAGCATGGTTGTCCCTTTTGTTTTGATGTTAAAAAAGGTTAATCCTGCCCGAAAAATTGTCTATATTATGACCGACAGTGCGGCCCTGCCCTTGTACCTGAGCGACGCTGTGCATCTCCTGCAGGCGGATCGCTTATTGGAGGGAACAGTTACTTACGGCCATGCATTTGGGGGAGATCTGGAAACAGTAAATGCTTATACCGCCTTGATTGCCGCCAAGGAAGCCTTAAATGCAGATGTTATTTTACTTGCCCCGGGACCGGGAGTCGTTGGTACCGCTACACGTTATGGACACAGCGGCATTGAACAGGGGGAACATGTAGACCGGGTGCGTAAATTTCAAGGGTTGCCGGTAGTTATTCCCCGTATTAGCTTTGCCGATAAAAGAAACAGGCATTATGGTTTAAGTCACCATCTCCTGACAGCCCTTGGTGAAATATCCGGAAAAGAAGCTTACCTGCCCTTGCCATGCCTTTCCAGGAAGAAAATGCTGACACTTTTTAAACAACTTCAGTCTGCCAACCTGTTTGCCAAACATAAAATTACCCTGATCAATAAAATACCCCGTTTTGATTTACGTGCCCAAAAAAAATTCCAGTTGCAATCCATGGGCCGGGGCTTACAGGAAGATCCGGCGTTTTTTGCTGCAATGGCAGCGACAGCATGTTTTACTGAAAGGCTACTGCAAAAAGGCAAATAAAAAACTTGTAGGCACCCTGCCCAGAATTGCCCCGCACATAAAAAACATATTACCCGGCCCTAGATCATATTTATGTAGCAAAGGACAACCTTAAGGCGGGGATTTATTATGTTTCTAAAACTGCGCCGGGCTTTACTTGTATACATCAGGGAAAACCTGGGCATATATACACTTGTAGTTTCATTTTTTCTGGTCGGTATCATAGCCGGTGCCCTGCTGCTTCGTTTCCTGGGGGAGGGGCAGCTCACAGAGTTAAAATCAACCCTGACTTTCTTTTTTGAAAGCTTGAAAAGTGAAAACCTTACTGCCCTGCATCCCGTTGCACTGTTACGGGCTTCTTTCCGCAAAAATATTTTATTTTTGTTGATCATCTGGTTGCTGGGTTTGGTGTGGTTTGGTTTTCCTTTAATCTTGCTGTGCTTAACATTCAAAGGTTTTGCACTCGGCTTTACAGCAGCCTTTCTGGTCCGCCTGGTAGCCCTGAAGGGGATAATATTTTGTCTGGCCGCTCTTTTGCCACACAACCTGATCCTAATTCCTGCCTATATTGCCGCTGTGACCACCGCTACAGCTTTTTCACTTTTAAAATTTAACGATCGCCTGGCCAAAAAACAAATTGACAGAAGCCATTATTACCGGCGGTATTGTTATTTTATGTTCATGACTCTGGTTGTTATTCTTGCCGGTGGCCTGGTAGAAGCTTATATTACACCGGTGTTCATGCAGCTGTCTGTTTCCATTATCTAACCGGGACACCTTGTAAGCAGTTATCTTATTGTTAAAAAAGGATTTTAGCGAAAGATGTGGAATAACTTATTAAAATTGTCGGGATCTAGCTAAAGGGGATAATTTTGGATGGAGAGGGTTTTAAAAGATTTCATCAGCTACCTTTTCGTAGAAAAAGGACTGGCTGCCAACACCCTGGATTCGTACCAGCGGGATTTACAAAAGTACCTGCGTTTTTTAAAACAACAGCGTATAATTCACTTTGAAGATACCTCCAGGAAAACTGTGTCACAATTTCTTCTGCATGAAAAAAACAGGGGCTTGGCCCCTTCAACGTTGTCCAGACACTTAGCGGCTGTACGTTCCTTCTATAACTTTCTTCTTCAAGAAAGGGTTGTGCAAAAAAACCCTGCTGCAGAAACTGAATCCCCCCGCAATGAAAAAAAATTGCCCAAGGTGCTTTCTTTAAAAGACGTGGAATTGTTACTTGAACAGCCTGAAACCAGGGAAACTATCGGTATGCGGGATAAAGCCATGCTTGAACTTTTATATGCTTCCGGTGTCCGGGTTTCAGAACTTGTTTTTCTAAATTTGGACAGTATTAACCTGAAAACAGGATTTTTAAAATGTGTAGGCAAAGGCAACAAAGAAAGGATGATCCCCCTTGGTTCCATGGCCTTGCGCAGCGTACATGAATATCTCCGGGTTGGCAGGCCCAAACTGCTTAAGGAAAAGGATGAAAAAGCACTTTTTTTAAACCAGCATGGTAAACGCCTTACAAGGCAGGGCTTTTGGAAAATTTTAAAAAAATATGCCTTAAAAGCTAATTTTAACAAAAATATTACCCCCCACACCCTGCGTCATTCCTTTGCCACACACCTGCTGGAAAACGGTGCCGATCTGCGCTCTGTACAAGAGATGCTCGGCCATGCCGATATTTCCACCACCCAAATTTATACACAGATTACACAGAAAAAAATTAAAGAAATTTATGCAAAAACACATCCGCGGGCCTGAGGGAGGTTATAGCTATTTCAATTAAGAGAGTTTTTATTGTTGTTTTAGACGGTGCAGGTGTCGGTGCTTTACCGGATGCTGACAAATTTGGGGATCAGGGCAGCAACACTTTGGGCCATGTGATCCAACAAAATAAAGGAATCAAGATCCCCAATTTAATTAACTTGGGTTTAAAAAATATCTTATCAGCAGATTTTTTTGTAAAAAACAGCGGGCCGGAAAGAATAATTGGAGCCTATGGAAAAATGGCGGAGCTTTCCCCGGGAAAAGATACCACTACAGGACACTGGGAACTGGCCGGGTTGGCGCTGAAAGAACCTTTTCCCCTTTACCCGCAGGGGTTTCCACCGGCAATAATTTCCTCCTTTGAAAAAATAACCGGCCGTAAAGTTTTGGGAAATATACCCTATTCCGGAACAGAGATTATTGAAAAGTTTGGTGAAAAGCATTTACAAACCGGTTGCCCTATTGTTTACACTTCTGCCGACAGTGTTTTTCAGGTTGCCGCTCACTTGGAGGTTGTTCCCTTAAACACTTTGTATGCCTGGTGTTCAAGGGCCCGGGAAGAAATTTTTGTTGGAAAACATGCCTTGGGCAGGGTCATTGCCCGGCCTTTTCAGGGTGTGCCCGGTAACTTTGTCCGTTCGGCGGCCGGACGCAAAGACTATTCTTTGCCGCCCCCGGGCCCGACAATCCTAAATTTGGCCCTGGAAGCCGGCCACCAGGTCTGGACTGTAGGAAAAGTCAGTGATATCTTTGCCGGCAAAAATATTACCCGCCATCTGCCTGCCACCGGCAACCAAAACATTATGAAGGTCATTAACGACACCTTGCAGGAAAATTTTACAGGGATTCTATGGGCCAACTTGGTTGACTTTGACATGCTTTACGGGCACCGTAACGATCCGCAGGGTTTTGCCCGGGCCCTGGAAGAATTTGATCTCTTCCTGGGACGAGCCATACATCTTTTAAGGGAAGGGGATCTGTTGGCCATTACGGCAGATCACGGCTGCGATCCAACTTTTAAAGGCACAGATCATACCAGGGAATATGTTCCCCTGCTTGTTTATGGCCCGGCCATTATACCTGCAGACTTAGGTACCAGAAAAAGCTTCGCTGATTTAGGAGCCACAGTAGCACAGGTGCTGGGTTGCAAACCAACTGTTAACGGCCGGAGTTTTGCCATGAAACTATTCCGGGAAGGAAGCGAAAGGCAATGAAGGCGCTAGATTTAATTAACAAAAAAAAGAACGGTGAAACACTTTCCAAGGAAGAAATCTATTTCCTGATTAATGCTTTTAACGCGGGTGATGTACCTGACTACCAGATGGCTGCTCTTTTAATGGCCATCTATTTTCAGGGGTTAAACACCAAGGAGACTACAGCTCTGACAGCAGCTTTGGCAGAATCCGGGGAGGTACTCGACTTTTCATTTTTGGGAACAGCGGTCGCTGACAAACACAGCAGCGGTGGGGTAGGAGACAAAATAACGCTGATCATGGCTCCCTTAGTGGCTGCAGCCGGTGTACCCTTGGCCAAAATTTCAGGGCGGGGGTTGGGCTTTACAGGGGGCACAATTGATAAACTGGAAAGTATCCCCGGTTTTAGTACACAGTTGCCTGTTAAAAGGTTCATAGAATTAGTTCAAAAAAACAACTTAGCCATTATGGCACAGACAGATAAACTAACACCGGCTGAGGGCAAACTTTATGCCTTGCGGGACGTAACAGGTACAGTGGAAAACCTTTCTTTAATTGCCGCCTCAATTATGAGTAAAAAAATAGCTGCCGGAGCTGATGCTATTTTACTGGATGTTAAATTGGGAAAGGGTGCCTTTATACAGGAAAGAGAAGCCGCCTTCCAGTTGGCTGAAACCATGTTCCGTATCGGTAACGAAATGGGCAGACAGGTTGTTTCCGTTGTAACAAATATGAACCAGCCCCTGGGGTTTGCTGTCGGCAATGCTTTGGAAGTCAAAGAAGCACTGTCTGTTTTAAGCGGGGAAGGCCCGGCTGACTTAGAACAACTGAGCCTGTTACTGGGGGGTTACCTGCTGACTTTAGTCGACAAGGTCAGGAATCCGGATGAAGGGGAACAAGAATTGGCAAGGCTCTTGAAAAGCGGGGCCGGACTGGCCAAGTTTAAAGAACTGGTTGCTTCCCAGGGAGGGGATACCGCTTATTGTGATCATCCTGCCTTGTTCCCATCTACAAAATACAGACAAAAAATGACAGCTCCCCGGGCCGGCTATCTGCGGGAAATACACGCCGGAAAAATTGGCCAGGTTGCCGCCATGCTCGGGGCGGGAAGATTTTATAAGGAACAGCAGATTGATCCTGCAGCAGGAATCGTGCTCAGCCATAAAGTTGGTGATTTTGTTGCAGAGGGCGAAACCCTGGCCTGTCTCCACGGAAACGACAAAAACATTATAGAAGAAGCCCTCAAGGGATTAAACAGCGCCTTTGCTATCGGTGAAGAAAGACCGGAGGACTTGCCGCTTGTTTACGGGGTCGTACCTCCTTTTCCATGCTAAGTACAACCCTGCCAGGCCCCCTGCCTTGGGTATCATTTCATAAACAGTGGAGAAAATAAAAGGCAGGAGGGATACAGTTCATGAAAGTTAAATTAATAAACAAAGCCTACCTGATATTTTCCTTAGCAATGCTTTTTTTTCTCCTGTTCCTTTTGCCGGCAGGTCAAACCGTGCAAGCTTTTAACCCCAAAATTCATGCCAAGGCTGCCCTGTTAATGGAACCGGAAACGGGGGAGATTATTTTTGCCTACAATGAACATGAACAGCTTTATCCTGCCAGCATAACCAAAATTATGACCCTATTGCTGGTGATGGAAGATCTAAACAAAGGGGAAATAAAGCTGGAAGAGCAGGTTGTTGTTTCAGAAAGAGCTTCCTCTATGGGCGGCTCTGAAATTTTTTTAAGCGCCGGCGACGTTGTTGACCTGGAGTCCCTATTAATCGGCATTACAGTGGGTTCAGCCAACGATGCTGCCGTAGCAGTGGCCGAACACCTGGCTGGCAGCGTGGAAGCCTTTGCGGAGCGTATGAACAGGCGGGCTGTGGAACTGGGGATGAAAAACACAAATTTTGTCAACCCCACTGGACTACATCACGAAAAGCACGTCACCACCGCTTATGACGTTGCCCTGATGAGTAAGGAAATAATTAAGCACCCCCTGTTTTTTAACTGGAGTAAAATCTGGATGGATGAAAACTTTTTGGAAGGCAAAATTAAAAGCGGCAAGGTATACCTTAGCAATACAAACCGTTTAATTTTCGACTACCGCCATTGCGATGGCCTCAAAACAGGGTTTACACGCCAGTCAGGACATAGCATTTCTGCAACGGCAAAAAGGGAAAATACACGCTTTTTGGCGGTCATTTTGAATGCACCCTCCAGCCAGGTACGTTATGAAGAAGCTGTAAACCTGCTAAACCATGGTTTTGCTAATTATGAATATATTCCCCTGGCGGAGGAAAAAGAAAAAATAGCACGGCTGCCTGTAGAAAAAGGTCATATCACCGCGGTTGATGTTCTCGTCAATGAAAACCTGAGCATGCTGCTAAAAAAAGGTGAAGAAATACAATATACTACAGAAACCTTTTTACCAAAGAAACTAGAAGCCCCGCTTTCTGACGGCAGTACAATCGGAAAAATAAAAGTTACTGCAGGCGAAAAAATACTGCGGGAAGTTGACTTGGTAGCAGCAGAAAATATTAGAAAGGCTTCTTTACCCTTACTTTTTTCCCGGTATTTAAAAACCTGGTTAAAGTTTGGCTACTAGCAACTTAAAGCCCTGAAGGGCTTTTTTTTTGCAGGAAATTTAAGAAAAACGTAGAAGTATTTTCCAGATGGAGGAAAAGGGGGGTTATTGTTGCAGGTACAGTTAATCCGCAAAAGATACAACCTGATTGTTAGGCTTAAGGGAGAGCTGGATCACCATACTGCAAATTTATTTCGCCGGCCGGTGGAAAAGGAACTTAAAAAAGACATCATTCAAAACCTGATTCTAAACTTGGAGAGCCTGACTTTTATGGATAGTTCGGGGCTGGGGGTTATTCTGGGCCGTTATAAACAGATCAAAGAACGGGGGGGCAAAGTTGTTATCTGCGGCCTGGATAAACATAATCAAAAGATATTACAGTTAGGCGGCCTGTTGAAAATAATACCTGTTTGCAGTGATGAGGACGAGGCACTGGCAAAACTTAAATAATACTTATTGCATACACTGCAAAATTTTTCAAATCCCTAACTGCCCCTTGCGGGGAAAGGCTAATTGTAAACAGGAGGTGCAAGCTAACTTGGAGGAATACACAATAAAGAAAACAACGGACTATATGGCTCTGGAAGTACCGGCAAAATCTGAAAATGAAAGTTTTGTGCGGGTTGTGGTGGCTGCTTTTGCTGCACGCCTAGATCCTACCCTGGAGGAAATTAACGAGCTAAAAACTGCTGTTTCAGAGGCAGTAACCAACAGCATTCTGCATGCCTATGAATACAGTACAGGTATTATCAGAATCAGGGCCTTAATTGAAAAGCAGCAGTTTTTTGTAGAAATACATGATTCCGGCAAAGGCATCAAGGATATTGCACAGGCCCGTGAACCTCTTTATACAGATAAACCTGAACTGGAAAGATCCGGCATGGGCTTTACTATTATGGAAAACTTTATGGACCAGGTTACAATCGAATCTGCCCCGGGAAAAGGAACGACTATTAAAATGCTAAAAACCTTCGGCAAAAGCACGGAAAAAAATCATTGAAAGGGTTACTGTTATGCCGCTTTATTCTGAAAAAGAATTAGAAGAGCTTTATTACAAAAATAAGGAGGGTGACCCCCAAGCCAAGGAAAAACTTATTTCCTTTAACTTACCCTTAGTACATGCTCTTTGCCGCCGTTACCCTGCACAAACAGTAGGCTATGAAGATATTTTTCAGGAAGGTTGCATTGGGCTTCTTAAAGCTTTACAGAAATATGATCCGGAAAAAGGGGCAAAATTTTCCACCTATGCCGTTCCTTTTATCCTGGGCAACATCAAGGCCTGCCTGCGACAAAACGGGCATCTCCTTAAATTTTCACGTTCCCATTATGCACATTTTTACCGGTTTCTTCAAGAGAGGGACAACCTGGAACAGGCACTGCAGCGGAAACCCCATCTGGAAGAAATTGCTGCAAAAATGGGGCTGCCTGTGGAAGAAATTATCTTGCTAACGGAAATGCAACAGCCAACCGTGCCTTTAACGGATGAAGTTTCAGGCACTCTTATTTCCGGGGCAAAAAACCAGGGTTTTAACCTTGATAAAATTTTTAATCATATTGTTTTGCAGGAAAAACTACAAATACTGCCCCCGCGGGAGAAACAAATTATTGTTCTACGTTATTTTCTGGAAAAAAGCCAGGAGGAAACCGCTCAAATCCTGGGGTTATCCCAAAGGCATATCTCCCGCCTGGAAAAAAAGGCCATGGAAATGCTAAAAAAAAGCCGGTAAGGAAGCTGCAATGTTAAAACTGTTTCCCTTCTTCCCCCTGGGGGGGGACAAAAAAGGCCCTGTTTTTTAGCAAGGCCTTTTTTTGTTATAAAAAAAATAGCCGGGAGGGATAATAGGAAAAGAAATATTTACCCAAAAAAGTTATTTTAGGGGGAAATAGAAATGCAAAAAAGCCAACAATTGGTTTTTTTAATTATGATCGTTATTTTAGCCGTTGCCTTTTTCACTTTTGTTTTAACATATTCGTTGCTGCCACCCAAGGAACAGGTTCCCCGCCGTTCACGGGTTGTAATTCATCCTGTAACAGTTTATAACCTGCAGGCAGGCAGTTTTTTACCGGCAGATCTTTATGTCTCTGTCCACTATTAAGTTTCGCCCGGCTGGGTTTAACATTTTTTAACCGCTACGAACTGGAATAAATGCAGGGGATATGTGGCAAGCTAAGGCCGTTAAACTTTCAATAAAATATAAAAGACGAAAGGAAAGATGAAACTATGAGTGTAGCCAAAATAATTGAATTGATCGGCGCCTCAGATTTAAGCTGGGAAGACGCAGTACAGGATGCAGTGCAAAAAGCTTCCGAAACGGTGGAAGGTATTACGGGGGTTGAAGTACAAAACTTTACTGCCAATGTTGAAAATGATGAAGTAATAGAATATAAGGCAAACGTGAAGTTAGCTTTTGAAGTATTGGAAAACCGCTAAATTAAGTATTAAGGCAGGTGGAACACCGTTAATAATAAAAAAAAGGATGAAGATGTTCTTGTAGACTTAAATTGGGTTCGAAAATGGGGCCAATTAAAGCAACCCAAGCCCCCTTTGGTAAAAAACGTCCTGTCAGCTTTTCTTTTTGGGGGAGCAATTTGCTTTTTAGGACAGTTGATCCTGAATTTTTATATTTCCTTAGGGGTACCCCTGCAACAAGCGGGAAACCCTACGGTAGCAACTGTTATTTTTATTGCGGCAGTGCTTACCGGCTTAGGGGTATTTGATGACATTGCAAACTTGGCAGGGGCCGGAACAGCCGTACCGATCACCGGCTTTGCCAACTCCGTAGTTTCCATGGCTATAGAATTCAGAAGAGAAGGCTGGGTTCTGGGAACCGGTTCCAAAATGTTTGGCTTGGCCGGTTCGGTAATCATGTTTGGGGTAGTAACCGCTTTTATTGTAGGGCTAATTTCAGCCTTGATTTAAAAAAATCCTGTTCCGGGGGAAATAGTCTTTCAGGTGGGGGATGAATTAAGAGTTGCAGGTCTATACTGAACAAAAAAAAGTTGGCAAACAAAGCGTCCTAATGGGAAAAAAAGTTGCTATTCTTGCTGCAGCAACGGTTGCAGGCCCCAAAGAAAGTTTGGGGCCTTTATCAAACTTTTTTGATCGCCATTATGAAGATACGATCCTTGCAGAAAAAAGTTTTGAAAGGGCCGAATGCCGCATGCTGGAGGAGGCCTGTTATTTAGCCCTGGGCAAAGCAGGTTTGTCCCCGGAGGATATGGATTACTATCTCGGCGGTGATCTTTTAAACCAGGTTATTTCATCCACTTTTTGTGCCAGAAGCTTGGCCATACCTTACCTGGGCATCTTCGGTGCCTGTTCTACCCTGGCAGAAGGGCTGTCGCTGGGAACAATGCTTATTCAGGGCGGTTTTGCAAAGTATATTCTAGTGGCCACCTCCAGCCATAATTGTTCTGCAGAAAGGCAATACCGCTATCCTACTGAATATGGTTTCCAGAAGCCCGGTTATAGCCAGTGGACTGTAACAGGAGCTGGAGCCGTTGTGCTAGGCCCCGCCGGGGGGAAGGGCCCCCGTATTGAAGCTATAACCACCGGCAAAGTTGTCGATGCCGGGGAAAAAGATCCCTATGCCCTGGGGTCAGCGATGGCCCCGGCTGCTGCAGATACCATTTATAATCATTTTGTGGAATTAAAGCGTAATCCCGCCCATTATGATCTTATTTTGAGCGGTGACTTAGGGGGAGTGGGGAAGAAGTTAAATGAAGATATCCTGGCCGGCAAGGGGTTTGACATCACACCCTATTATACTGACTGCGGGGTATTAATTTATTACCCACACCAGAAGGTAAACGCCGGCGGCAGTGGCTGTGCCTGTATTGCCTTAGTTTTTTTAGGTTACTATTATCAAAAAATGTTGGCCCAGGAATTAAAACGGGTCTTACTTGTTGCTACCGGGGCCCTACATAGCCCCACCACCTTTATGCAAAGAGAAAGCATTCCAGCCATAGCGCATGCTCTCTCGATAGAAACATGAAGTGAAATAAGGGGGAATTGTTGTGGGCAGCTATTTTACTGCCTTTTTAGTCGGCGGGCTAATTTGTGTGGTTGGCCAGTTACTTTTTGATTTAACCCCCTTTACTCCCGGTCATATTTTATCCGGCTTCGTTGTTGCCGGAGGCATTCTCGGGGGGTTGGGAATTTATGATAAACTGATCGATTTTGCCGGTGCCGGGGCTCTGCTGCCCATTGCCAGTTTTGGTAACTCTTTGGCAAAAGGAGCTATGCTCGAAGCAGCCCGCACAGGCGTAGTCGGCATTTTAACAGGAATGTTTGAACTGACTTCTTCAGGTATAACATCGGCCATCGTCTTCAGCTTTTTTATGGCCATGTTTTTTAAACCAAGGGGCTAGTCCACTGTTTAAATTTAACATGAAATAATATCTATTATTTTTTTGCGGACCTGAACAACATCAAAGGAAGCAAAATATGCAGATGAAAACAGAAACAAAAACACCTGTTTTCCCAAAATTGGAAAACAATATTGATTTCGTTTCCCACAGGCTGGGCTTGGATGTCAGTTTTGATATTATTTTAAGAGAATTCCAAATCGGCCATAAAAAAGCGGCTTTCCTTTTTATTGACGGTTTTGCTAACGCAGAGGTTATCACCCTGGTTATGCAAACCCTTCTAAGGGCAAATCAAAGGGAAATTGTCCCTCATACACTGGAAAAAGTAGCGGCCAAACTATTGCCTTATGGAGAAATAGAGTTTGTAGATGATCTTGAGGAAATTATTAATGAAACCTTGGCTGGCCCGCTAATCCTTTTTATTGACGGTGAACGGCAAGCCCTTATTTTAGACACCAGACAATACCCGGCCCGGGAACCGGAAGAAGCCGACATTGAAAAGGTAACGCGTGGATCAAGGGACGGGTTTGTAGAAACCCTGCTTTTTAACCTGACTCTAATCCGTAGAAGAATCAGGGATCCGGGGCTGCGGGCAGAAAATATAAAAATAGGCAAACGCTCGCAAACCGAAATAGCCCTTGTTTATATTGAAGATATAGCAAACCCTGAAATCTTAGAGAGAATCAGAGGGGCCCTTTTAAATATTGACATCGATGGCTTGCCCATGGCCGAAAAGTCTGTTGAAGAATTTATTACTGCAGATCACTGGAACCCTTTCCCCAAGGTGCGTTACACAGAAAGGCCGGATGTGGCAGCCATACACCTGCTTGAAGGCCATATCTGTATTATTGTAGACACTTCTCCCTCTGTTATGATTGCACCGGTAACATATTTTCATCACCTCCAGCACGCCGAAGAATTCAGGCATAATCCGTTTATTGGTGTTTATATTCGCGGGGTACGCCTGCTGGGAGTTTTTATTTCTATTTTTTTAGTACCCCTTTGGTTGTTGGCAGTTGACTACAAGGACCTTTTACCACAGGGTTTACAGTTTATCGGCCCCAAAGAATCTTCGGCTTTACCGCTGTTACTGCAGTTTCTTATAGCCAACGTAGGCCTGGATCTACTAAGGCTGGCCAGCGTGCATACGCCTTCACCCTTAGCCACAGCGCTGGGCCTGGTGGGAGCTTTGTTAATTGGAGACATTGCGGTTAATGTTGGCTTTTTTGCGCCGGAGGTTTTACTTTATATATCTTTGGTTGCAATCGGCATGTTTTCCACGCCCAGTTGGGAATTGAGCCTGGCCAACAGAATGATCCATATTTTTCTGCTTTTATGCACCGGTTTAGGGAAAATATACGGGTTTGCTGCAGGCCTGCTTGTTGTTTTAGCCAGGTTGGCTACAACCCAATCCTTTGGCGTTCCCTACCTCTGGCCTTTAATTCCATTCAACGGTTCTGCTTTGGTAAATGTTTTGCTAAGAAAGCCGGCACCTTTAAAAAAATTAAGGCCTTCGTTTTTAAAAACAAAAGATGTTGATACCTCAGGCACCAATAAAGAATAAAACCCCCTGTAGCAAAAAAGCAAACGCCTGAAAAAACCAAATAACAACCTATTTATGCTGGTAATTTCCTAATATTTCCTAATATTTCCTGGGAAATTCCACATATTCCCTGGGAAATTCCATTAAAACCCTGGGAATATGTTTTATCATTTTTTGTTATGTTTAAGCACAACCCAAAATATACGGCAGCTGTTTTATTTTATTTATTGTTATTTTATGGTATGATAGGGTGAACAAGTTGCAAAAGTATATTTAAAGGAAATTCTTTTATGACAAATTTGCTCCCTCTATTCAACACAGTTCTTTCTAAAAAAACACACGCCCTGATTTATATGTTGGGCTACTGGTCACAAAAAAATATGTTTAAAATATATGGGGTGGGTAGTTTTGTCAGAGATTTAATTTTAGGCCGGGAAAATCGTGCCGTCAACCTGCTTGTAGAGGGTTCCGCAGTTGACTTTGCCAGAAGCCTGCAACAAATGCTGCCTGCAAGCCGGTTACAGTGTAACGAAAAATATGGCACAGCAAAACTTTCCTTGCCTGATGAAATGGTATTTGATATGGTTACAGCAAGAAAAGAACTTTTTGCCTTTACAGATACATTGTCTGCCCAGCAGTTAACTTTAAAAAACAACCTTTACAACAAAAATTTTTCGATAAATACAATGGCTTGTGCCTTAAACCCACTAAATTTCGGACACCTTTATGACTATTTTGGAGGTAGAAAAGACTTAGAAAAAGGTGTAATCAGGGTTCTTTATAAGCTCAGTTTTGTGGACGATCCCCTCCGTATTCTGCAGGCTGTCCGCCTTGAACAAAGACTTGGTTTTAAAATTGAAGAAGAAACGGCAGCTTTGTTGCATAAAGCACGGGCAAGGCGTCTTCTAAAAAAAATAAGCAAAGAAAAGTTTTATAATGAAATCAGGTTGATTTTCTGGGAACCTTCACCCCTTAAGGTTTTAATACGGCTCCAAGAACTGCACCTATTCGAGAAACTTTTTCCCCGCCTGGTTTTAAATAGCGTAACAAAGGCCCGGCTGCAACAGCTTGAACAGGTTTTATCCCAACTGCAAGGGAAAACATGGGGCACCCGTTTAAACCGCTTTGTTCTTTTCCTTTCAGCCCTTTTCAGTGAAATGTCAAGGCATGATATCCAATATCTTAGCCACTACATGCGTCTGAAGCGCAATGAACGCTTAAAGATAAACTTCATCCATCAAAATATGCGGCCGCTTTTGGCACAACTGCAGCTGCCCCACCTTGGCCCATCACACCTTTACCAGCTGCTTAAAGGGATGCCCACGGAAGGCTTGGTCCTGATGATGGCTTCAGCCCCCGGGCCACGGGTGGATGAACGAATTTTGTTTTTCCAGGAACATCTCTGCCGGAAAAAACCTGTTCTAAAAATGGCCGACCTGCTTGAAAAAGGTTTAAAACCCGGACCGCTTTTAAACCGCCTTTTCCAAGACCTGCAGGAAGCTGTTTTGGAAAACAAGATTAAAAGCAGGAAAGAGGAACTGGCGTTTATCAATATTTTACTGGAAAAAAATAATTGCTTGTCGGAGTAGGAGGAGGTAACCATGCCTTTTTCCCTGGCGGACATGCTAGCCCGCATACCCGCCTTGTTGATCGCCTTGTCTTTTCATGAATATGCACATGCCCGGATGGCCTATGCCTGGGGCGATCCGACAGCCAAATATGAAGGCCGGTTAACGCTGAATCCCTTGGCCCATCTGGACCCCATGGGCCTGCTGATGCTGCTGGTGGTGCGTTTTGGCTGGGCAAAACCGGTGCCCATCAATCCTTTTTATTTCAAGGATCGCCGTAAGGGCCTTTTTTGGGTTTCACTGGCAGGGCCGGGAATGAATTTGTTACTTGGGCTGGTAGCGACTTTTTTATGGGTTTTAATCAGAGGAAGTGGATATTTTATAGTAGACAATATCTTATATTACCTGGTCATTTATAATGTTTTTTTAGCCATTTTTAACATCATTCCTTTGCCCCCCCTGGATGGTTCAAAGATACTTTCCAGCCTCTTGCCGACACATTTGCTATATTATTACCAGGCTATAGAACCCTATGGACCATTCCTGCTTATTTTTCTTTTATTTTTCGGTAGGTTACCCTACCTACTGGTCCCCGTAGCCAATGCGATTATCAATTTATATACAACCTTGGTCTTGTTTCTGGTTAAACCATTGTTGCCACTGTTTTTTTAAAAAACACTGCCGAAAGGATTGTGGTAGACATGACAGCAAAAGCAAAAAAAGGTGTTATTCTTAGCGGGATGAGGCCTACCGGCAAATTGCACCTGGGGAATTTGTTTGGGGCCCTGGAAAACTGGGTCCGGCTGCAGGAGGATTATCATTGTTTTTTTTGCATCGTAGATTGGCACGCTTTGACCACGGCTTATGAAAACCCGGCCGATGTGCAAAAAAACAGTGATGAAATGCTTCTGGACTGGCTTAGCTGCGGTATAGACCCTGAAAAAGCAGTGATTTTTCGCCAGTCTGATGTTAAGGAACATGCAGAGCTGCACCTATTGCTTTCCATGTTAACGCCTCTTTCCTGGCTGGAACGTGTCCCCACCTATAAGGAACAGCAGCAACAGCTTACCGGACGCAATCTGTCCACTTACGGGTTTTTGGGGTACCCTTTGTTACAGGCTGCAGATATTTTAATATATAAGGCCGACGTTGTTCCTGTGGGGGAAGATCAGGCTCCCCATATTGAATTTACCCGTGAGGTAGCCCGCCGTTTTAATTACCTGTATGAGAAAAACATTTTTCCCGAACCGGCTACGATGCTTAATAAATATAAAGTTGTGCCGGGGATTGACAACCGCAAGATGAGCAAAAGCTATGACAATATAATCGAAATTTCCCTTGCACCACAGGAAATACCGGCACGGGTTAGAAGGATGATTACCGATCCGGGACGTATCAGGAAAGATGACCCGGGAAATCCTCTGGTTTGCAGCATTTATGCTTTCCATAGTATTTTCAGCCCGGAAGAATTGGAAAAAACTGCTGCTGCCTGCCGAAAAGGGGAAATAGGGTGCGTGGAATGTAAAAATAACCTTGCGGCTGTAATGCAGCAGCACCTGGAACCTTTTTATCTGCAAAGGCGCGCCTTGGAGGAAAGTCCCGGTAAACTGCAAGAAATCTTGGCAGCAGGGCGCAAAAAAGCGCAAGCCATTGCCCGTGAAACTATGGAGGAAGTCCGTTCCGCCATGGGACTGGCGTCATATTAACCGCATAACCGGGTGAAAATATCTGATGGACATCATTAAACCGCAAGAAAATACGGAAAAGGGGCATTGCCACATCTTATTGCCTATTTTTGAAGGCCCTTTTGATCTTCTTTTTTACCTGGTGCATAAAGAAAAACTGGATATCCATGCCATACCTTTGGGCGAAATTACACAGCAATACCTTGGTTATTTGCAATCTATGCAAGAAATGGAGGTTGAACTTGCAGGTGAATTTTTAGTGATGGCCGCTTCTTTGCTCTGTCTGAAATCACGCCTCTTGCTGCCTCAGCCGCTCCCACCCTTGTCTGCAGGGGAAGAAGACACCTTTTTTTTTGGTTCCAAAGAAGAGCTGGTACAAGGCCTGCTGGAGTACAAGCGCTTTAAACAAGCAGCTGCAATTTTAAAGGAGCGCAAAAACCGGCAGGAAAGAATCTATTTAAGGCCTGCTGCCCACCGCAGTTATCCTTTGGAAAAAAAGTATCCTTCTGTTTATCCCGCCAACCCGGCAAGTTTGAAAAAAGCCTGGCTGGGGCTGAAATTAAAGCAAAAAAACAAACCGGCAATTAATAAAACAAAAGCTATTATTTCTGCACCTAAAACCCACTTTATCAGTATTTTAAGGTGGGTGGCCACTTCTATACGTCAAAACACTTTTTTTAACAGTTTTTTAGATGACTTTAGCATAAAAGGGACCAGGGAGGAACTCGTTTCGGTTTTCACCCTTTTCTTAGAGTTGGCCCGGCGGGGAAGACTTTCCCTGCAACAAGAAAAAGCTTTTAGCCGCATCCGCATCTTAAAACCATTTAGAAAAAGGAGGTAAAAAACCATGCCGTCCCTCAAGACAGAACAACAGTTGACAACAACGGCTCTCATTGAAGCAGCCCTTTTTTTAAGCCGGGAAGCTTTGTCATTAAAAAAACTGACGGAGATTTGCGCCGTAAATTTAAAGGAAATTAAAAATTCCCTAAAAATAATTAAAACAGAACTGGAAAAAAATGAACGGGGCCTGGTCCTTTTGGAAACACCAGCAGGGTACCGGCTGGGAACAAAACCTGAAACAGCAACGTACCTGGAAAAATTCTGGGAAGAAGAAAATGCAGAGCCCCCCCTCTCAGAAGCTGCCCTTGAAACTTTGGCCATCGTTGCCCTCAAACAACCTGTAACCAGAATGGAAATCGAAAAAATTCGTGGTGTTGGTGCCGGGGGTGTATTGGAAAACCTTCTTAAAAGGGATCTGGTTAACATAATAGGGCGTAAGGAAAGCCTGGGCAGGCCTTTACTTTATGGGGTTACAGAAACATTCATGCAACATTTTGGCTTTAAAGATTTGAAAGAACTGCAGGAGAAACTGGAAAACATTAATCCCTAATTGCCGGTGGCCAGAACCCCGGTTAGGGGCAGCTGCAGGTTTTAATTATAATTTTTTCCTAAAAATGGGGAAACTAAATAGAAAGACTTGAGCAGGTGTCTATGATGTTTACAGCAATAACATCTTTGTGGCAGTCATTCTATCTCTGGTTTCCTTTTTTGTTTGTTTTTTTGTTCTTTCTTTTACCATACAAAATACGTATATCATTTGATAATTTGCGGCAAGATAAAAGTATCTCTTTTGAACTGATCGTTTTCCTTTGGGGAAAGGCGGCTCTTTTTAAATTACAGAGAAATTTCCCGGCAGGCTTCAGAATTACCTATTTTGAAGAGTTAGCCAACACCCTGGCGGCAGAAAAGAGCGGTTGGCACAAGGACGGTAAAAAAGGTTTACAAAAAATAACCCTGCCGGTCTTTGACTTCATGCAAGCTGTAGTATGGGAACAGTTTACTTTAAAGGTTAAGCTCGGCACCGGCGATGCTGCCTGGACAGCACTTTTAACAGGCTTTTTACGCTACCTTTCCGGTCGGGGTTCCCCGCATATCCTGCGCCTTCTAACCTTTGAAAAAGGCAGCAGGCCGTTTCTTTTGGTTTACCCTGCATTCCAGGAACAAGAATTAACTTTTCTTTTAACCGCAGGGTTTAAGGCCGGCGCTTTAAAGATCATTTATTATACTATAAAGATCTATTGGGAAATTTTGATGTATTATCAAAATATAATTTTACGGAGGCAGTCAAAAAATGGCAGAACATCCCATCCAGGGTTTGATGATCACAGCTATGGAAAATCTCAGGGAAATGGCTGATGTCACAAAGGTAGTTGGGGACGCCGTAGAAACCCCTGACGGGCATGTCATCATACCGGTTTCCAAGGTAACACTCGGTTTTGTCACAGGCGGTTCAGAATTTGAATCCATCGATGCAGAAGGCCAAACGCAGGGCCAACAAGATAATTTTCCGTTTGGCGGAGGCAGCGGCGGGGGCGTTACCATCCGGCCTATGGCGTTTTTAATTGTAGGCCCGGAAGAAGTGCGGCTTTTACCGGTGGATCGCAGTGCGATTTTTGATCGTTTAGTAGATTTGGCCCCCCAGGTTCTGAAACATATCCAGGAATTACTGCAGCCGGAGAACATAAAATAGAAATTTTACGAATAAATATCGTTGTAGAGTTTATTTTTTTCTACAATTAAATAATTAGAATGCGGTGGGAAGCAAATGTTCAAGAAGTTTCTGGTTGCTGTTATTTCTGGCCTGCTGTGTCTATACCTTATATTATTTCCGGCTGGTGAATCTTGGGCGGTGCAAGTAGAACCCCCCTCAACACCGCCAGAAATTTCTGCAGAAGCAGCTGTTATTTTAGACTGGAACAGCGGCAGGCTTCTTTATGCCAAAAACCCTCATTTACCACGCCCGATGGCCAGTACGACCAAAATAATGACGGCCCTTGTTGCCCTGGAAAAAGGCACCCTAAAAGATGTCGTAATTATCAGCGCACAAGCTGCCCATACTGGCGGTTCTTCCATCTGGCTGGAAGAGGGGGAAAAAAAGACTTTGGAGGAGCTGCTTCTAGGGCTGATGCTGCGCTCAGGTAATGACGCTGCAGTAGCTATTGCCGAACATATTGCAGGCAGTGTGGAAGCGTTTGCACAACTGATGACCGCGAGGGCCCGGGAGCTGGGAGCCAGAAAAACTGTTTTTAAAAATCCCCATGGCTTACACCACCCGGAACATTATACTACGGCCCGGGATTTGGCCTGTATTGCCGCCCATGCCATGGGCATGCGGGAATTCCGCCGCATTATTGCCACGCCTAAGGCTCTTATTTCCTGGCCAGGTCAGCCTTGGGATCGTTTTTTGTACAACCAAAACAAGTTATTTGAACTATATGCCGGTGCAGAAGGAATAAAAACAGGTTGGACAACACCGGCTGGCCGCTGCTTTGTGGGGGCTGCCCAAAACTGTAACCGGCGGCTGATTACTGTGGTTTTTAATGCACCACAGATGTGGGAAGATACTACATTACTGCTTGACTATGGCTTTACAGAGTTCAACTATAAAAAAGTGATCAACAAAGGTCAACATTTAAAATCTGCCGCTGTTTCCCGGGGCGATGATAAAAAGGTAAAGGTAATTGCTGCAGATAGCTTTTATTACCCTTTAAAAGATGCAAAGGAAGAAAAAAAGGTCACTTATAAATTTATAATAGACGAACCTTTGAAGGCTCCTTTAAGAAACAAAGAAAGAATCGGGGAGCTGGAAATTTGTTTTGGCAGGGAGGTAGTGGGGGTAGTAGATTTGCTTGCCGGCCAGGAAGTAAAAAAGACTGGATTATGGAGGCGGTTGCAAAAAATATTAAGGAGAGAATAATGTGGTTAATCTACTTTGGGCAGGCATGATTGTTGTTTCAATTATCGTTGCCGCAGTTAACGGTAAAATGGAAACCATTACCCCTTTGATATTTGCTTCTGCCGAACAAGCTGTAAACATTTCTTTAGGGCTGATCAGTATTATGGTTTTCTGGTTGGGAATAATGAAAATAATCGAAAAATCAGGCTTTATACATATTGTCATCTTTTTTCTTAAACCCATTGCCCATTGGCTGTTCCCCGGGGTGCCGCGCAATCACCAGGCGATGAACGTTATGCTTATGAATATGGGGGCCAATCTGCTCGGTATGGGCAATGCAGCAACACCTTTCGGTATTAAGGCGATGAAAGAACTGGACAGCCTAAACAACAACCCCGGGGAGGCCACGGACGATATGTGTACGTTTTTGGCTATCAACACCGCCAGCCTGACTTTAATACCGACAACTATAATCGCCATCCGGGCAGCTACGGGGGCCCAAAACCCGGCGGATGTTATAGGAACAACTATTGCAGCTACATTTTGTTCAGCTTCGGTTGCTATTTTAAGTGATCGTTTTTTTCGCTATTACCACCGTTACAAAAAAAACAAAAACAAAGAGGAGGCGTTAAACTGTATGCCTAAAAGAAGTAACCCCGTGGGGAAAAAATGAACCCCTTACATATTTTTAACACCTTTTCCACCTGGGTTGTCCCTTGCCTAATTTTATCAGCGCTGCTTTATGCCTACTTTCGCGGGGTCAGGGTATTCGAAACCTTTGTTGAAGGTGCCAAGGAAGGTTTTGGCATGTCTGTCCGGTTAATCCCTTTTCTGGTGGGAATGATGGTGGCAATTGGATTGTTTCGGGACAGCGGTGCCTTAGAACTGCTTATTTCGGTTTTCACGCCTGTTTTACGATTTACCGGTATTCCTGTAGAGGTACTTCCTCTGGCCTTTATGCGTCCCTTGTCCGGCAGCGGGGCTTTGGCAATCGCGGCGGAAATGATGAACACCCACGGGGCTGACTCCCTTTTGGGGAGGATGGCCGCCACGATGCAGGGCAGTACAGATACAACCCTTTATGTTCTAACGGTATATTTTGGTGCAGTAGGCATCCAAAAACCGCGCCATGCATTGGCCGCCGGTTTGTTGGGCGACATAGCAGGCCTGTTGGCTGCTATTTTTATTTGCCAGTTGGTTTTTAAATAACAGATGTATTATAATCAGGGAAATGAACACTTTAATCAGACTACAAAAATATTTAGCTTCTGCGGGCCTGGCCTCCCGGCGTGGTGCAGAAAAACTTATTGCTGCCGGCAGGGTAAAGATTAATGGCGCAACAGTGACAAAGGCCGGCACAAAAGTTAATCCCCGGCGGGACAAGGTTGAAGTGGACGGCTTACCCGTAAAACCTGCCGGGGAAAAGAAATATTATCTGCTTTATAAACCAGCCGGCTTTCTGACAACCGTAAAAGATCCGTTTGGAAGACCTACGGTAATGGACCTGCTGCCCCGGAAAATTAAAAAAGGCCTTTTCCCGGTGGGCAGGTTGGATAAGGATACCACCGGCCTGCTTTTGCTGACCAATGATGGCGAAATGGCCTTCCGCTTGACCCACCCCCGTTTTGAAATAAAAAAGGAATATCTTGTTCTGGTCCGGGGAGTGCCCACAGCAGATGACCTGCAAAAAATTTCCAGAGGGATCCTCTTGGAAGATGGGAAAACCGCCCCGGCAAAGGCCAAAATTGTTACTGTCCAACAGGGCAAGGCTTCTCTTTTACTGACACTGCATGAAGGTAAAAAAAGACAGATTAAACGTATGTGTTCAGCCCTGGGCTACCCTGCCCTGTCCTTAAAAAGGGTATCCTTGGCTTTTCTTACCCTGCAGGGCCTGCAGCCCGCTGCCTACAGGGTTTTAACAACTGCAGAAATCCGCAAACTTTCCTTTTTGGCAGGCCTAAAAGAATAGCAACGGGGAATGGGTTGGCAGCGCCGGCCACAGGATAAAAAAATACCCGGCCCAACAGTGTTTTTTTACAGGGCCATTCGTTATAAAAGCTGCTGGATATCCGTGCTGTATTCACTTTTGCTAAAGGAGGGTTTAAATTATTAACTATGAAAAAAATATATTTAATTCGCCATGGGGAAACAGACTGGAACCGGCAGATGCGTTTCCAGGGCCGGAAGGATATTCCTTTAAATGAAAACGGGAAAAATCAGGCCCGCTTGCTTTCTAATTATTTGAGCAGCGAAAACTTTGCAGCAATTTCTGCCAGTCCCTTGTCCCGGGCCTGGGAAACAGCAAAAATTATTGCCGGCAAACACAATTTAACCCCTAAAGCTGCAGAAGGACTAATGGAAATGCATTTTGGAAACTGGGAAGGAAAAATTTATAAGGAAATGAATGAAACGGACCGACGGGTAATGGAAAAATGGTTTTCGGACCCTGTTTCAAATCATATCCCAGGGGGAGAATCCTTAAAGGAGTTTCAAAAGAGAATACAGCACCATTACGATCTGTTATTGGACAACTATCCGGCTGGAAACTTAGCTGTGATCACTCATGGAGGCGCAATTAAAATTGTTGTTGCCGGCATTTTGGAAATACCTTTATCCAAAATTTCAAGATTAAGACTGGTGACGGCCTCCCTGACCGTAATACTGTATGACAGTTGGGGAAATCCTTATTTGGAACTGTTTAACGGTACCGGCCACCTGCAATTAAATCATTAGGTTGCTTCTTCCTGCAGAAGTGTGTTTACTGCCGGTCATAACTATTTTTATAAAAAAGCAGGAAATAATGTTGTTTTAGCGAATTAAATTAGCAATAATAGGCAAAATAACCGTATCGCCGCTCCTTTATAAGAACAAGAATGTTGCTTTATGTAGATATTTTGGGGGAGGAGTTAACAATGCTCAGGCCTGAAATTGATTCTCGTGAAAAAGAAACAGAAAAAAAGATAGAAAAAGAAAAAAAGGAATCTCACCCAAATACTAAACTTCGGTTTAAGGTGCGCTTTGATTATAAAGGAAAACCAAGGCCGGCGCGCTTCTTTTTCGGCGGTAAAAAAACAGAAGATGTTGCCCAGGAATTCAGGGAACAACAGGTTGCCAGATGGCGAAACATTCCCCTTCAGGGTATTACTGTAGAAAATATTGATCCCGGGGAAATATATAATGTTTATGATGAAGAATACGATGAAGATATCGCTTATGCCCCTTTGGAACTGCTGGTTACTGCAGATACATTGGAAGATCTGCTGCGTTTTATTTTTCGGGAAGAATTCAGGCGCATTGAGCTGCTGGAACCGGGCAGTATTCTGCTTAGCAAAAAAGAAATTGAAAGACTGCTTTTCAGGGTAAATGAATTTCTCCAAACCAAACTTTTATTGCTTACAAGAGAATAAACTATAAAATTAGACCCAAAAAGCATTAAAAACCCTCTTTTGCATAAAATTATAGCAAAGGGGGCTTTTTTATGGATTTTGATAAATGGCTGCAGCGTTTTGTAACCGGCACAGAAAAGTTTATTTTCAGAATAGCCCTGTCTTTTGTGGTTTTGCTTTTTGTTGTCCAGGCCATGCTTTTAAATAGTGATCTGCGTACATTGCTTAGTAAAACCGATCAACTTGAAGGTCAACCGCTGGCAGAAGCCCAGGATGTCATTGGCAGAAAAATGGCTGTCGGGATCCCGCCTTACAGCCACGAACAGGTAGAAGAAATTGTCCTGGAATTGGCGCTGTTGCCACCCCCGGGTGTGTCCCCGGAACTGTCTTTACTTTTAAATAACGAGATTGTAGGTTCCTTCAGGGAGGGGCACAACCTAAAAATTTGTGTGCAGCCCGGCGACCTGCTGGAGGTGCTGGGGGAGGTAAGCGGGGACGTTCCTGCAACTATCAAGGTGGTTGCGGTCAATGGCGATTTGGAGGCCCCCAAGAAAGGGTTTGAGATTAAAACCTTTGGAGAAAGAGAGCTTTTAGCCTGGATTATACCTTAAATCCAAAAATATTTGATCTTAGGGTTGTCAAAAGATAGGCAATAGTATATTATGCTTACAGAAGGGTTTTTTCTGGGGTGGTAAAAAGGTGTACGGTGGAAGGTTGAAAGCTATTAAGGCGGCAGTTGTTTTATTTTTAAGCAGGAAAGAATATTTGGCCCTGAAAAAAGTGCGTACCAAGTTGGGTAAGCTTTGTGTTTACAAAGGGATAAAATACATTTCAGAGCATATATACCGGCCGGATTCTTCTCTGGTGACACATTTACAGGCTGAATGTCCAGGGATGTATCCGGCATATTAATTTTAAGAGAAACAGGGGCTAAAAACGTAATTTTTGGATTTTGGGGTGGGTATTTGTATGCAGATTGCCATTGATGGCCCTGCGGGAGCCGGTAAAAGCAGTGTAGCCAAGGAAGTAGCACGCCGGTTGGGCCTAAAATGCCTGGATACCGGTGCCATGTACCGGGCCCTTACTTTCAAGGCTTTAAACGAAGGCCTTGATCTTTCTGATAATTTTCTTTTAGGTGAACTGACACGCCACTGTCAACTTGAAATTAAATTTGATAAAAATATGAACACCCTGATCCTTTTGGATGGTGAAGATATAACGGAAAAAATCCGTAGCCCGGAGGTAAATAAACATGTTTCTTTGATAGCACGTTCACCGGATTTAAGAAAGGAACTTGTTTACCTGCAAAGAAAAATTGCAGAAAAAAGCAACGGTATTGTCATGGAAGGCAGGGATATCGGTACAAATGTTTTAATTAATGCCGATCATAAATTTTTTTTGGATGCCGGTTTGGAAGAACGTACCCACAGGCGCTGGCTTGAAATGCAGGAAAAGGGCCTGGAAGTCGATCCGGACAGCCTTTTAAAGGAAATTACCGCCAGGGATCGCATCGACTCGGAAAGAAAAGAAGCGCCGTTAAAAATTGCACCTGAAGCCAGGGTAATTGATACCACTTGCTACAACCTGGAAGAGGTTGTTGAAAAGGTAATTGGTTTTATTAAGCATACGGAAAGCAGGGGCTAGCCGGCATGTTCTATTACTTGATCCGCAATTCATTTGCATATTTTTTCAAGGTTTTTTATTTATTGAATTTTGACGGCCTGGAAAACCTGCCTCTTCAGGGGCCTTATATTATTTGTGCAAATCATACCAGTTGGTTCGACCCCCCCCTGGTGGGCAGCCTGCCTTTAAAAGAACGAAAAATTTATTTTATGGCTAAGGAAGAACTTTTTAAAATTTTTCCGCTGGGCTTTATACTTAAAAAACTGGAGGCTTTTCCTGTAAAAAGAAATATTGCAGATCGAAAGGCTATCAGGCGGGCCCTGCAAGTTCTTTCTGCAGGAGGAATCCTAGGGCTTTTCCCGGAAGGAACAAGAATGCGAACTGGGGAGCTGGGCAAACCGCATCACGGTGCAGCGTTAATTGCCTTAAAGAGCAAAAAACCTGTTTTGCCCATCGCAATCAAATGGCCCCCCCGCATTTTCCAACCGGTTAAAATAAATATTGGGCCTTTGATATATTTTGAAGAAGGGGGTAAAATAAAGGGAGAAGTTTTAGAAAAAATTAGTTTACAGATCATGGCAGAAATAAAGAAGCTATTGTAAAATGGGGGCATGTTTTTTTGCAGGTTTTTTTGGCCGAATATGCTGGCTTTTGTCGGGGAGTTAAAAACGCTCTGGAACTTACACTCAGAGAAGTGTCGCGGGGGAAAAAGGTTTATACCCTTGGGCCCTTGGTACACAATAAACAGGTAATTCAATATTTGGCTGCCAAGGGAGTCCAGCTTGTAACCTCTGTTCAGGAACTAGTAAATGAAGTTGCTTCAGAAATCACTGTAATCATTCGGGCACATGGGATTTCACCTGTTCTCTATCAGGACCTGCAGGCAGACAAAAGGATTACAATTGTCGATGCTACTTGTCCTTTTGTTAAAAGGTTACAGAAAATTGCCCACCAGTATGGTCAAAAAGGTTATAATATTATTATTTTTGGAAATCGCTATCATCCTGAAGTACAAGCTTTGCTGGGGTGGGCCGGAGAAAATACTACAGTTATAGATCCACAGCAAAATGATGCGTTGGCAGAAATGCCCTTATCCTCCAAAACAATTTTAATTTCGCAAACCACCCAAAGAGAAGACTGCTTTTGGTCTTTAGTTAAAAAACTGAAAGTTATTAATCCTGAATTAGAAGTGCGCAATACCATCTGTAAAGCTACCATGTTCAGGCAGGGTGCTGCTGCCAAGCTGGCTGCTACGGTCGACTTAATGTTTGTTGTGGGTGATCCCCAAAGTGCCAATACACACAAATTGACCCAGGTCTGCCGTGAAGTAGTAAAAACTTACCAAATTGCTGAGGCCTGGGAAATTCCCGGGGAGTCTCTGGCAGGGGTAGAAAGGGTGGGGGTAACTGCCGGGGCTTCAACCCCCCCCTGGACGATAAAGGAGGTTATGGTGAAGATGGAAAACGGTAAATTGGATAATTTAGAAGATACCAGGACAGAAGACACCAGTACAGAAGAGGGCTTTTCCTTCCAGGAGATCAGGGATTACCGGCCTGGGGATGCCGTCAAAGGCAAGGTTGTTCTGGTGGAGGAAGAGCAAGTATTGGTTGACATAGGTTACAAATCAGAGGCTATACTTCCCCGTAATGAAATTATTTTAGAAGAAGAGCCTTCCTTAAAAGATAAATTTGCAGTGGGGGACGAAATCGATCTGCTAGTACTCAGGGTTAACCAGCAAGAAGATAAAATTATTGTTTCCCAGAAACGACTGGAACGGGAAAGACGTTGGAAGGAAATAGAGGAATCTGCTGAAACAGGCACAACAATGCAGGGTATTGTAAAAGAGGTTGTACCTGCCGGCATTATTGTTGACCTCGACAGCGGAATCGAAGCTTTCATGCCCGGTTCGTTGGTGGATGTCCGTTATATTCCCGATTTTACACAGTTTATGGGACAGGAATTTTCCTTTAAAGTTATAGAGCTGAACCGGGAAAGAGACAAAATTATTCTTTCCAGAAAACTGCTCCTGGAGGAAGAAGCAGAAAAACAAAAAAAAGAGGTTTTGGCAAGCTTAAAAGAGGATGAAATTATTAAAGGCATTGTAAAAAGGCTAACGGATTTCGGTGCCTTTGTTGATGTCGGCGGTATAGACGGGCTAGTGCACATTTCCGAGGTTTCCTGGCAAAGGGTCGGGCACCCTCAAGAAGTTTTAAAGGTAGGAGAAGAAGTTAACGTCAAGGTCCTGGAGGTTATTCCGGAAAGAGAACGCATCAGTTTAAGCATCAGGCGGACCCAGTTGGATCCCTGGACCAGAATTAACAAGGAATTCACTGTAGGGGAGATCATTACCGGCCGGGTTACCAGAATTGTTAATTTTGGTGCTTTTGTGGAATTAATACCCGGTGCGGAAGGACTGGTGCATATTTCCCAGATGGCTGATTTCCATGTTAACCACCCCTCGGAAATTATCCGTGAAGGGGAGGACGTGGAAGCCAAGATTTTAGACATCAACGTGGACAATAAAAGGATTAGCCTGAGTATGAAAAAAGCACGCCCGGCTTCACGAAACTTCCTGCAGTCTTCCTCCCAAGAAAGCGAAAGTCAAAATGTAACCCTGGGAGATGTTTTTGGCGATCTGTTTAACAACAGCCGTACAGCCAAGGAAGAAGAAGTAGAAGAAAACGAAAACGAAAACGAATAAAAAAGATATTATAAATTAATACCTTAAAATCACCTGGCCACCCGGTTAAAAATGGGCAACCAGGTGATTTATTATTTTTCTGCCGGACAGTCCGGCCGTCCATACAGAATAATTATTCAGGCTGGGGTTATTCTAGGGGGGTAAAACAATATTTTATCCAAAGGAAGGGATAGGGGTTTTGATTGCAGGTCAGGTAATTTTGTTGGCAGTAGCTGTCATGGTTTATTTTGGTTTTGCGCACCGGGTTCTGGATAGGTTGCGTTTAAGCGATCGGGCTGCTTTATTGTTTTTGGCCGCGATGATCGCCGGTGGATTTTTGCCTGATATTCAGTTGGGCAGCAGTCTCAGCATTAATATCGGCGGAGGGGTTATCCCGCTCATATTGGTCGGCTATTTATGGAGCAAAGCTGAAAAACATGAGATCAGCCGCTCAGTTATTGCTGTAGTAATCACGGCTGCCGTCGTTTATGCAGCCCTAAAGATCATGCCTATAGAACCCACCCATAACTTTTTTTTAGATCCGCTTTATTTCGTTGCCTTGCTGGCCGGCCTGGTGGCTTATTTAGCCGGACGCAGTAGAAGAAGTGCTTTTATTGCCGGCACACTTGCCATCTTCTTCAATGATCTTTTAGCCCGCATAGAAAACATTATGGCCGGCATCACAACACCAATTGCTATTGGTGGTGCCGGTGTCTTTGATGCAATAGTAATTGCCGGGTTTATAGCGCTTGGTTTTGCAGAATTAACCGGTGAGACCCTGGAAAGGATTAGTTTGGAAGCGCAGGGGAAAAAGGGAAACGGTAAAATAGATAGCCCGGGCACAGAAGACAACCCGGTTAAAACAGAAAATGAACCCGGTGAAGGAGATGCATAAATTCATGTCCAAAAAAAATTTCCCAAGGATTTTGATCACCTTTTTATTTTTCTGCTTGATACTTTTAAACCCGGTACTGTTCAATGCCCTTCCAACAAAAGCCCAAAATACACCGGATTTCCTTGCACTCCAGGAAATGGACGAACGAGGCGATGGGTTTTTTTTCATGAAGGATCTGGAAAGCAAAGATACCATCATGAAAACAGCACGGCTTATTCGCCCCGGTAATGAATATATTACCGGTGAAAACGAACTGTTTTGTGTGGAAAAGGTTGAAGGTGACATAGCCTGGGCTCGTTCTAAAGGTAAAATTAAACTTTTTGAAGGAAATATAGCAACCATTTCGCAAGACAACAGCTCTTTAGAAAAAACTGTTTTTCAGAAGAAACGCCCGGAAAACAAACCGGAAAACAATGTGCCCCGCATGGGAGTGTATCACTCTCACGGTGCAGAATCCTATGTGCCTTCGGATGGTGAGGAAAGCACCTTGGAAGGTGGCGGTATCCTGCAGGTGGGGCATGCTTTTGTGGAAGCCCTACGAGAAAAAGGGTTGGAGGTTAACTATTCTTCACATACACATGTACCCCATGATGCCGGGGCCTATAATCGTTCCCGCAGAACAGCAGAACAGCTTTTACATCAGGGGGTGGGAGCCCTTTTTGATGTTCATCGCGATGCAGTTCCAGCAGAAGAATATACCGCTGAAGTAGAGGACACACCAACAGTACAGGTCCAAATAGTCGTCGGGCAGCAAAACCAGAATATCCAAAGTAACAGACACTTTGCCGAAGGCCTTAAAAAGGTTGCAGACAAGGTTCACCCCGGCTTGGTAAAGGGTATTTTCATGGCCAGCGGCAATTATAATCAGGATATTTTGCCCCTGTCCCTTTTGTTTGAGGTCGGAACCCATGAAAATACCCGGGAAGGTGCAGCCCGATCAATGGGACTTTTCAGCGATGTCATAGAAGTATATTTTATGGGGGAACCCGGTAAGCAGGCCCGTGAAGGCCTGGGCGGCACAGCGTTAAAAAGTATCCTCTGGATAATTTTTATTGCAGGCTTGGCCTTAGGTGGTTATTTATTGATTGGAACAGGAAGCATAGAAGAATTACGTGCCAAACTGCGCCATTTCTTTAGCAGGGAGTTTGCAGAGTTCAAAGACAAAAGAAATGGTGACAGGGGAGACGGTGATCACAGTGGAAATGACGGGGGTACTGCCTAAACAAGATATAATCTGTCTTAGAACAGTAGCTGACAGGGTGGTCAAATGAACGTACCGGGCGCCCCTTTTGCACAGGCAATGTTTAACGGCGTTACTGTGGGGGTTTTAATTCGTTTTTTTATGTTAAAAAGAGATTACCGCCAGTATCCCAGTTATCCCCATGGCGTGTTAACCCACCTGGCCTTAGCTTTTATTGCAGCGGTCATCGGTTCCATTGCCATACCCGCCCTGATGGAAAAGGAATTTACAGCAGTTACGTTTTTGGCCTTGGCGGCAACACAGTTCCGGGAGGTACGCAGTATGGAAAGAGAGATGCTGCAAAACCTGGATCGGACAGGACTGATTTCCCGGGGTGCTGATTACATTGAGGGCATTGCCAGGGTTTTTGAGGCACGAAACTACATAGTAATGTTCGCCTCCTTATTGGTTGGTGGCGCAACCTATTGGGGTAACATTTTTTATGGCCTGTTGGTCGGCCTGGCAGCTTTTTTTACCTCTAACAAGCTAATGGGGGGCAAAATAATCGGGCAGATTGCCAATGTGCGTGCAGCTACAATACACTTTGCAGGACCAAACCTTTTCGTAGAAAACCTTCATCTTATGAATTTGGGAACAGAAGATGTTAGGAAAACTTACCTCCAAAGAGCCTTGGGTGTTATTATTGAACCGCGGGATGATGATGCCCGGGCCACCCTTGCCAACAACGGCCAACGCATGGCTATTGCCCATGATGCCGCTATGCTGCTCGGTATTCATAAGGACATGGATACCGGTGAATTTGCGCCGGTTGTCCGCAGGGATCTGGATACAGGCAGGGTGGGCCTGGTTATTGTTCCCATGGAAAAAGACATTCACCTTTTATTGGAGGCCATCAAAAGAGTCCCTGTTTTGGAAAGTGCATCTGTTACCCCTTTAAGCACCCGTATCGGAAAAAAGGCATCTGACTGATAAGGATGAAGATCTTTGGAAATAGAAAAATTTATTTTAGCCGTTGTGACACTGGATCGCCATAAAGTAGGCGGATGCGGCACACCCCTTTTTTATGCAGCTGATAAAAAAGAACAGGATACTATCGCCACTTATTTAGCACGGATCACCTCCGGTGTAATCCACGACTTGGAAAATGGGGTCTATATCATCGTCCGGCATTAAGGGGAAAAAGATGAAAATTATTTACCATTGTTATGGCGGCACACATTCTTCAGTGATCGCTGCGGCATTGCATTTGGGTCTTTTGAAAAGAAACAGGCTTCCTTCTGCCGGTGAACTGTTGGCTTGCCCAAATTTTGATCAGCGGACTAACCGGGATTACGGGAAAATATTTTACATGGGTAATGATAAACTGGGATATGAGGTTTATGTCATGGGTTGCAAAAACAGCGGTACGGTAGTGGAAACCGCCCTCAGAGAGTTTTGTAAAATAATGGATGTTAACGATCGGAGGGTAACCCTGGCCTGCACAGTTTCCAGCCTGAATATTTTGTTGAAATTTGGCGGTTTTTTATCTCGCAGGTTAAATTTAGTCACCATTGGCAGGCTGTTTCTATTTCCCGGTTCACGCCTGGCCTTTTATAAGATAAGGAAAATTGTTGAGGCAGTTGAAGACAAGGTCAGGGTTAGCTGCAAACCTTGACTGCAACCCTGTGTAAATATCCAGCCGGAGGGACATACCTGATGGTTACTGCAATTTCGACTGTGTAATAGTTTTGACTACGGAAGCTATTTTTCGCCTGCAGACAGAACAAGAAACCCCAAGGTACACCCCTCCAGTTAACCACCAGGTGTCTATTGACCTAGCACTCTGGCGCAGGCATCTTGACAGGTTAAGCGGTAAATAGGATAATAAGGTGAAAAAACCATTTTTTTTACCTGTTTACAGCTTAAAACAGCTTATGGGCAAGTAAATTTTTAAATTAAAGGAAATTTGCCTGCGCTTTTGCCAAGGGGGGGATGGTTTTGTCTGTGCCGATGGTGGCCCTGGTAGGCCGGCCTAACGTAGGAAAATCAACACTTTTTAACCGCCTTGTTAAAGGCCGCAAAGCAATTGAAGAAAAAGTGCCTGGAATTACCAGGGATCGTCTTTACGGCCGGTCAAGCTGGCTGGACAGGGAATTTTATGTGATCGATAGTGGCGGCCTCACTTTTCCCGGCGGGAAGGGCCTGGAGGCCCAAGTCCAAAAGCAGGCTTTATTGGCTTTAAAAGAATCTGCCGTAGTGGTTTTTTTAGTTGATGGACGCCAGGGGTTGACTCCTTTGGATGAGGAAATAGCAACTTTCCTGCACCGTCAGGGAAAGCCTGTCCTGCTCGTTGTTAACAAGGTAGAATCACCAGCACAAAATATTATTGAATTTTATAAATTAGGTTTCAATGAACCGTTGCCCATTTCAGCAGCACACGGCTTGAACATGGGAGAACTTCTGGATAAAATTATTTCTTTTTTCCCGTCCGATATAAGCGGTAGGATACCGGCAACAGACGCTGTTCGTATCGCTGTGCTCGGGCGCCCCAACGTGGGAAAATCATCACTAATTAATACCTTGTTGGGCGAGGAAAGAATTATTGTCAGCCGGGAACCGGGAACCACCAGGGATGCCATTGATACATTGATAGAACATGCAGGAAAAAAATATATTTTTGTTGACACAGCAGGCATCCGCCGCAAAAGCAGGGTTAGTGAAAATGTAGAATATTACAGTGTTTTGCGCGCCTTAAAAGCGCTGGACAGCGCCGACTTAGCCCTTCTTTTATTAGAAGCCCCGGAAGGCGTAACAGAACAGGATCAAAGAATTGCCGGTCATATTTTGGAAAGCGGCAAGGCTTTGATTATTGCCTTGAACAAATGGGATCTGATCAGTAAGACATATTCAGAGGATGATGTCGTAAAACTAAAAGACGCGACCCGGAAAGCCCTAAAATTTGTTTCCTTTGCACCGCTTGCCTTAACCTCTATTTACACCCCCCACCGCTTAAATCGCCTGTTCGACTTATTTCCTAGAATATATGAAAACTATAGCAGACGTATACCTACCGGTTTATTGAATGAAGTTCTTATGGAGGCACAGGGCCTGAATCCACCGCCAACTGTCAAGGGAAAAAGGGGGCGCATCTATTATTGGACACAATCCTCCACCAAGCCGCCAACCTTTGTTTTATTTGTTAATAATCCGGCCTTAATACATTTTTCATATTTGCGTTATCTGGAAAACTGTTTAAGAGAAGCTTTCGATTTTGAAGGTACCTCTTTACGCCTGCTATTAAGAGCCCGCCGCAAAAGGAAAGGGGACAGATAAGGTTGATCATCTTAATGCTCATTATCTCCTACTTAATAGGTTCCGTTTCTTGCGGTTACCTGATTGCCAAAAAAACAAGAGGCATTGATATCAGAAAAGTCGGCAGCGGCAGTACAGGTGCTACGAATACAGCCCGGCTGCTGGGGTTAAAATTTTTCGCTGTCGTTTTGGTGCTTGATGCCCTGAAGGGGTTTTTTGTCTTTCTGTTGGCCTCACATTTTTTAATGCAAACTTGGGCCGTATTGCTTTGTTGTGGCGCGGTAATTATCGGGCACAACTGGCCGCTTTTCTTTGCTTTCCAGGGCGGCCGGGGGGTGGCGACAACCTTGGGTGTGTTTTTGGGGATTGCTCCTCTACCCGCCCTGATCGTCTTTGGCCTTTTTTTACTGGTTGTTATTTTTACCCGCTATGTTTCCTTGGGATCGATGCTGGGGGCTGTTGCTATACCTATAACCATGCTGCTTTTGCGTTTTTCCTGGGAATATTTTACATTCGGCCTGGCAATTTGCCTCCTGCTTTTATGGAGACACAAACCAAACATTAAAAGGCTTCTCCAAGGAAAAGAATCCCGCCTTGGGGAAAAAATTAAATTTTGAGAGCCGGGGAAAGGCAAGGAACCATGAAAATCGGAGTAATTGGGGCAGGGAGCTGGGGCACAGCCTTAACTGTACTGCTCAGTCAAAAAGAATTGCACATCAGCCTATGGGTCAGAAATGCCGATTTACTGCAAGAAATAACCAGATCAAGACTAAATAGTGACTATCTACCTGATATTTTAATACCGGCAAATATAAAATTGACAAATAAATTAGAGGAAGCTGTCAGGGGCAAGGATTTGGTTGTTTTAGCTGTGCCTTCGCATGCAGTGGGTGCGATTGCCCAAAAAATTAAAAACCTAATCAGCAAACAAACTATTGTAGTCAACACAGCCAAGGGACTGGCTGAAGGTTCACTAAAACGCCTTTCACAGGTTATTGCTGCCAAATTGGCACCCTTTGGCAAAATTGCTGTTATTTCCGGACCCAATCATGCAGAAGAAGTTAGCCGCCTCATACCGACAGCCTCAGTTGTATCTGCCATGGAACAGGCCGTAGCAGAAGAAGTGCAGGATCTTTTTATGACCCCTTCTTTCCGTGTTTATACCAACCCCGATCTTGTCGGGGTGGAACTCGGTGGTGCCCTAAAAAATATTATTGCCATTGGCGCCGGTATCTGCGACGGGCTGGAATACGGTGATAATACCAAAGCGGCGCTGCTCACTAGGGGTTTGGTAGAAATTACCCGCCTGGGGGTCGCCTTGGGCGCCCAAAAAGGGACATTCAGCGGCTTAACAGGCCTGGGCGATCTTTTTGTAACCTGCACCAGCCCCCACAGCCGCAACCGCTACTTAGGGACGATGCTCGCCAAAAACCATTCTTTGAAAGAAATAACATCCTCTATGAAGATGGTTGCCGAGGGAATCAGGGCTACCTGGATTGCCTACCACCTTTCCCGGGACTGCAATGTGGAGATGCCCATTACCAAAGAGGTCTACTCCCTTTTATTTTGTGGTAAAAATCCCCGGGAAGCAGTTAAAGATCTTATGCTGCGGCAAAAAACCCATGAAATAGAAGAAATCGCCTTCGACTGAACAAACAACACCCCCTCAAACCTACATGACATTTTTTGTACAGGGCCAGACTTAGCCCCCCTTTTTTCAGGGGGGCTTTGATAATGCCTGGTCCTGCAAAATTTTCACACCTTTGAAAAACGTTTTTTATTGCCTGATCGGCAGACAGCCCAGGCTTATTTGAAAAAGAAGACCAGTTTTTCTTTATTAAAGGTAATATTGTCCCTTTATCTTCATATAAATATAACGTTAACACATTTCATTGTTGCAATATGTCCGGAAAATAAGGAGGGGAGAAGCTGTGAAGTTCGATCTTTTTAAAGAAATAATCGAACGAACAGGAGGTGATATTTATTTAGGAGTTGTTGGTCCGGTCAGAACGGGTAAGTCTACTTTCATTAAAAAATTTATGGAAAAACTTGTTCTCCCCAATATTGACAACCCCCAAATTTTAGAACGAACCAAGGACGAACTGCCCCAGGGTAGCGCCGGAAAAACAATTATGACCACTGAACCAAAATTTATTCCCGATGAAGCAATAGAAATTAAATTAGCTGAAAACATCCACATGAACGTCAGGCTGGTAGATTGTGTCGGGTATATGGTGCCGGAGGCCATAGGCTATGATGATGAGGGCAAGCAGCGCATGGTTTATACCCCCTGGTTTGATGAGGCCATTCCCTTTGAAGAAGCTGCAGAAATCGGTACCCGTAAAGTCATACAAGATCATTCCACCATAGGTATTGTAGTTACAACCGACGGGACAATAACAGAGATCCCCCGGGAACAATACCTGGACGCTGAAATGCGGGTGATCAACGAACTGAAAGAAATTGGCAAGCCTTTCGTTGTCATTTTAAATTCAGCCAGGCCCTTTTCCCCGGGCGCCCTGCAGCTTAAAGAAGAGCTTACCGAAAAGTATGGTGCACCGGTTGTTCCCCTAAATTGCCTGGAACTGAGCGAAAATGACATTAACCTTCTTTTCAAAGAGGTTCTTTATGAGTTTCCTGTACAGGAGATCAGCATCAGCCTGCCTTCCTGGGTGGAAGCACTGGAACCGTCTCACTGGGCAGTGGAGGAATATACCAAACTGATCAGGGAACATCTGCTTGATGTTGAACGCCTTAGGGATGTGGAAACGTCCCTGGAAAAAATCAGGGAACACGATCTTGTCAAGGAGGCTTTTGCACGAAACATTGAACTGGGCCGTGGCGTTGCCTACATTGACATTATTGCTCCACAGGAAACCTTTGAAAAAGTGCTTACTGAAATCTGCGGCATGGAAATTGAAGATCAAGGCGATCTTTTAAAAGTGATCAAGGATTATTCTTTTGCCCAGCGGGAATACAGTAAAATTGCCCAGGCGCTCGAAGATGCACAAACTACAGGTTATGGCATTGTCCCACCACTGCTGGAGGAAATAAACTTAGAGGAACCAGAGATCATCCGCCAAGGGGGGCGCTTTGGTGTTCGTCTGCAGGCCAGCGCGCCTTCACTGCATATTATGCGCGTTCCTATAAAATCTGACTTTACCCCCATTGTAGGTACTGAAAAACAAAGTGAAGAGCTGGCAAATTACCTCATGGATGAATTTGCTGAAAACCCGGAAAAACTCTGGGAGTCCAATTTATTTGGGAAATCCCTTTATGAACTGGTGAAAGACGGCATTGCCGGTAAACTGGAAAATATGCCGCCCCACGCACAACAAAAGCTGCAGGAAACATTGGGGAGAATTATCAACGACGGCGGTGGGGGGCTAATCGTTATTATCTTATAGATAAGTGGGCAATTTTTTTTCCAAAAAAAAATAGCAATTTTATGTTGCAGTAAAGAAGCACTTCTGGAGCGGAGGTGCTTTTTTTACTTTTATGCTTGATTTGCACAACAGCACATTAAATTTTGAACCTAAGCTTTAAATTTAAAATAATACCGGCATCTCTCTACTTGTAAGGCTATGGTAAAATAGAAGCATAGCAGCAGTTTGTTTTCACTGGTCTGAAAACAAACACAAAAATAAGGCTTCAGGGAAACAATGGGGTAAAGTTTCTTTTAGCGGCGAAAGATTATAAAGACCCCACAAATAAATTTTTAGGAGGCCGGTAATAATGGCTAAAAACAAGAAGGCATTGGCTATTGTAATGCTTATTTTCTTAACCACCTGTTTAACAAACGGCTGCGGATTCACTAACACCCCCCCCGAACAGGAACCACCACCTGCATCGGAGGGGACGGCCCTGGAATACAAGGTTATTACAGACACAGAACGGCTGCCTGTAGAGGTAAAAAGTTTGGCAGGAACTGTAAAAAGTTGCGGGTATTTTGTTTTTACACCCCAGCAATATGCAACCGCAGGGGATACCTACCTTCTTATTTCTGCCGGGACAAAACCTACAGGCGGGTACACCATAGCCCTGGGGTCTTGCGCAGTCACAGATGATATCCTGGAAATCGTAGTGGAGGAAAAGGAACCTGCTGCAGATGAAGGGGTAGTGCAGGTGATCACCGTGCCGCATCTTATTCTTAAAATAAACAGCAATTTCCAAGACTACAATATTAAAAATAATAAAAATGAAAGCTATACAGCCATACCTGCTGCAGAAATGCCGGAAATAGTAGAAAAAAAGGGGACCTACGTCGGTCAAATTGATAACAACTTTATTGAAATGGAAATAGGAAACCAGGCACAAGCTTTTATGTTTGAACCTGAACTTGATTCGTTCATTGAAACCTTTAAAGCAGGGGATGAAATTCTGTTTTCTTGCTATGAAAATAATTATGGGCAACAGATCATTACTAATTTTAAAATAGAATAAAAAATACAGCCAGAAAGAGGTCGCCGGTTATTTGCCCGAACATTGCCACTTATTAAAAATTGCAGAAATTGCTTTTAAGCCGTAACACTTTTTTAATTATGGTATAATGCTTTTGTATAACAAGATTCAGAAGGGGATGTTTGAAACGTGCCATTATTAGAAGGAGAAGAAGAGATCATCTGCAACAGTGTCACAGATATTTTGGGCAAACTAGGGACAAGCCGTGAAAAACTTATTCCTGTTCTCCAGCAAGTGCAAAACAAGTTAGGCTACCTGCCTACACTGGCCATGCATAAAATTGCTGAAAACATGAAAATCCCGGCTGTGGATGTCTATGGTATCGCCACCTTTTACAACCAGTTTCGTTTAAACCCTCCGGGTAAACATCAATTCAAGGTGTGTATGGGAACCGCCTGTTATATGGTTGGCGGAAATATTGCCCTTGATTCCTTTGAAAGAAGGTTAAGCATTAAAGAAGGGGAGACCACCCCTGATCGGGAATTTAGCCTGGAACGGGTGGCCTGCGTCGGTTGCTGTACGCTGGCACCGGTGGTGCTGGTTGACGAAGAAGTGGAGGGGCATGTTACGCCCACACGGGTAGATGGCATTTTGCTTACTTTTGAAACAAACGGAGAAAAGAAAACAGAAGAAGGGACGGAAGAGGAAGGGGGTTCAGAGGTATGAAAATTGCAACCGCTGCCGAACATTACGCTGGAATGAAAGCCAAGGCAGAACAAAAAATAAATTCGCTGCAGGAAAAAACATTGATCCGGGTGGGCGCGGCAACCTGCGGGCTGGCCGCAGGTGCCCAAAAGGTAAAAGATACTTTTGTAGAAGAGATTAAGCACAAGGGCCTGGATGCCGAAATTATAGAGGTGGGCTGCATGGGCCACTGTTATGCCGAGCCGATGGCCATTATCTCCAAACCGGGTTTCCCTGCGCTTTGCTATGGACACATGGATGAAGGCCTGGCCAAGCTCTTGGTGGAAGAATTTTTGGGTAATGATGATCCCTGCTATGAATATGCCTTAGTAGCGCTGGAACCCAATGACATTTTCCCCACCTTTTCCGATTTTCCCAGGGACGCCTATGAAAAAAAGATTATCCTTGAACACTGCGGTTTTATCGATCCTGAAGATATTGATCACTATCTTGCCCGGGAGGGCTATGCCTCCCTGGTAAAAACACTGCAAATGAAACCGGAAGAAATTATTTCCGCAATGGTGGACTCCGGGCTCCGGGGGCGGGGTGGGGCCGGCTTTCCCGTGGGCAAAAAATGGACAATTTGTAGAAACACACCCAGTGAAATTAAATACATTATCTGTAACGCTGATGAAGGGGACCCCGGTGCTTTTATGGACCGCAGTGTCCTGGAATCCAACCCCCACCAGGTTATCGAGGGGATGCTCATCTGCGCTTATGCTGTGGGGGCTACAAAAGGCTACATTTATGTTCGCAATGAGTATCCCTTAGCTGTGCAAAGGGTAAAAACCGCTATTGAACAGGCTAGGAAAAAAGGGCTGCTGGGCAGCGCCATTTTAGATAGCACCTTCAGCTTTGATCTGGAAGTTTTTGAAGGCTCCGGAGCTTTTGTCTGCGGTGAAGAATCTGCACTAATTAATTCGATGGAAGGTAAAATGGGTGTCCCCCAGGCCCGTCCCCCCTATATGGCCGTTTCCGGTTTTTGGGGTCGGCCTACAGTTCTAAACAATGTAAAGACCTTCGCCTATGTAACGGCAATCATCAAAAAGGGGGCAGGTTGGTTTAGGGAAATTGGGACAGAGGCCACCCCGGGGACAGCAGTCTTTACATTGGTGGGGAAGGTAGCCAATACTGGCCTGGTGGAGGTCCCCATGGGGACAACCCTGCGCCAGCTTGTTTTTGATATCGGTGAAGGTATACCAAATGATAAGGAATTTAAAGCTGTCCAGATCGGCGGCCCTTCTGGGGGTTGCCTGCCGGAAGAAACCTTGGATATTCCCATTGACTTCGATTCCCTGGAAAAAGCAGGGGCAATCATGGGCTCAGGCGGCTTGGTTGTCTTAGATGAAGATGATTGTATGGTTGCTATAGCCCGTTACTTTTTAGAATTTACCCAGCAGGAATCCTGCGGTAAATGCACCTTTTGTCGTCTGGGAACAAAACATATGTTGGACATATTAACGCGTATTACCCAAGGGAAAGGGAGCTTGGCCGATCTTGATATCCTGCAGGAACTGGCAGAAGACATCAAAATGGGTTCCCTGTGCAACTTGGGTAAAACAGCGCCCAATCCCATTTTAACAACATTACGTTACTTCCGGGATGAATACGAGGCACACATCCTGGAAGGGCGCTGCCCGGCACGTATGTGTAAAGATCTGATCCTGTACTATATTGTGCCGGAAAAGTGCACCAAACTCTGCAACGTCTGCGTCGGCAGTTGTCCGGTAGAAGCAATCTATACCAGGGAGGACGGGCTGAAAGCCATTGATCAGGAAAAATGCGTCAAATGCGACAACTGCCTTAAAACATGTCCTCCGGAACATAATGCTGTCATAAAGCTGTCTCCACCAGTGCTGCCTGAGGAATAAAAGAAAGGAACTAAAAATGGGTAAAAAGATCACGTTAACAATTGATGACCGTCAGATAACCGCATCCGCAGGAGAAAAACTGCTTTGGGTTGCTTTGGAAAATGAAATCTACATCCCCCACCTGTGTGCAATAAAGGAAGAGACACGTCCTGCAGCCAGTTGCCGTCTTTGCTTTGTAGAAGTGGAGGGGCTTTCCAGGCCGGTCACCGCCTGCACCCAGGCTGTTTATGAAGGCATGGTTGTAAAAACCAGAAGCCCGCGCGTAGATCGCCTGGTAAAAACTGCTTTTGAACTGTTACTTTCCGATCATCGTTTGGAATGTAACAAATGCCCTAAAAACCGCGCCTGCGAGCTGCAAAAAATTGCAAAAGAAAGAAAACTGAAGCTGCGGCTCACCCGCCTGCAGCCCCTGGAAAAGGAGGTTACAGTTGACGACAGCATGGGATCCTTTATTTTTGATCCCAGCCTGTGTGTGCTCTGTGGCAGATGTGTCTGGGTTGATCAACAAGAGGTCAAGGTGGGGGCCATTGGTTTTTCCCGCCGGGGCCTGCAGCGCAAGGTAACAACTATCGGCGATATCCCCTTGGCAGAATCCCCTTGCACCGGCTGCGGCCGCTGTGTCGAAGTCTGCCCGGTAGGGGCGCTAAGCTTTACAAACCAGGCAAAACCGGAAGGCGTAGCAGTCAATTCCTGAGCGTTTTAATACGTTTCTTTAAATATTTCCATAAAAAATACTTTGCGGGGCATTATAAATCTTGCAGTTTCATGGGGGGTAACCTTTGCAAACCATTGACCTTCTTTCCTTTACAATGCTGATTATAGTTATGATCTTTTATTTTGGTGGCATCTTAATTTTAACGAAAGGAAAAAAGGCCTATGCAGGGCTTATTTTACCGATCATTTTCACATTCATCACCCTTTATCATTACATTAAGCCGCTGCTCGTCCCCAATCCCCATCCAACTATGAAAGAAGGCATTTATATGACTTTCTTTGGGGTACTGGCGTTTTTCGGGTTTATTGTTTATGGGGCTATTAAACACCTTTCAAAATAAAATTACGCAGGCAGATGCATACATAACACAACCGTATGACACAACTGAAAAACATGCCTCCGTGTTTTTACTGGGCAGGGCAAATTAAAAATTAATATCTGAACAAAACCGAATAACAAAACTGAAACGAGGTGGGCCTTTGAAAATTTTAGAGGACATTATATCCAC